>CAYYVH010000396.1:0-3645 GCA_964475075.1 uncultured Anaerolineales bacterium | reverse complement strand
GGGGGGGAGGCCGCCCTCGTGGGGACGATGGGGGGGGCGCCCGTCCCCACCCCGCCCCGCCGGCTGAAAGCGGCTGTCACCGAGCCGGTGAAGCCATTCCTGCATCCGGTGGTCGTCTCCGGCAGCCTCCACGTCTATGTCAGCCAAACGGCACGCGGAGAGCTGGTATTCGGCGCCAGCGTTGACCCCTTCACGTCCTACTCCGCTCGCGGTTCCCTGGACTTCGCGTCGGGGCTCGCAGGACACGTTCTGGAGCTGATGCCGTCGCTGAGCAAGCTTCGCATGCTGCGGCAGTGGGCCGGCCTGTGCGACATGACTCCCGACTTCAGTCCGATCATCGGCCCCACACCCGTCACCGGGTTCTACGTCGACGTCGGCTGGGGTACTTACGGGTTCAAGGCCGCTCCGGTGGCCGGCGAATCGGTTGCAGCGGCCATCGCCGACGATTCGATACCAGACATCATCGCCCCCTTCGGACTGCAGCGCTTCGTAGAGGGAAACCTCACCGCCGAAAAGGGAGCGGCGGCAGTTGGGCACTGAGCGATGTTGGTGATCATGTGCCCCTACTGCGGGCCGCGTAACAGCTCCGAGTTCACCTTCTACGGTGAGACGACGTCTCGCCCTCCCGTCGACTCCGATGCCCAGTCGTGGCGCCGTTACCTGTACGACAAGCGGAACGTCGCCGGTTGGCAGCAAGAACGCTGGTTTCACTCCTCAGGGTGTCGGCGCTTTCTCCTCATGGAGCGCAACACCATCACCAACGAGATTCGCGGTGTTGAAGACGTGGCCGGTTCCTGGAGATGAGCAGCTACCGGCTCTCGCCGCGCCCCGGAGAGGTTATCGATCGCTCCCGGTCGCTGCGCTTCAACTGGAACGGGAAGAGCCACCCTGGGCACCCCGGAGACACCATCGCGTCCGCCCTCGCCGCAGACGGGATCCGCGTGCTGTCCCGCAGCTTCAAGTACCACCGGCGGCGAGGATTGCTCACGGCGGACTATCACGATCCCAATGCGTTGGTCCAGGTAGGAAACGAGCCCAACGTGAGAGCAGCCCACAGGAGGCTTGTAGAAGGCATGGAGGTCGGAGCGCAGAATGCCTGGCCATCGGTCTCGTTCGATATCAAGGCCGCCACGGGAACGGTGGGAAAGTTCCTCTCTCCCGGCTTCTACTACAAGACGTTCATGCGGCCGCAGCGTCTGTGGCCTTGGTATCAGAAAGTACTGCGGCGGTTCTCCGCGGGCGGCACTGTATCGGCCCGGACCGATCCCAGCCACTTCGACCACCGCTACGCCCATCCCGACGTGCTGGTTGCCGGTGGAGGGCCGGCGGGAATGGCAGCCGCCATCGCGGCCGCGGACGTAGGGGTAGATGTGCTTCTGGTGGAAGAGGAGCCCGAATTGGGCGGCCACCTCCGCTGGTCGGGATCGGACGCTCTCACCACACTCGAGGACCTGCGGACGGCCGTCGCCGGCCACACCAACATCGAGGTGCTGACCGACTCAGTGGTTACCGGCCGTTACGACCACAACTGGGTGGGGGTCGCGCAATACGGGCTGGAGGGAATCGAGGGGCGGCTGGTCATGGCACGCGCCAAGAGCCTTGTGGTCGCGGCCGGTCAGATCGAACGGCCATACGTGTTCGCCGGCAACGACCTGCCGGGTGTGATGCTGTCGGGCGCCGTGCGCCGGCTCATCAACCTGTATGCCGTCAAGCCCGGCGACCGGGCCGTGATCTTCACTGCAAACTCCTCGGGAGATGCCGCCGCAGCCGACCTTGCCGACGCCGGGGTGGACGTAGTTGCCATGGTGGATGCCAGGAAGGGACACAACGTCGTCCGGGCTCTCGGCAGGAAGGGCGTCAGCGGAATCGACCTGGCCGACGGGCGGAGAATCAGTGCCGACTTGCTGGTAACGGCCACCGGCTGGACCACCCCGACGTCCCTGTTGAACATGGCAGGCGACCGGCCGGCATACGAGCCGCGTTCGGCGAGGTTTCTGCCGCAGAGCCTGCCGGATAACGTTCTGGCGACGGGAGGCATCCTCGGGGACGGCACGACCGAAGAGCTCGTGGCCCACGGCAAAGCTGTCGGGACCGAAGCCGGCCGGCGCGCCGCAGTGGTCAGAGCACGGTGGCAGAAGGCAACTCCGGGGGCACCGGTACCCGCCCCCGCCGACTATCTGCCCGGCACGGTGCCGCCGCTTCCTGCAGCCGAGCACCCCGAGTTGTTCCGCTCCACCACCCACGGCTTCGTGGACATGTCGGAGGACATCTCGTCCAAGGATCTGTTCTCCGCGGCCGCCGAGGGTTACGACTCGATCGAACTCCTCAAGCGGTACACGACCGTCACGATGGGGCCCGCCCAGGGCAAGCTGGAAACGGTCAACGCGGTGGCGATCCTCGCCGAGGCCACGCAGCGCACTATTGCCGACACCGGGACTACGACCTGGCGCCCACCCCATACACCAGTCACGCTCGGTGCCCTCGCCGGACGCAACCACCAGCCGGTCCGCCATTCCGCCATGCAACCCTGGCACGAGACCAACGGGGCCGTGCCGCTGGTCGCCGGACAGTGGATTCGCCCGGATCGCTATGGCGACCCCGCCCAGGAAGTGCGGAACGTTCGCAGCAAAGTCGGGATCATCGACGTCAGCCCACTGGGCAAGGTCGACCTGCGAGGAACCGACGTACCCGGGTTTCTTGAATTCGTGTACACGAACCGATGGTCGAAACTCGACATCGGTCGGGTTCGCTACGGAGTCATGTGTGCCGAAGACGGCGTCGTCTTCGACGACGGTGTGACCGGACGCCTCTCTGAGGATCGCTATCTGATGACTACAACGTCGGGGGGCGCCGGCCGCGTCTGGAACTGGCTCGACGAGTGGCTGCAGACCGAGTTCACCGATTCGGACGTGAAGATGACGGCCATTACCGACGGTCTGGCGTCCATCAATGTCGCCGGTCCCCGCTCGCGTGAACTCTTGGCGAGGCTGATCGACGACATCGACCTCGATCCCGATGCGTTCCCATACATGAACGTCCGGCTCGGGACCGTGGCCGGAGTTCCCGACTGCATCCTGTGGAGAATCGGGTTCACCGGCGAGCTGTCCTACGAGCTGCACATACCGGCGGGCTTCGGCCTCTATGTGTGGGAGACGTTGCTCGGCGCAGGCCGCGACCTCGGAGTGGCTCCATTCGGGGTGGAGGCGCAGCGAATAATGCGCTTGGAGAAAGGCCACCTCATCGTCGGACAGGACACCGACGGCCTCACCCAGGGATTCAGCGCAGGCCTGGAATGGGCCATCAAACTCGACAAGTCGGACTTTGCCGGAAAGCCTGAGCTCGTCTGGCAGACGGAGAGGGACGACTACATCCGCTTGGTGGCGCTGCAGCCGATCGACCCGCAGCTGGTACCGACCGAGGCCAACCAGATCATTGACGGAGATGGATCGATCAAGGGACGCATCACGTCGAGCCGAATGTCGCCGTCCCTGGAACGCTCGATCTGTCTGGGCCTGGTCGCCACCGAGCTGTCGGCACCGGGAAACGTGGTGATGGTTCTGCTGTCCAACGGCCGGTTGGCTCCGGCCCGGGTCATGGAGCACCACGCCCACTTCGATCCGGAGGGGGCGCGGCTCCGTGGATGAG
>CAYYVH010000395.1:0-3655 GCA_964475075.1 uncultured Anaerolineales bacterium | reverse complement strand
CCGACCGCCGCTATGCGGACTACCACGCCGCAGTAGTGAGGTTGAACCTGGTGCTCGTAGCCAACTTGGCTTTGGCGCCGGAGGCGCCGGAGCAGGCTCCACAGCTGGATGCCCCGGGCGACAGCACCGGTGTCCTGCGGGTGAGCTGGGAGGCAATTGACGACCCGAACGTGGCAGGTTATTGGGTGGCCGTGCGCGGGGCCGGGGAGCAACGCTACCGTCAGGTCGTGTGGGCCGGGCGCGGCACCGAGCTGGAGCTGGCTGAGCTGACCCCAGGCGAGCGCGTTGCCATCGCCCTGGCGACTTCCGATGACCTTGGGCATACGAGCTTGTTCGGGCCGGAGGCGACGAAGCGGCCATGATCGTGGGCCAGGTGATCATCGTGGATGGGGGATACTCGATCGTCGCGTAGAGGAATCGCAACATGAACACTGCCGCACCATCGCGACCGACCTCCGACGACCCACCCGCCGTGTTGCCCGAGCCGGCGCCGGGGGCAGTTGAGGCTGGTCGACCCACCACCAACCCGCTCCGCTGGGGGCTTGCTGCGCTGCTTGTCAGCCTAGCCGTCGTGCTACTGGCTCTGACGCTTGCGATGGTGACGGCGTACCGGAGTGGACGGCAGGCCCTGGACAACTTCGGGGATCTGTTTGGGCGCTCTCAGCCGACGCCCGTCCTTTTCACGCAGGCCGTTGTGCTGCGCCAGCTGCAGGGCGCCAGCGAGCTGGCGACGGCCTTGTTCACGATGGAGACGGTGGTTACCGAGAGCCAGGACCGGACGCTGGGCGAGCTGGTCATCGGGCAGACGAGACTGCTCTACGTGGCTCACGGTCAGGTGCGGGCTGGCGTAGACTTGGCGGCGTTGGACGTGCAGTCCGTCGACGTGGGCGAGAACCGGGTCACGGTTCGACTGCCGCCGCCGGAGATACTGGACAAAAAGATCGACGTCGAGCGGTCCTACGTTTACGATATTCAACGCAGCCTGCTGGGCCCGGTCGATCCGGATCTGCAGAGCCGGGCCGAGCGGTATGCGCTGGACAGAATACTGCGCGGCGCGTGCGAGGGCGGCATTCTCGAGGAAGCGAACGCGCGTGCCGAGCTGACGGTGCGGATGCTCCTCGAGTCGGCCGGCTCGCGCGAGGTGCGCGTCGAGGCCCAGTCGCCGACACCCGGAAGCTGCGTGCCCCCATCGACTCAGCCGCCTCCTCCTTGATCTCCGAGCACTCGCTGGCCACAGGGAGGCTTTCGGCGAACTGGTTTGCCGCCACCAGCAACCCGTCTTCGGCATCACCAATCGGATTGTGGGGGGATCGCGAAGTGGCGCGGGAAGTCGCCCAGGAGACCTTCTTGCGGGCATCGCGCTGGTGCTGCTCCTGGTGCTGCTCTTCCTGGCCGTCGCCGGGTTCGGCACTCTTGCCGGCGCTACGGGCAGCCGTGTGCTGGCGCTGTGGGAGCGCCCGGCATTCTCCGCGGGGCAGGTGTTCGTCGGCGGCCTGGCCTTGGAGGCCCTGCTGTTCGTGCCCGTGGCCGGTTGGTTGATGCTGGTCGCCGCGGGCCTGAGCGCCTGTGGGGCGGTCATTATGGCCCTGTGGCAGCGCGGGTCGGACCAGGAGCAGGGCGAGGACGCAGAGCCGCAGGCCGGCGAATAGGCTGGCGCGTCAAGCGCCGGCTGACTCAGTCGCTGGCGTCTGCCTCATCGCCCGTGAGTTTGAAAACCTTGTCGTGCGCGTGCACGCGCTGGTCGACCTTGATTGCCACCTCCTGTCCCGGCCCAGCTTCGTCGACGGCCTCATGTTCGATCTGCATCGACTTGACCTCCTGGCGGAAGTCCGTCGAATGGCCGAGCATGTGGACGGTGTCGCCCACGTGGAGCTTGTCCGAAAGGCCAAGGACGGCGACACTGATCTTGCCGAAGAAGTGTGTCACCTCACCAATCTGAGTACCGGCCATGTGCGAATCCTCCTCATCACGCTGAACGCTCTATAATCTAACCCACTTCCGGGGAGTTTTCAAATGGCTCGAATCGGGCATCGCTCGATGGGTGGCAGGTCGTGTTGTGGCAGCTGCCGCAATGGACGGCGAGGCAGACGGTCCGTCTCAAGTCAGCTCAGACCACAGGTCTGCAATCGCGGCTTTCACCATCTCCACGGCACTGTCTAGCGGCACGAGGGCGCTGTCCGCCTCACGGCGCAGCTTCATCTCGGCCCCGCCCTGCGCGAGCGACCGCTTGCCCAGCGTCAGGCGAATCGGGACGCCGATCAGGTCGGCGTCGTTGAACTTCACGCCCGGCCGCTCGTCCCGATCGTCGTGGAGCACGTCGATCCCCCCGCCCTGGAGTTGGGTGTAGATAACCTCGGCCTCTTCAGTCGCACCGCGCAGCGCAACCAGGTGGACGTCGAAGGGCGCCACGCTGATCGGCCACACGAGCCCCTGCTCGTCGTGGTGCACCTCGGCCCACAGGACCTGACGGTAGCGTTGCTCCCCGGCCCCGCGCACGGCCCCTACTGCGCGGATCTCATCATCCTGCGCCGGCCGCAGTTCGCGTGCCCTCACGGTGTTGGCCAGCTTGGTCTCGTTGACCTCCATGTCGCCGCGGACGATGGCCAGGACCAACCGCTCCACATCGGCGCCGTTCTCGCGCACCGTGGCTACGACGACGAAAGCCTTGGCTGTCTGCGACTCTTCGATTCCCAGGAACTCGGCCAAGCCGGCGATCGTGCTAGCACCCGGTGTGGCGACCTTCTCGAGCGGCAGAGGATTCTCCGACTTGGGATCGGGGCGGCCGAACTTCGCCACCTGGCGGTTGGTGGTGTAGCCGCAGGTGTCGCACAGGACAAGCGTGTCCTCGCCGACGGTGGTGAGGACCATGAACTCGTGCGAGGCGCTGCCGCCCATCACCCCCGTGTCGGCTTCGACGGCGGCGACCGGCAGGCCGCAACGGTGGAAGATGCGCTGATAGGCCTCGAAGTGTGCCCGGTACTGCTGGTCGAGCCCGTCCTCGTCGAGGTCCAGGCTGTAGCTGTCGAGCATCGTGAACTCGCGCACGCGGATCAGCCCGGCGCGCGGGCGTGGGTCATCGCGCCACTTCGTCTGAATGTGATAGAGGAGCGCCGGCAGCTGGCGGTACGAGCGGATCTCGTGCCGCACCAGATCGGCCACCACCTCCTCATGCGTCATCGCCAGCACCATGTCGCGGCCGGTACGGTCCTTGAAGCGGCCCATCTCGGCCCCGATCTCGTACCAGCGCCCAGTCTCCTGCCATAGCTCCGCCGGATGGATGACCGGCATCGTCATCTCCTGCGCGCCGATGGCCGCCATCTCCTCGCGCAGGATGAGCTCGATGCGATCCAGCGACCGGCGGGCGAGTGGCAAGGCGGTGAAGACGCCGGCTGCCAGCTGCCGGATGAACCCGGCCCGCACGAGCAGCTGGTGGCTGGCGACCTCGACATCTGCGGGAGCACGGCGCAGCGTCTGACCGAATAGACGGCTCATTCGCATCGTTGGCCTCCTTGCGTATGGCTTCCGCCGCGTGTCGACGGGATAACAAGAGCGCCCTGACAAATCACCAGGGCGTCGGTGGCACGCAAGCGCGCACGTTGGGCTAGTACAGTTCGGCAGAGATTCCTCCACGGTTCATCCACGGCGTGGCTGAACT
>CAYYVH010000394.1:0-3678 GCA_964475075.1 uncultured Anaerolineales bacterium | reverse complement strand
ATGCGCTGGTGATGGCCCATGCGGCGGAGAAGCCGTGGTTGGTGGCCGGCGTGCGTCGGTTGCTGGCAGAAATAGCCACGGATCAGCAGAAAGACGCGGATAGCAGCGATACCCGATCCGTGTCTTTTCGATCATCCGCGGCTCTGACCCCCGAGCTCAAGGCCGGCCTGGCCGCCCTCACTAGCGTGGACGACGACGGTGATGGGCTCACCAACACCGAGGAGCTGTGGTGGTGCACCGACCCGCTCAACCCCAACAGCGATGGCGATGCCCAGGGCTACACCGATGGCCGGGAAGTGGCTGCACTCCTGGACTTCACTCAGCCCCGCAACGTGCGCTGGGGCTACGGCCCTCCGTTCCGCGCCTGGCCTCCATTTGTGGACACGATAGCACCGGGCGAGACACCTACCTGTCTGCTCGACGCCGATCACGATTCGATACCTGATCTTGCGGAAACCAACGTGATCGGTTCACGAGTGCCATCTGAGAGCACGGACAACGACAAGTTCGACGACGGCCAGGAGTTGTTCGGCGTGACCTACTGCCCCGGCGCGCCCACCAACTGCGGCTACGGCAGCTACCCGGCCATCGAGTACTGGAACTTCATCAAGGCCACCATGCCCAACTGGGTGTTGCCGCCCGGCGACAATCTCTTCGTGGCCGCCTTCCCGGTGCCGGAGGTTTCTGTGGTGCCCGATCCCGAGACGGGGAAGACGTGGACCGTGGAGCGCGTGACCACCATCACGACTTCCGAGGGGCAGATGACCCAGGCCAGCCACTCCTACGAGACCAGCGTCACCCGGGGCGAGAGCACCAGCATCGCCGACACGCGGACGTGGAATGAGTGGGAGGAGGTGTCAGAGTCCGTCGAACGTCCACTCGCAGGAGCTACCTTGGCCCTAAGCGCCGTACGGGCATGTGAGCCGGCGGGATCATTTAAGTGTCGCGCCTGGGGTGGTGTTCAGATGGTCGCTGGCCTAGGGCTGGCAGCTGGAACTGCAGCAGCTTGTGTCGGAGTTACTGCTGTCACGGTCGGAGGAGCATCGGTGCCATGCGTGCCTCTCGTTGCCGGGTCCGCTGCAGTGGGGGGAGCGTTAATTGGCGAAGGTTGGTCAGATCTCACTTCATCAAGCAAGTCACCTGATAGTGTGCAAAATAACTACTACAGTACTTCGAACTACAATGATTATTCGTATAATCCGGACTATTTTGACTATTCTCAAGAGAACTATGCGTACATCACATTGAATCAGAATCTTGACAGCCAAGGGATCGTGAACTCGCTGGATGGGGTTCGGTATGCCATCAACCAACAAGGCGCACTGCTTGCCAATGGCCTTCAGGACATCAGCTATGCCATCTCCCAACCCCGTTTCACCGAGACCCGCACCAATGGGCGCTCATGGGGCGGGGCGCAGACCACCACTCACGAAGTCTATGAGGAGCACACCATCAGCGAAGGCGAAGCCTTCACCAGTGGCCAGAACTGGGAGACGGCCTGGGCCGTGGACTCCAGCCACGCTGCCGACCTGACCTTCCGCTACACGGTCAAAAACACGGGAACGGAGTACGCCCGCGAGGTATCCGGCCTGGTCTTCAACATCTACCTCGGCGACGACACCACGCCCACCATCTCCTACCCGGCCTGGAAGCAGTTCCCCGACGGCAAGCTGGAGAATCTCTTCCCGGTCGGTCCCAACACCCCACCCGGCGTGGGCAGCAGCCGCACCTTCGCCTCAACCAAGATTCCCCTGAGCCTGGAGGAGATGAAGCGCATCGACCTGGGCGAGCGGCTGACGGTCAAGGTGGAGAGCTTCAGCTATGGCGCCGATGAGCTGTTCTATACCGACGCGGTCAACGGCGGCGTCACCGTCTTCATCGAAGACGGCGTAGAGGACGGCGACGAGTTGGTGGATATGTACGTCATCCCGACCTGGGGTGTGGAGAGCGTGCAGGACGTGCTGACCCGCTACTTCCCCGCCGGCTACGACGTAGACGGCTACCTCAATAGCCTGTGGACGCCGGAGTTCGACGGTATCAACCCGCCGGCATGGAACGAGCACTTCCTGTCCGACATCGCCTGGTGGAACGTCTACCTGACCCAGCCAGATGCCGGCGACACGCCCCTCAAGGACCTGTCGGCCCAGGCCGGCTCAGGCCTGCTCTTCCGCTTCAACCGCGACTCGGACCGGGACGGCTACAACGACCGGGCGGAGTTTCGCTACTACTGCGCTCTGCCGCTGAATCACCCGGAGCGCAGGCCACCGGAATATCCCGATCGAGATTATTGCACAGATGGCCACCTGCGGCCGGAGATCCATCCCCAGCCGGAGGTGCTGGCCGGCTACGTGGCCGTGCGTGAGGGCAACCTTGTGACCGTGACCCTGGCCGTGGAAAACACCGGTACCTTCGACGCCTATGGCATCGATGCCGTGATGTATTCGCCGGATGACACCACCACCATCGGCAACAACACCGTGGGCGGCAACGGCCGGGTGCGGCCCGGCCGCCACGTGGCCGTGGGAAGCTTGATCATTTTGCCCGAAGACTATACAACCAATTGGGGCAGCAGCACTTCCAAGCCGTATGCCGGCGGCAATTACGCCGGCGACGCCGACCGCACCTACACCTTCAGTGCGGCTACGCCGGGCGTGGTTGGCCAGGGCAGCACGTCGGTGAGTTGGAACGACGGCACGGGTAATAACGGTACCGTCGACCTTGGCGCTGCGTATCACGCACCCCTGCCTGTGGACGTGGCCAACGGCCTGCAGGTGGGTTTCAACACCGGCACTATTGCCGCCGGGGCCAGCTTCACGGTGGAGGCCCTCACGCCTCGGGACACCTTCACCTACACTGTCAACAGCGAGCCCTTCATCCCGCCGGTGATCGTGGTCAGCTACAGCGATCCCCAGGGCAGTCACCGCTTCGTCACCCCGGTGGAACTGCCGGGGCTGGACGCCAACCTGGCGCTCCATACAGGAGAGATGCTGAAGGGGCTGCGGCTTGAGATCGTCACCACCGGGGCGTTGAGCACGACCAACACCACCAACCTGGTGGTCAACAATCCCCACCCCGAGACCGTTAGGGACGGCCACCTGTACCTGAACTTTGTCTCCGATGGCACGCTGGTGCTGGAGAAGTCCTACACCCTGGACATCCCCGCCGGGCCAACGGTCTTCGCGGCGGAGTGGTCCACCGCCGAGTTTTCTGCCGACTTCAACCCGGACGGCGACAATATCCTCATCGCCTTCTGGACCGACAGCGAGAACAACATCATCGACAGCGCCGCCCGGCCACTCTCCAGCTTCCAAGACGACCCCAGGCCGGCCTTTGCCATGCGGACGGCCGACGAGGTGTGGGATTTCAGCACGGCGCAGCAGGGGACGCTGTTGCAGCGGCAGTTCGCCCTGGCCAGCGTGGGCTACATGGACCTGCTCACCCACCTGGGCAGCGCCATCAGCCTGACCGTCGAAGGACCGCCGGTCAGCAGTCTGCCCCCCGGCGACATGGGCGTTTACACCGTCACGCTCAACACCGGGCACCTGCCCACCGGCGCCTTCGAGCAGACGATCCCGGTCCGCACCAGTGATCCCGACAACCCCACCCGCACCATCACCATCCGGGGCAACGTGACCCCGATGCCGGCGGATTCCCCCGGCGGTGCAACCCTGCGCCCGC
>CAYYVH010000393.1:0-3704 GCA_964475075.1 uncultured Anaerolineales bacterium | reverse complement strand
GCGGGTTCCATCAGTGCGCCGTTACGGCCGACGGCGGTCTCTTCTGCTGGGGTGCTAATTTGTACGGCCAGCTAGGCGACGGCACGAGCGGGTACGAAGGCACGAGTCCCAACTTCCGCCCATCGCCGGGTCCGGTCGTGGGGTTGGGGAGCGGGGTGGTCGCGGTGAGCGCTGGCTACCTCCACACCTGTGCCCAGATGACCAACGGCGGCGTCAAATGCTGGGGGTTCCCTCTGCCCGAAGAGGATGATGAAGCTCAAGCGACACCTCTGGACGTGCCGGGCCTCGATGGCGGAGTGGTGGCGATCGCCGCGGGCGGCCTGCACACCTGCGCCGTGATGCACACCGGTGTCAAGTGCTGGGGCTACAACAACTTCGGTCAATTGGGGGTTGACCCCTTTGACCGTGATGTGTCGGAGGTGCCCGTAACCGTGCCGGGACTCGGCGGCGGCATCAAGGCCATCGCCGGCGGCGCCTATCACACTTGCGCGGTGCTCGCGGACGAGACCGTGAGGTGCTGGGGGGATAATGGGTACGGCCAGCTCGGCAACGGCGACCGCACCTTTCAGGAACGGAGCACACCGGTGGATGTAGTGGGCCTGGGCGAGCCGGCCACGACCATCGCGGCCGGCGGCGGGCACACGTGCGCCATTCTGGCGAGCCACCGGGTAAAATGCTGGGGGAGCAACCTGGCCGGGCAACTAGGCACGGGCGGAGTTGACGATTACTATCGCGACTCGCGCCACCCGCTGCCGGTGGACGTGGTCGGGATCCCCGCCCGTGTTGTGGCCCTCACCGCCTCGGTGGTCGCCGGGCACGAGGAATTCGCCCCCGCACAGGGGGAACTCCCGCAGCGGGCGGCTGCAACCCTGAGCCGTCCGGTCGGCGACTACTACGAAGGCCACACCTGCGCCGTGCTGGATGACGGCGCCATCTATTGCTGGGGCGGGAACAGCTACGGTCAGCTTGGCGACGGCGGCACGGCTCCCAACGGAATTCCGCGGCCGCTCGCCGCGTTCGAGTTCGGCCTCTACCTGCCCATCTGCCAGCCTCTTGATTGGCGGTAACGGGCTGGCAGAGCATGGCGATCCATGCACCTCGTCGGCGTCTTGGCGTGAACCTGCCGGCAGCGCACATCGGGCTGTGCTTGCGGGGCGGGGTCAGCCTACCATAAACGTCGTAGGGCGACGCAGCGCCCTAGCACCAGGGGTTGTCCTCTCGACGGTCACCGCGAGCGATAGAGTGCAGGCAGGTGCAGGTGTTCGGGCAGCAACGCCTCGCCGGGCGGCAGCCTTACGATGAGCGTCTCGGGGTGCCCTGCCGCGAGTACGACCGGGCCGGCTGCGCCCCATCGAAGCACCGCGAAGTCATAGATGCCCATCTCGAAGTTTGTGAAGCGGTTCGGCTCTGTCCAGTCGGCCTGCCAACGACCGTCTGCCAACCGCAGGATCTGCCCCTGTCCAGTTCCCGCGTACCCGTCGCCCGCTCCGAGTAGCCGGAGCGACCGTATGCTTGCGCTCACCTGCTGCCTAGTGACCCACTGACCGTCCAGCCGCTCGAACAGCGCCCATCCGTCATCCGTCGACCCGCCGGCCCAGCCACGGCCGCTAGGCAACACATCCAGTGCGGTGACTCTCTTGGCGGGTATGGACTCGTACAGCCAATCCTGGCCATCGAAGTGCCTGAGTACGGCCTGCGACCGTACGGGCGCATCCGCAGAGGCCTTCTCGTAGCGTGCACCGGCGACCCACACGTCATCCGCGGAGTTGGCCTTCACGGTCGAAAGGCGCGTGCCCACGCCGAGGCTGAGCCTCACTTGCCAGTTGTCCTCGTCGATCTCGACAACCTGGGCCTCTTCATAGAGGTCGTTGTAGCCCTTGTTTCCTATCGCCCAGCCTGTTTGGTCAGCGCCGTGCGAAAGCCGCCGAAGCGAGACTTCTGCCAGCTCGCCTATCTGACGCCACTCCCCCTCCTCACGCCGAAGAACGAAGCCCGAGGCCGTGTCATTCGATGACGTGCTTGCCCCGACTCCTCCCACAGCCCATACGTCGTCCGCCGTTCGGAGCGAGAGCCCCGACACATTCCCTTCCAGTTCTGGCAGTTGTTCCTCCACGCTGTTGCCTGCGACGCTCCAATGCCAGATCAACGGCGCGACGGTGGTTGTCGTGATTGGTGCCACGGGCCAGCAAGTATCAGGTACGCAGCGGCCTCCCCCCGTCCATGCTCCGCCATGCCCGTCGGCAGCCGCTGCCGCGATGGGGCTCCGGCCGATGAAGCAGCCCCCGTGGGCATACTGGTAGCCCCCGACGGACAGCTCGACGACCTGCCCGCTGGAGTCAGCGACAGCCAGTGCTCGTTCTCCGTCGGGAGCGACCTCCACCGCAGACAGAGCGCCGAATGTCGGCATCGACGCTCCAAGCGAGCGAGTGTCACCATCCTCCAGGACCAGCATCTCCCCGTTCTCCCCCACTATCCAGCCGTGATTGGGCGAAGCCATGGCGATGGAGTACAGCATGCCGCCCTGCTCCTGCTTGACCTCCCACTCTTGATCGTCGAGGTGGGCTATGTACCGACTCCGGTCCGAATAAGAACCGCCCACAATCCACAGGCTGTTATCTCCGACGGCAAAGATGTCCTCCGCCTGAGCTATCAGGTCCGGGATCTGGTTCCAAGGCTGCCAAGCAACGCCATCCCACCTCCAGACCGCGCCGACAGAGCTAACAGCGAAGCCGAGGTCCGGGCTAAGCATGTCGACCGCCTTGATGGTCGCCTCTAGAAGATCCCATGGCCCTCCTTCCGGAGTGCGGTCGTGCCACCCGTGACCATCGAAGTGGTAGAAGACCGGCTCCTGCTCTTCCCAGCGGCGCCCGGTCGCCCACATGTCCGACGCAGATGTCTGTGCGAGATCTAGCCACTCTACCTCGGGAGTGTCGACAACCGATGTGACCCGCCCTCCTCGTAGGCGGTGGATGGCGCCAAGGTGGGGCCCCGGGCTGGTAATGTCGTACTCCTTCCGTGTCAAAACCCAGCCAGAAGAGGGACCGTCCATCTCAATGGCAACGCAGAACCGGCCGGGGATCCACTCCGTCACACGCCAGCCAGTGCCGGTGTCCGTTACTACTCCCGTCCCGCACGCCCATGGTTGGCCGTTGGGTGCGAAGGTCAGATCTTCAAGATGATGGAACCCGCCGCGGAGCGAAAGCCAGGTCCCCTGATCGAGTGTGCCAGGGAGGGATACTCCCGCAGAGGTCGCCGTGCGTCCGAGTAGAACCACAAGGAGCGTCCCGATAGCGCTACAGAAAGCTAGGCTGGGCAACAGTCCCCGACACCTCGAATGGCAGCTCGCTAGAGACATGTGGTTCTCTGGGCTCGCTTTCACACGTCAGGAATCAGATCATGGAAGGTCGTCTACAAGGACGTTGCTGCAACGAGAGATGGTACGGTCATCGCCGGTGCGCCTCCTGCATGCGGTCTCGAGCGGCAGGCAGGGGCGATTGCCCTGATGCTGTGCAAGCTAACCACGCCGCCCTGTTGCTCGCAGCTTCGCAGCATGTCCGGCAGCAGCCGGGCACGGGCGCCACCGCCCATCTGACACGGAGTAGAGCCAGCCCCAGGATCCACCAGCCTGTGGCTCGCTGATCCGGCGACATGAAGGATAGATAACATGAGAAGGCCAGCTCCCCGGGAACGCAGTATCCTTGGGG
>CAYYVH010000392.1:1727-3707 GCA_964475075.1 uncultured Anaerolineales bacterium | reverse complement strand
CTACGTCCACTCACGCTGCCCCCGACGCGGGTGGTGGGACCCCCCCCCGGCGTAAAGGCGACGCGCCCCATGTCCGCCCCGGCCGGCGGGCGGTGGCCCACGGCGGGGGAGCCGGCGTGGAGCCGGTAGTCGCCACCCGCCATGTTGCGCAACATCGGGTCCATGGAGAACCCGCCTTCTCCGGGGCCACCACCTACGTAGTCCTGCCCGTTACCCCAGACGTCGTTGTAGCGCACCGTGGCCCCGGCGTAGTTCACCAGCCCGTCGGAGGCATTGGCCACAACGATGTTATTCTCCGCCAGGCTGGCTGCGTTGTTCAGCACGATGCCGGCGCCTCCGTTACCCACCACCGTGTTGTTTCGCACCTCGAAGACTGGATACTCGTTGCTATTGATCCCATTGGAGCTATTGCCATCTACGATGTTGCCCTCGAAGGTGACGTGAATGGCACAGGTGTCAGGATCGAAGCACCAGGCCCACAGGCCGGCCGAGTTGCCGGTGATGCGATTCTGGCGCACGGTGACAGCACCCTGGTTCACCCAGATGGCGGTGTCGAAGTAGTCGGGGCCGCTGCCCCCGATGGTGAACCCTTGCACCAGGCTATCGGGGCTGGGGTAGATCACCGCATCGGCGCCGTTGCCGTCGATGACGGTGCTCTGCCAGCCGGCGCCGATCAGGCGCACACCCGGGGGAATCCCCAGACCGCTCTCCGGATAGGTGCCGGCGGCCACCTGGACCGTGTCTCCGGCCTGGGCGACGGCCAGTGCCTGGGCAATGGTAGGATAGTCGCCGGGGACGTGGATCACCTGAGCTGTCCGGTGCAGCGCTTCGGCGGATGGGCGCTGGAAGATCACATGCCGGTCCGGCGGCGGGGCAGGAGTCGGTGTAGCGGTAGGTGCAGCCAGTGACATGAGGCGGACCATCGGCCTCCCGCTCTGCTGCGCCATCCGCTGAGCACTGACTCCGACCGGCCCACATGAAGCAGCCAGCAACAGAAAGATGCCTGCTATCAGGGCCAGGCGAGATCGTGAGCTCACCTTGTTTCTCTGTAAAAGGGAGCTCAGTCGCAGGATCTCTGACTCTTGCAATTAGCGACCTCTCGAGACCAAAGGCAAATACGACACGTCGCGGATGGCTGCTTCGATCGGCACCGGCTGAGGACTGTCGCGAGTGCCTGGCGTTGTTGACCTGACGGTAACACTCGCCGTATGAGGCCCGATCGGCAGGCCGGACATGTTCAGCGTCACTGTAACCGTGGCCGGCGTCGTACCGGTGATCGGTTCGACTGTCACCCACTCTGCATTCGACTCCGCTTCCCATGCCAACTCGGGGCCGAAGTAGTTGGCGTTAGTGATGGTGAGCGTGCGCGTGATAGTCTCCGCCCGCCCAGCAATCTCATCCGCAGCGATCCGCTCCGGCGCCACGCCCAGGTAGGGTGCCAGACAGTCCAGAGCGCCGACCGGAGCCTGATAGTTGGTCAATAGTGGTTGAGCGGTGTAGGCCACAGCCCGGTCTCCTGGGGCATCGCACATGATCCCGCCACAATCGAGAGGTCCATACCATCGTTGAACGCTGGCTGTTATTGCCGCCGCATCGGAGTGGCTGCTCTCCTCACTCCTGATCACCGCCCCAACCGACTCAGTGTAGTGGCGCAGGTACTCCAGCAGGTTCAGTGTAATAGTCTTCTCAGTCGTGAGCTCGAAGTTGCACGTTGCCGGGGTGCCGCCAGGTGGATAGAGGTCTACCTGGACTTGCATTCCGCCAGCCTCACGGGTTTGATTCTGGACCACGAGTCTTGCTTGTACATCAGAGACAAACGACCCCATCCAGCCATGCCAGAGAATGGGGGTTGCCGATAAAGGTCTTTCTGGGTTCAGTGGAACACGAAGAGGGTCCATCGTCTGGTGGGGTATCACCTCAAGACTTGCCGCTTCCAACATTACTGTCTGTGCAGGGCCGTCCCACGCAACCTGGTTTACC
>CAYYVH010000392.1:0-1627 GCA_964475075.1 uncultured Anaerolineales bacterium | reverse complement strand
AAGCTTTCTGCCGGAGCCAACGCCCCAATCTGGTCAGTCAACGGTTGCGCACACTCGCCATCAGCGACTGTTGGGTAGAACGACAGGTCTACGGATGTGCATTCAACACCTGCATTCAGGATATGCAGCCGAGTAGACAGGCCATAGAAGTCGGCCCAAACCACAGGCACGGCGTAGGTGTATTGCTGATTAGTGTCCGACTCTCCATGCGCAGAGTCAGGGACGCCAGTGTAGTCTCCTGCCGCAGGCGCGTTCATGACCGGGCACGTTCGTTTGACCGTGGCAGCTATGGGCGAGCCCAGGGGTTCGCCGCCGGTGGTACTGCCGGCCTTCCGGAGATGGAACTCTTCTCGACGCCAGGCGTCGAAATTCTGTGCCTCCACGATCGTCCGTGCGAAGCGCTCAACAGCTTCATCGGCGTCAGGCGTACCATCGCCGTCCGTGTCCTCCATCGAAAAGGAGTAGGCGATGGCAGAGCGAGTTTCTTGCGGAATGTCGAAACCATAGCTGTAGCCGGGACGAACGCTCTCGCTGGTCATCACTGCACTCGGCGGGGCTGCCTGAGGTGGACAGGCTGTTGGCTCGCCCCACAGCAACAGGGCAAACTTGGAGGGGATGGAACCCAGGTTTTGCACAACTACCTGGGCGCTACATTCCGACTGTGTCAGGGCGGGAAGGGCGATACGCCGGTCGTGAAGCAAGGTGTCCACCCAGGCGATCTCCGTCGGCCCGGCAGGATTCGAGACATCAATCACTCGAAGTCCGCCCTCGTCGGCGGCCAGATAGACAATTGACCCGGATACGGCGAGATCGCGCACGTCCGCCACCGGCAGATAGCCCACCTCGGCTGGCTGAGCAGGGTCGGCGATGCCGATGACCCGCAGACCACCACCGTGCCAGGCACCCTCTTGCCAGCGCCGGGCTTCGGCCACGAAAGCAAGGTCGCCTTGCACGGCAACGCGTTGGGGCGATCCAGGCATGGCCAGGCCGCCTACCTCCGCAATAGCGTTGGGATCGCGTGCGTCGATGACCCGCAGGCCAGCCTCCTGGTCGGCCACGTAAGCGTATCCATCCGACACAAACACATCGGCCGGCGATTGCAGGGTGGCGGTGTAGATGCCTGTCTCAACGGGGGACGAGGGATTGCTCACGTCGATGACGCGCAGTGTGGGCGTGAGCACATCTGACCCTGCTATGGTCGCATCGACGATATATACCGACGTGCCGGCGACGTGGATGCCGCGCACCGTTTGTAGCGTCTCGGTGTGTACGGCACGCTCCACAGGCGCCAGAGGGTCCGAGAGGTCAAGAATGTGCAACGCCCCGTCGGCTATCACGTAGGCGTACGGGTCACTTACCGCCAGGCCCGAGACAATGCCCAGCGTCTCGGTGATGGCCCACAACTCTGTCAGCGTCGCCCGATCGGACACGGCGCAGCTGCCGACTAGCCGCCAGTTGCCGGCTGCGTGTTGGCAGTCCGACGTCGTTACACTCGCTCTATAACATCAGCCCACCACGGGGCTTCCCATAGGGATTTCACATAACGCCCATACTCGGATGTTGTGCCAGAACCCAGCCTGTATGTCCTATCCCCATCGGGGCGGCTCCTGGAGTTCAAAGTGGGGAT
>CAYYVH010000391.1:0-3722 GCA_964475075.1 uncultured Anaerolineales bacterium | reverse complement strand
CCCTTGAGCCGGTTGATCTCGTCCCGCAGCCGCTGGTTCTCATCCCGCAGCCAGCGGTTCTCGCCCGCCAGATCCTCCACGACGTTCAGCAGGCCAACCACGCTCTCGCGGGCGCGCGGGTCATTGATCTGGTTGAGGTCTAGGTCCTCGAGCACGAGTGCGGTCCTGTTCATCACCGTTGGAATGGGGTCCGGTTATACACCATCCCGGCCCGATTGTCACGTGGCCCGCACCACGCACCTATGCCTCGCGCCCCACGTTGTTGAGGAGATACGCTAAAGCGGACTAAAACAGCCCACTTAAGTGGGCTTTCTTAAGTGCAGCCCGCGGCTTCAGCCGCCGGGCGTTCGTTGCCGATGCGCAACAGACCCGGTTCTTGAGTGCGTAGTAGCTACCGCTGCGCAAGCCCTCTAGGTCGCCTCCACGTGCATCGCCGGCCCGTCGTATCCCTCGGCAACGAGCGCGTCGTACAGCCTGGCCGTATCGATCATCGCCCGCACTTCCGCGGGGCCCAGATGGGGGAGGGGACGGTCGGCTGCGTCGGCCAGGGCCCACATCGTGTGGGCGCCGACGGCGGCCGCCCGGCAGAGGTCGGGCAGCGACACTTTTTCGAACGTGTCGCCGACGGAGTGGTAGTAGTGCCGCCCCTCCTCCACCAACTCGGCCAGGAGGCCGACGATGGGCACGCCGGCCAGCATGAAGGGCTGGTGGTCGCTGTGGAGGCTCGCCACGTGGTTGAACTCACCCCGGATGCCGAGCGGGGCGACCTGGCGGCTCAGGTCACGCAGGAGGGGTGGCGGCTCTCTGTGTCCCGGCGTCCAGTAGCCGTAGGGGGCGCCGGTCATGTCGAAGTTCATCACCGCCACGTGGTCACCCAGCGCCGCCTCGTGGCACTGGGCGTAGTCCTTCGAGCCGTGCAGGCCCACTTCCTCGGCCGCCCACAGGGCGAAGCGCACCGTGCGGCGGGGCTTTTCGCCGAGGGCGGCCAGCGCGCGAGCCATCTCCAGGACTATGGCGCTGCCCAACCCGTTGTCCGTCGCGCCCTGGGCCACGTCCCACGAGTCCAGGTGCGCCCCGGCGAGCACCACCTCGTCCGGCCGCTCGCGCCCCGCCAACTCGGCGAGCACGTTGCGCGCCGTGCCGCTGGTCAAGGTGTTGGTCATCCGGATGTGGACCTCCGGCGTCGCACCATCTCTGATCATCCGCCGCAGCCGCTGGCCGTCCTCCTGTGAGATGCCCAGGCTGGGAATGGGTGCCTCGCCCCGGTGGCAGCTGCCCGTCCGCGGCAGGAGGCCCGAGGCGGAGCTCAGGATCATGAGCCCCGCGGCACCGTGCTCGACGGCCAGCTTCAGTTTCTCCGTGCGGTGCAACACGCGCTGGCCGGGTGTCGCGCCCTCGTCGCA
This sequence comes from uncultured Anaerolineales bacterium, assembly GCA_964475075.1. GTDB lineage: Bacteria > Chloroflexota > Anaerolineae > Epilineales > Epilineaceae > CAYYVH01. The sequence goes on along the minus strand of CAYYVH010000391.1, from coordinate 2,319 downwards.
CAGGGCGACGGCGCCGCGCACGTCGGACGCGCGGCGCTCGAAGTCCCCTCGCTCCCCATGCCCCACGTCCACGACCCCTGCCGACACGTCGGCCGAGCTAGGAGAGTTGCCGTGGGCGAGCGCTACGAGCGGCCAGCCGACGGGAGCGGTGACCGTCGCCTCCAGCTCGCCCCTCGTCCACACCGCCACCGGGAAGGCTTCGTAGCGCACGTTGTCGAGCCCCCAGCGCGTGAACAGCTCGTGGGCCCACTCCTCGGCTCGCTCACCCGTCCCGGCGCCGCTGGTTCGGCCGCCGACGTGGTCGCACAACCAGCCCAGCGCTTCGTGGGCCTGCGGCCGGCCCAGACACTCGACCAGCAGGCGGTCGGCAATGGTCTCGGGGACTATCATGGTTTCCTCCGGTAGTGGCATAGAGTGTCAAGGTGCACTGCGGCGATCCTGGTCGGGGACGAAGTGCACCACCGGCGACGTCAGTCCCAGCGCCTGCTGCAGGAAAGCAGTCAGGCCAGCCGGCTCGCCGCTGGTGAAAAACATGTGCCGAGCGGGGCGCGTCCGCGACGCCAGGAGGCCTTCGTTCGTCAGCACGCGCTCCGTCTGGCGCGCTATGGCCGGGCTGGAGTCCAGCAGGATCACCTTCGGCCCCGCTATGCGGCGGATGGTGGGTGTCAGGAACGGATAGTGAGTGCAGCCCAGCACCAGCGCGTCGATGCCGGCATCCAGCAAGGGTTCCAGGCAGCGGCGGAGCATGGCTTCCGTCTCCGGCGTCTCGGCCCGGCCTTCCTCGATCAGCTCCACCAGGCCAGGGCACATCACCGAGCGCAGGGCGACATCGGCGGTGAAGCGCTGGTTCACCTCGCGGAGTAACTCGCCCTGCAGCGTGACGCCGGTCGCCAGAACGCCCACCCGGCCGGCGAGAGTCCGCTCCGCTGCCGGCTTGACGGCTGGCACCATGCCCACGATCGGAATGTCGAAGGTGGCGCGCAGGTGCTGTAGCGCGGCGGCCGAGGCGGTATTGCAGGCTACCACCAGGGCTTTACAGCCTTGGTCCATGAGAAACGACGATGCCGACTCGGCTAGCTGGCGGACTTCCGCCACCGGCCGGGAACCGTACGGACAGTGGGCCGAATCGGCGAAGTACAGTGTGTCCTCGTGGGGCAGCCGGCGCACGATCTCCCGCCACACCGAAAGCCCGCCTACTCCACTGTCGAAGACGCCGACGGGCAGATCAACCGCGCTCATGCCCGCGCGCGTCCCACCCGTTTCAGTGGCCATCATGTCCGCGTGAGGCTGCTTCAACGGCTCGAGGCCGACCGGTACTGGGATCCCCCACCCCGTCCCCACCGCATCGCCTGGATCCGGTAGTGCTCCTGGATGCCGCGCACCTTGAGCTCGCGGTCGCGCAGCGCGCGGATGCCGGCAACGGACGCCGAGGCGGCCGACAGCGTTGTCAGTAGTGGCACTCGGTGGCGCACGGCCGCGGTGCGGATGGCCATGCCGTCCGCGTAGGCGGTCTGGCCGAGGGGGGTGGAGATCACCAACGCCACGTCCCCGCCGGCAATCGCGTCGACGACGTGAGGCGAGCCCTCCGAGACCTTGTTGACCGGTGCCACGGGCAGCTCGAGCATGTCCAGCCAGCTGGCGGTGCCGGCGGTGGCCATCAGCTCGAAGCCCATCCGGTGTAGATCGCGCGCGATCTTGCCCACGGCGGCCTTGTCGAAGTCGTTCACCGTGATGAGCACCGTGCCCGAATTCGGCAGCGGCTGATCGGCGGCCAGCTCGGCCTTGGCGAAGGCGTGGCCGAAGTTGCCGGCATGACCCATCACCTCGCCGGTGGACCGCATCTCCGGGCCCAGCTCGACCGGTGTGCCGGGCAGCTTGTCGAAGGGCAGCACGGACTCCTTGACGAAGAAGCCGTCCACGCGCGGCGTCTCCGTCAGCCCGATCTGGGCCAGCGTCCGCCCCGCGGCGACCTCGGCCGCGATGCGGGCCAGGGGCACGCCGGTGGCCTTGGACACGAAGGGCACGGTGCGGCTGGCGCGGGGGTTCGCCTCCAGCACGTAGACGATGTCGTCCCTGATGGCGAACTGGATGTTCATCAGGCCCTTCACGCCCAGCGCCAGTCCGATCTGCTCCGTGTAGTCGGCGATGACGGACAGATGATAGGCGCTGACACGGAACGGCGGGAGCACCATGGCGCTGTCGCCGGAGTGGACGCCGGGCCTCTCGATGTGCTGCATCAAGCCACCTCTGATCACGCGCTCCCCGTCCGCCACCGCGGCAACGTCCATCTCATCAGAGGCCTCTAGGTTGTGTGAGCCA
>CAYYVH010000390.1:0-3725 GCA_964475075.1 uncultured Anaerolineales bacterium | reverse complement strand
CTTGGCAGTTGGGTTATAAATCGGTAATTTCGCTTTGGGACGTACTCGACGAACGGACTGAGGCATTCAAACACCAGCACATGCTGTTCATCCAGTACATCCAACACCATGAGTGTCTTGAGTTGAGACACCTGGATATGTGCTACGGCCATTGTCAAAAGCATCGGCACGGCGTTCGCGAGGAGGAGCTCGCCGGCCGCCCGGACCGCCTCGAACCGCAACTCCGGAGAGCGGTCGTCCAGCCTCTCCAAAACCGACGGGCCCCAACTAGCATCGGCCGAACGGCCCATCGCCCGAAGTGCACCGGCGCGCAGGGGGCGCTCGTGCGACGCCAGAGCGTCTCGTATCAGGACCCTCACCTCGGGCCGGTCGCCGAAGCCGGCCGACTCCGTTGCCCGCCGGCGCACGTCCACCTCCTCGCTGTCGTCGGTGGCCGCTTCCACCAGCACGTCCAAGGCAAATCCCGCCTGCCTGCCGCCGATCTCCCCTAACTCGCCGAGGCGCACGTAGGTCCCGAGGGCTGCCGCGGCATGAGCGCGAACACGTGCATCTCCGTCCCGCCGCAGAAGATCCACAAAAGTGTCTATGAGGAGCGGCTCCTCCACCTCCCACAGCCCATCGATGGCGGCAATCCGGATCTCGGGATCCTCGTCGTGGAGGAGCCGGACGAAGAGCGCCTCGAAGTCCACCTCAAAGGTCACCTCGGCGGTCTCCAGCAGGCAGCGCGCGATCCACCGGCGCTGATCGGGGTCGATCGCCGGCCACAGCCGGCACCAGCAGGCCAAGTCGTTGGGTGTTGGCGCTGACAAAAGGCGGATGAGACGTGGGTCGCGCCCGGTCTCGGGATCTGCCAAACGACGCAGCGCCCGTTCGAACCCTCGGCTCGGAAATTGAGCAGGTTCGCTCATGGGACGCCGCCGTTCAGCTCCGAGTACGCCTCGGCGACGGTCAAGACGACCATCAGGCCGATCACCAGGGCGAAGCCGATCAGATGCACGACTGCCTCCCGGGCCGGCTCCACCCGACGGCCGCGAATGGCCTCGGCGGCGATGAACAGCAGTCGCCCACCGTCCAATGCGGGGATTGGAAGCAGGTTGATGATACCGAGGTTAATCGAGAGAAGCGCCATGATGCCCAAAAAAACCGTCAGGCCCTGCCCGCCGGCCTCACGGGTGAGATCGGAGATGCCCAGCGGGCCTTTCAAGTCCGCGCGTCGTTCGCCCAATATCATCTGCACCAGCGCGGATACCATCGTCTGGGTCCAGAGTCGGGTCACCTTCACACCGTGCCATACTGCTCCTACGAACCCAAGCCGGACCGGCGCCACGGGCGACGTGATCGTGACGTCTATCTGCCCGACTCCGTATACCGGATTCAGCTCCGGCGTCACGGTGAGGTCGAGCACTTCGATCCCGGCAAGGGCCACTGGCAGCGAATCGGACGTCGTCGGAACGAGGACGTCGCCCGGCTGCAGCTTGCCCCCGGGCGGGGCGTTGACAACTTCCGCCCCCGCCACACCCGGAACGGTCGAATCCCGTGTTTCCAGCATCTCAGGCAGGCTTGTCAACTGCACGCGCCGGATACCGCGCAGCACCCTCAGCGTCATCGGCCGGCCGGTGGCCGCGTCCGTGATATGCTGGAGAGCGATGATGGCCGCCGTCTCTCCCGCCTGCGGTTGTCGCTCGATCTCCGGGGCGGAGAGAAGCTGGCCATCGGCGGCCACGATGATGTCCCAGACCTGGACTCCGGCGGAATCGGCGGGTCCGTCGTCGGTCACGTCCGCCACGCTCACGCCGGCGACGCCGGGCAGCGCTTCGGGCACGGGACCCGCGACGGCGGAGCCACCGAAGATGGCGGCGGCGATCAGCAAGTTGGCGAGAGGACCGGCCAGGAGTATGACGGCGCGCGCGCGCTTACTGCGGCCGGCAAACGCGCCCGGTACGTCGGGGTCGTCCTCACCGGCAAGGCGCACAAACCCGCCGAGGGGCAGCAGGTTCACCGTGTACTCGGTCCCGCCGATGGTGGTCAACCGGAACAGCCGGGGGGGGAAACCGATGCCGAACTCGTCCACCCTGACGCCGTTGAGCTTCGCCAGCACGAAGTGCCCGAACTCGTGCGCGAGCACGAGCGGGAACAGCGCGACGACGAACGTAACGACCCGCTGCAATGGAACCGGCATGCCCGCCAGCAAATCAGCCATTTCGCGCTGACCCGTTCACCCCTGTTGATGTCCCCTGGATGTGATTCGCCGGTAATCATAGCGCAAGGGTGGCGAGCGAAGCTACTTCCTCCTACGCAGCGTGTCGCCCAGTAACAACGGACGGTCCGCGGTTCAAGTGCTATAATTCGCGTGACTAACGCAGGGGGGCGCAGCAAGAAGGTGATTTCCAAATGTTGCCTTTGGGTGAACTAGAGCGAGTTGAGACGCGGTACGAGGAGCTGCTGAACAGCCTGGCGGACCCGACGGTGGCCACGGATCCCGACCGCCTGCGCCAGATAGGGCAGGAGCGTGCGGAGTTGGAGCCGCTCGTTGCGACCTTTCGGTCCTACCGCGCAGTATCGGGCGAGCTCGAGGCCATCAAGGCCATGCGCGAGGAGGGCAACAGCCCGGAGATGACCGGGCTCATCGATGAGGAAATCGAGGCGCTTTCGGCCCGCCAGGCTGCCTGCGAGGATCAACTGAAGGAGCTGCTGATTCCGGCGGACCCGCGTGACGTTCGCAACGTCATCGTCGAGATCCGTGCTGGAACAGGTGGTGGGGAGGCGGCGTTGTTCGCGGCCGATCTCTATCGGATGTACATGCACTATGCCGATGCTCGGGGTTGGGAATCGAACGTGCTGAGCCGCAGCCAGACCGGAATCGGCGGCTTCAAGGAGATCATCTTCGAGGTGCGCGGCCGGGGTGCGTTCTCCCGCCTCAAATGGGAGAGTGGCGTGCACCGCGTCCAGCGCGTGCCCGAGACGGAAGCCTCGGGACGGATCCACACCTCCACGGCGACCGTCGCCGTGTTACCCGAGATGGATGAGATCGAGGTCAGGATTCCGGATGGCGACATCCGCGTCGACGTGTTTCGTTCCACCGGGCCGGGGGGGCAGTCGGTCAACACGACCGATTCGGCCGTGCGGATCACCCACGCGCCGACCGGAATCGTGGTGAGCTGCCAGGACCAGAAGTCGCAGCTGCAGAACCGGCGCAAGGCGCTGCAGATCCTGCGGGCCCGGGTTTACCAGCTCGAGGAGGAGCGCCGATTGGAGGAACGCAGCGCAGAGCGACGGAGCCAGGTGGGTAGCGGCGAGCGGTCCGAGAAGATCCGTACCTATAACTTCCCCCAGACACGGGTTACTGACCACCGCATCGGCCTGACGTCGCATCGCCTGCATGAAGTGCTTAACGGCGAGCTCGACGGGCTGATCGACGCATTATCCGCAGCTGACCACGGACGGAAGCTCCAGGCGGTCGGGGACGGCTGACAGCCGTGCCGGCACGCACCGCGACGACGCTGCTGACGATCGGTGATGCACTGCGGATTGCCGCGGCTGCATTGCCCAATTCCGCGACGCCGCGACTGGATGCCGAGGTTCTCCTCGCCCATGCCCTACGGGTGACCCGCAGCGCGCTGCTGGCGCGGATGCGCCAGCCACTTCCGACCGAGCACGAGGCAGCGTTCGAGATATTGGTGGTCCGACGGGCGGCCGGCGAGTCGGGGCTCTATCACAGCGTCAGG
>CAYYVH010000389.1:0-3726 GCA_964475075.1 uncultured Anaerolineales bacterium | reverse complement strand
AGAGCAACTGGTAGAGCCGGTCCTGCCCGGCCAAACCAGGCGCTCCAGCGCCCCCGCCGCAAGCCCCCTGGGGAGGGGCCGCCGCAGGGGCAGCCAGGCCCGCGGCCTCAAGTCCGGTGGTGGTGTTGTAGCGCTTGATCGAGGTGCCATCGGCTATGTAGGCATAGTCGTTGTACGGCACCACCGAGATGTGCCCGGTGCCCGAGAGCGTCCCCAGGTTCGCCTCGTTGCGATAGAAGGTTGTGCCGGATTTGCTGAGCCGGTACTTCGTGCCCCCCAAGGTCACGTCCTTCGCCCCGAGTATGCCGGTGGTGCTGCCGGTGGCAACTACCCGGCTAGAGCCGGCCAAGGAATCCACGGCCCCATCCGTGTCGTAACTGACACCAACGGCCTCGCGCAGCTCGCCGTCACCGATTGCCTCGGGAGCGCTGCGCAGGTTTAGGCCGCCAGTCGTCTTGTACTCAACGTATGGCATCTTCGAGCATCACGCACCTGCCGCCGCAAGACGAATAAAGCCGTTGTTTGATACCCCATATCCGTCCGCGTCGGAACTTTCTCCGACGACCATGTTTTCAATGAATGGATGAATCACCAGATTGTTTGCCGCACCCGTGAGGAACCGAATCCCGTAGCCCGTCATCTGATGCCGGATGGCGTTGCCGCTGGTAGCAATCACGCCGGAGCCTAGAATCGTCTCTAGGACGGTCAGCGTCGTGCCGTTGACATCCGTGACGTAGACCGGGACGATGGCTCCGAAGTCGGTCACCAGTCCCAAGATGTCCCCGGCAGCGATGTTTGTGGCATCAGCAACCGTGATTGTCGTCGCCGCTGCGGATACATCCGCGGATACCGTCGTCACAGCAGCGGTGGCCTTGTACGGGTTACGAGCAATCGGGGAGACTAGGACGTTGCGATCCCCGGCGATGTCAAAGCCGATGCTGCCGCTCGTACCCGTGCCGTTGTTGTAGGATTGGCAATTGACCAGGATGTTCTGATCGGTCTGGATGTTGAAGCCGCTGACACCGTTATACCGGGCAACGCAGTTGCGGAAAGTGTTTTGGTCGCGTCCGCTGGCGCTTGGGAACCAAAAGCCGTAGAGCTTGTTCGACTCAGCGATGACCCCATCAAGGGTGTTATCGAAGCCGAGGCACCGGACCCCCTGCTCCTGGCCGCCGAGGTAGCTCTCGGCCCCGAAGCTCTTAGAGGACGCCCGCAAGGCGATGTTGTGGATGTAGTTGTTCGATGAGTTCTGGTCGATCGAGATTCCAGCCCGAGTCGTCCCGGTCGCGGTGTCCCCGCCCGTCTTATAGACCCCAGAGTCGTAGCAGACACCACCGTGGACTTCTACGTGATGGGAGCCGACGATGGAGATGTTCTCCCGCGTTGACCCGTCGAGGCGGTTGTCGCCTATCGTGCAGTTGTAGGTCGTGTTGACCTGGATGTTGTTGCCCGTCCCCTGGAAGATGTGGTTGCCCAGGATGAGGTTGTTGGGCGAACCGACCTTGAGTGATCCCGTGACCGTCGAGTCGTAGTCGAAGCGGTCTGAGCCATTGTTCCCAAGGAAGTTGCCCCGCATGAGAGAATCAGCCACCAGCGTAAGGTTGACCCCCCAGCCGCCGCATGAGATGACCCGGTTGCCCTCCAGCCAGATGACGTTCGAGACAGCATCGGCGGACTGTGAGCTAATGCCCTCGTTGATACAATCGGTAATTAGAAGCCGCTCAATCGCTACCTGAGCCACGCGGTTGAGATAGAGGCCGTGTCCCTTGTTCGTGGCGGTGTAGTCTACCGCCGACCAAGCCGACTGTCCGCCCTTGTTGCCATTGATTACGAAGTCACGAAGCACGATACCAACCGAAACATTGGACGTATGCTTGAGGTTGAATACGTTGGTGTCCGAGCTAGCGCTTAGCTTGATGACGGATGCCTGGGTCAGGTCGTCGCGGCTGGTCCAGCCAACGCCCGAGATAGCAACGCCCTTCTTGTCGATGATGTCGAGGGTGGACGAGACGAGGTAGACTCCAGCTGGAATCCACACGAGACCGCCCACGCTGCTTGCTGCATCAATCGCCGCTTGAATTGCCGCGGTGTCATCAGCTACCCCATCCCCAACCGCACCGTAAGTCTTTTGAACATCGAATATGCCGCCCAAGAAGGCGCTAATGTTGATCTTGCTGATGCTCTGCGTCCCGCCCGTGCTGGTGGCGCGGGTCCACGTGCCGGAACCGATGTTCAGATCTTCCTTGCCGATTAGATCAAGTGTTACTGTTCGTTCGCTCATGCGCTTGGTATCCCCGTTGCATTGACGTGCGTATCCCGCACGAGATTCCGGCGGCGTATGCTCGCGTGCCGCCCGACGACATGGACCCGCTCAGGCTGCCTGGTGGCAGTGATGAGGCGTAGGTGCTGGGCCGTATCGTCGGCTAGCTCGTCGTAGATTGCGGCCAACTCCAGGCTGCGAGACTCCTTGTCGGCCCTCAGCGCCCGCGCAGCAGCCCGGTAGGCCACTGCCATCTGTGTCCACTCGGGCAGCCGAGGCTCGTCGCGGTCCTCATCGAGCGGCAGGGGGCGCTCCTTGGCCCAGACCTCGATGTCGTCGCCACCCCACTCCATATCGATAACGCGCCCATACTCGCTGTTAAAGACAAACGCCGTGTCCGTAGCCTCGATGGCTGTTGCCCGCCCGATGTCCTGGTTAAAGGTGAACGTGTCGGTGCCGCCCGAGTCGTCGATGTCGATGACCGTGCCGTTCTCAATTGTCGGATCAGCCGAGGAGATGTTGTTCTGAGTAAAGACCGCCCCAGCGCCATCGGTAGACGGCGCAGGCCAGATCCGCAGCTTGCGGTCGCCCTGGCGGTCCTGCATCCAGCGCTCGGGAGTCCCGGTTCGAGTCGTCCACTCCTCGTCCGTGTAGTCCAGCGCCGTGGTCGTCTCGTGAAACAGCGCATAGCCGTCATAGACCACCCGGAAGGGCCGCTCGACCATATCGGGCAGGCTGTATGCCTGCTGGCCGGATACCGCCGTCACGCCGAAGCGGATCTCCAGCGCACCGGTCTCGCGCACCAACTCCAGGTAGGCGTCCGAGAGGTAGCGGTTTAGCTCATCGTCGGTGTAGTCCATCGGATCGACCGAGGATTCCCCGAGAAGGGCGTATAGGCGGCTTCTAAGCGACGATCTGTTCACATCCCTACCGTTGCCCAGTTTGTGCGCCCAAAGGGCGCTCCTAGGGCCTCCTGGCGGCTCCTAGAGGCATCCCTGGCCCCGCGGTAGCTGCCCATGAGCGCCATTGCGCGCTTGAGCCTGTCGCCGCGCCCACCGATCAGTAGGCAACGCGCTGCGGCATAATCGACTAGACTCTCGTGGTATTGCTCGGGGATCGACGGCGAGTTGGTCGAGCTGGTCATGTCGGTCAGCCCGATGTCCTTCTCGTAAGTCACCGTGTAGGTGCCCTGCGTGGCCGTCTGCGCTATCGAGTAGTCGATGTACAGCGTCTCGTCGGCGTTGGGGGCGGTCCCAAGGCGCAGATTCTTGCCTGCGATTGTGTATTCCTCGATCTGCGGCGAGATCGTAACCGGGTTCAGCCGGATGCCGCCCAGATAGACCGCCACCTCATCGTAATAGTATGGCTCGCTGGCGAGCACGAAGTCCCGATTCGCGCCGTTCTTAATTCCAAGGCTCGGGGTCGCCCCGACCGCGACCTTGCTGGAATCCTGCGTGTAGTCCAGG
>CAYYVH010000388.1:0-3745 GCA_964475075.1 uncultured Anaerolineales bacterium | reverse complement strand
GGTGGATTCTACCGGTACGGCGCGGGCGCCCACTGGTGGGCATATCTAGTTGTCGGAGCGCCGGGATAAACCGGCAAGGTGTAGCAGCGGAAGGAGCTGTACGGTGAAGGACTAGCGACCCACACCGGCCCCGAGTCTTGCGTGGGCGTCCGTGAGAGCGATCACGAAGCGTAGACAGGGGCACGTGCAGGCCGGGTATTGAGCCGCGAAATAAGATTCGATCGGTCGCGTCGACGCCCTCGACAAGGCGGAAGGCAACACCGACGGCAGCGCTAGCGCGAGTTGCCGCCGGGAACCGCGCGGTCAGAGACCCCGAGCATGTACGCGAGACACCTTGCGCGAGAACCGGGAGATCTCGTGCTTGCCCACAGAGAGATGGCCCTGTGGGCCGCGATGGGAAGTCTAAGGACGAAAGCCAGAGATGAACGAGCACGAGAAGTCTGACTACCCCGTAGTACCTGCGAAGCCGCCGAACAAGGGTACGCGCCAGAGGCCACGGCCTGCGGAGACGGTGGAGGGAAGGGGGTGGGCCAAGGGGAGTCCGAGCCAGCGCGACACGCACCGGACGCAGAGCCGGATTGTGAGCGTGCCAAGCGCGCTAGAGCGGATACGCCAGGCAGCAAAGAGGAATAGGAGGGAACGGTTCACTGCGCTCTACCACCATGTTTGTGAACCGTCGATTTTGCGGCAGGCGTACCTGAGCTTGAAGCGGGACGCTGCGCCGGGGATCGACGGCCAGACGTGGCGGGCGTACGGCGAGGACCTTGAGGGGAACCTCTTGGACCTGTCCGACCGCCTCAAACGGGGAGCGTATCGCGCGAAGCCGGTTCGGCGGGTGTACATCCCGAAGGGTGATGGCCGCCAGCGACCCATCGGCGTGACCACGGTGGACGACAAGATCGTCCAACGCGCGGCGGTGGAGGTGCTGAACGCCGTCTACGAGTCGGAGTTCGTGGGTTTCTCATACGGGTTTCGGCCAGGGCGCAGCCCACACAACGCGTTGGATGCGTTGTGGGTCGGCCTGATGCGGAAGAAAGTGAACTGGGTGCTTGACGCCGACGTCCGTGGCTATTTCGATGCCATCGACCACGGGTGGTTGGTCAAGTTTCTCGAGCACCGCATAGGGGACCGGCGCGTCATACGCCTGATCCAGAAATGGCTGATGGCGGGCGTGCTGGAGGACGGACAGCGAACACAGAGTGAGACCGGAACGCCACAAGGGGGCAGCGCATCGCCCCTGCTGGCCAACGTGTATCTGCACTACGTGTTCGACCTGTGGGTCCAGCAGTGGAGAGAGACGCAGGCGCACGGCGACGTGATCGTCGTGCGTTTCGCGGATGACTGTGTGCCACGAACGCAGGAGGTAGGAGCGATGTAGAAGAGCTTGCTGCCCGATGCGGTGCTGCACCAGGGATGGAGGACGGCCCTCCGGGATCGCTCTGCAGGGTGAGGTCCCAAACCACCGCAAGCTGCTGCGGTCAAGAGCCGTGGTGGTGAGCGTTGCGGAAAAGGCGCGCTTGAGCGCGTCAGGTGTGAGCCAAGAAGGTGAACATGGGTGAACCACTGGACACGTGTCGAAAGCGTAGGGACGACGTCAAAACTGAGGTCGAGTCGTTGCCTCAGGAAGAGCCTGGGGGAGACCTGCTTACTGCCCAGGCGGCGTCCGGCATAAAGGTGGCACGAGCTTGGCTCAGGCCCTGGTGCGGAACGTGGGAACCTGGGCTCCGTTACAGCGACCGTCTGGCTGGGGTGGGTACCCCAGGGTCGCGAGAGGGAGCACCTCAAGCAGCAGAAACTGCAAGAGGTCGAGTACCGATACGGAGCACAGGGGCGGACCGCCTCGTAGTAGCGTGGATGTCCGGTAATGCGGGCGGAGCGAAGGGGGCGGGCTGTCTGGTCTCATTTGGCGGTCAACCATCGCGAGATGGGAGGAGCCGGTGAGTGAGCCAAGGCCGAACGGCAAACCGTTTGAAATCTCCAAACGGGCTGTCTGGGACGCGTACGAGAGGGTCAAGGCCAATCAGGGAGCAGCCGGTGTTGACGGGGAATCGATTGAGGAGTTTGAGCAGGGCCTGAAAGGGAACCTCTACAAGCTCTGGAATCGGATGTCCTCAGGGAGTTACTTCCCGCCGGCTGTGCGAGCCGTGGAGATACCGAAGACCGGAGGCAAGGGAGTGCGCATACTGGGCGTGCCCACAGTGGCCGACAGGATCGCGCAGACGGTCGTGCGCTCCTACTTGGAGCCGGACGTGGAGCCTGTGTTCCATCCCGACTCGTATGGGTACCGACCGCGCCGATCTGCGCTCGACGCCGTGGGGACGTGCCGGAAGCGGTGCTGGAGGTACGACTGGGTGATCGATCTGGACATCCGGGCGTTCTTCGACACGATAGACCACGACCTTCTCCTCCGGGCGGTGTCGACACACACGGAGTTGCGCTGGGTGCCTCTGTACGTGGAGCGGTGGCTGAAGGTGCCACTGCAGCGAGCAGACGGCACGCAAGTGCAGCGGGATCGCGGAACCCCGCAGGGGTCAGCGATCTCCCCCCTGTTGGCGAATCTGTTTCTGCATTACGCGTTCGACCTGTGGATGAGTCGGGAGTACCCGGGAGTCCCGTTCGAACGGTATGCAGATGATGCAGTCGTGCACTGCGTGAGCGAGGCCCAGGCCCGGAAGGTTCTGGATGCCATCGCCCGACGGATGGTGGAGGTCGGTCTGGAGCTGAACTCGGACAAGACCCACATCGTGTATTGTAAGGACTCGGATCGGCGCGGTTCCTCGGAGCACGAGTCGTTCGACTTCCTTGGGTACACGTTTCGGCCGCGGCGGTCCAAGAGCAGACGCGGGCATTACTTCGTGAACTTCTCACCGGCCGTTAGCGACGCAGCCAAGAAGGCGATTGGGCGGGAGATCCACTCTTGGCGGATCAACTGCCGCAGTGACAAGACCCTCACTGACCTGGCACGGATGTTCAACCCGATCGTGCAAGGGTGGATCAACTACTACGGACGCTTCTACAAGTCCATGTTGTTCCGGGTTCTCAGGCGTCTCAACGAATACCTCGTTCGTTGGGCCATGCGGAAATACAAGCGGTTGTACGGACACCACACGCGGGCGATTGAGTGGCTAGCGGAGGTCGCGAAGCGCGACCCGCGCCTCTTTGCGCACTGGCGTGCGGGCGTGCGGCCTGACGGCTGGACAGTGGGAGCCCGGTGAGCGGAGACGTTCACGCCGGGTTCTGCGAGAGCCGGGGGGTGCGATTCCCCCCGGCTACTCTCCTCGTTGTTGGTTTCGAGCACCGCGGAGACGCCGAGCGGTTCCTGGCCGATCTCCGTGTGCGCTTCAACCAGTTCAACTTGGCTTTGCACTCGCGTAAGACGCGGCTCATCGAGTTCGGGCGCTTTGCCGCTGAACAACGACGCCGACGCGGTGAGAGTAAGCCCGAGACATTCGATTTCCTGGGGTTCACCCACATCTGTGGCAAGACCCGGCGCGGGCGCTTCACGGTGAGGCGCAAGACCGCTCGGGACCGGATGCGACGTAAGCTCCTGGAGATACGAGTGGAACTGAGGCGCCGGATGCACCAGCCCGTCCCCGAGGTGGGCCGCTGGCTGGGGGCCGTTGTTCGCGGGCACACCCGCTACTACGGCGTCCCAGGCAACAGCACTGCCCTGTGGACATTCCGGTTCCGCGTGATGTGGCTTTGGCGACGCGTCGCTAGCCGGCGCAGCCAGCGCGGTCACGTC
>CAYYVH010000387.1:0-3753 GCA_964475075.1 uncultured Anaerolineales bacterium | reverse complement strand
CCGTGCTGTCGTCCATCGCCGGCCTGTTCAGCGTCGTGCTATCCTTTGACCGGGGTGGCCTATCGTACTATCCCAACGTGCCACCCAGCATGAACAACCTGCGCACCATGGACGCCTACCATGGCTATTGGGTCCGGATGAACAGCCCGGGGACGTTGGCCGTGAGTGGCGAACGATTGGCCGAGAACCAGGTTATCTCGCTGTACGACGGGTGGAACCTGGTCAGCTACCTGCCGCGAGGTGCTCAGGACGTGGCAGCAGCCCTGGCCAGTATCGGTGGCCAGTTCTCGGTGGTGCTGGGTTTCGATCAGGGCGGGATGTCCTACTACCCGGACTTGCCGCCCAACCTCAATACGTTGAAGTCTCTGGACCTCAACCACGGGTACTGGATCAGGATGATCGACGCCGGCACGCTGACCTATCCGGCCGCCCCGCAGACGGCGACACCCGTCCCAACCCAGACCCCACTTCTGGCCCTGCCCAACACGCCCACGCCGCTGCCTACACCCGAGCCATCGCCCACGCTGGGTCCCAGGGCCGCGCCGGCGTATCCGCCACAGGTCATCTCATCGGACACCACCTGGCGGGCTGTCGATGGCACGTATGTCGTGAGCAGGACGACGACGATCAACCAGGGGATTGTCCTCACCATTGAACCCGGTGTGGTAGTCAAATTCTATGACAACACCGGCCTGATCGTCAACGGCACCCTGGTCGCCGAGGGCACGGCCAATGTTCCTATCGTCTTCTCTTCCATCCGTGACGATGCTTATGGCGGCGACACCAACAGCGACGGCACCATCACCGGTCCCGACGCCGGCGATTGGGGCAACCTGTACTTTGGCCCCACCAGTACTAACAGTCGGCTGCTCCATGCACGCGTCACTTATGGTGGTAGGTGGAACTGTTGCAGCTCAAATCCCTGGTACCAACCAGCTATCGTCTACGTCAGTGGCGCCTCTCCCACCATTGAGAACGTGACCATCGAGCACGGCACCACCTACGGCCTGCTCCTGGCCAACAGTGCCATCCCGACGGTGCGCGACTCCCACATCACCCACATCGCCGGCACCGGGGTGCGCATCAACAGCTCGTCGGCACCGACCCTGCAGAACAACCTCATCGAGAGCAACAACGGCTACGCCATCTTCATGGAAGCCAACACGGCGCCGCGCTTCAGCGGTAACCAGGCCGTGAACAACAGCACCAACGGTGTGGGGGTCAGCGGGATCATTGCCCCCAGTGTGACCTGGGATAGCGACCTGCCGTACGTGGTCGATGGCGATCTGTCCATCAACGCCGGCATCAGCCTGAACCTGCAGCCGGGGGCGATTATCAAGTTCAAGGATCGGAACCAAAGTCTGACGGTGAATGGGACGCTGCGGGCTACCGGCGCTGTTACCGACACCATCGTGTTTACCTCTTTGAAGGATGACACCGTCGGCGGCGATACCAACAACGACGGCAGCGCCTCCTGGCCTGCCCCGGGTGATTGGGAAGGCATCACCTTCAGCAATTCCAGCACTAACTCGCTGCTGGACTACGTCGTGGTGCGCTATGGCGGCTACAGCACCTCGGCCAACGTAACGGTCAACGGCTCGGCGCCGACCATCAGCCACAGCCAGATCACCCACAGCAGCAATTACGGCCTGCGCCTGACCAATGTAGCCATGCCAAGCATCTCCGACAGCACCATCGCCGACAACAACGGCAACGGCCTGGACATGGCCAGTTCCTCCTGGCCGACTCTCACCAACGACGGTTTCGTCAACAACGCCGGCTTCGCCATCCGCATGGAGGGCAACTGTTCCCTGACGATGAGCGGCAACACGGCTTCCAACAACACCTACAACGGCGTGGGGGTATACGGCGCGGTGCCGGCCAATACCACCTGGCCGGCCAACCTGCCCTACATCGTGGACGGCGGCGTCACGGTCAACACCGGCGTGGTGCTGACACTCCAAGCTGGCGTGGTGGTCAAGGTCCGCAGCGGCAACTTCCTGGTCAATGGCATCCTGCGGGCCAACGGCACGGCCGGCAACAAGATCGTCTTCACTTCCGTCAACGACGTCTCGGCCGTGGCGGCCGGCCAGACCTTGGGCCGGGTCAGCCGGCGCACCCTCGAAGCGGCTCTGGCACCGGGCGATTGGGGGCGCATCGAGTTTGCCAGCACCAGATCGGGCAGCACGTTGAACTATGTGGTGGTGCGCTACGGGGGCGGGGGCTGGGGTTCCTACGGCAGCGTCTACCTCAACGGTAGCGCCCCCTCTATCAGCAACTCCATCATTTCCTACAGCAGTTCGCATGGCCTGTACGTCAGTGGTTCCAATCCGGTACTTATGAACAATGTTTTCACCGCCAATGGGAATGCCGGCATTTATGCCACGACCTTTGCCAACCCCACCATCCAGAACAACCTGATCTACGGCAACGCGCAATATGGCGTGTACAATGACTCCAGCGGCGATGTGACGATTGACGCGACCAACAACTGGTGGGGCGACGCCAGCGGCCCGACCCACAGCAGCAACCCCGGCGGCAGCGGGGACCAGGTCAGTGACGGTGTAAACTTCACGCCCTGGCTCACCTCGCCGGCACAGCCCACACCCACGCCCTACCCCACACCCTCGCCGACGCCGGCTGTGAACTACGTGGGTGGGACCATCAGCACGCACACCACCTGGACAGCAGAGAATAGCCCGTATGTGGTAAACAGCGATGTCACCGTCAATAACGGTGTGATTCTCACCATCCAGCCCGGGGTGGTGGTCAAGTTCCAGAATGGCCGGCGTCTCACCGTGAACGGCATCCTGGCTGCGGGCGGCACGGCTGAAAGCCCTGTCGTGTTCACCTCGGACAAGGACGACACCTACGGGGGTGACAGCAACGGCGATGGGGCTGCCACCCGACCATCTCCCGGGAACTGGAACGGCATCTACCTGAATGCGGCCGCCAGCGCCTCCAACCTGGCCTACGTGTTGATTCGCTATGCTGGCACGGCCGTTCAGGTAGATGGCTCATCGCCGACCATCAGTAACGCCACCGTCATGCACAACAGCGGTTCGGCCATGTACGTGCGCAGCGCCGGTGCCCCAACCATCCAGAACAGCGTTTTGCGGGACAACCTGGGGGCCGGCATCAGTCTGAGCGGCTCGTCACCGCTGATTCAGGACAACATCTTCGTCAACAACGGCGACGCGGCCATCACCATGGACGGCAACTCGCTGCCTGACAACAGCGGCAACCAGGCGTACTACAACAAGTATAACGGCATTAAGGTCAGTGGCACGGTCGGCACACGGGGGAGCTGGCACCGAGATCTGCCTTATGTGATCTACGGCAACCTGACCGTAGCAACAGGTGTGGTGCTGACCATCGAGCCTGGAGGCGTTATCAAGTTTACCTCAGGTGATCTCACGGTTAACGGAGGCCTAGTGGCCAACGGTACGTCCGCGAACCACATCATCTTCACCTCCATCCACGACGACAGCGTTGGCGGCCCCCTGGCGGGGACAGGCGACACCAACAACAACGGCAGCCAGACCTGGCCGGCGCCCGGGGACTGGTCGCTGATCCACTTCACCGCCTCGAGCCTCAGCAGCAGTTCTCTCACCTATGCAGACATCACCTATGGCGGGGTGAAGGTGACGGGGGCGTCACCGACCATCGCCAACAACCTGATCGCCTACGCCAACGGGTACGGGCTCCACGTGGAATCCCTGGGCACACCAACCATCCGCGACAACATCATCC
>CAYYVH010000386.1:0-3763 GCA_964475075.1 uncultured Anaerolineales bacterium | reverse complement strand
GGCCCCCACCGGGGGGCGGCGGGACGCCCGCGTAGACCCTCCCCGCCACGTCACGGGACGCGAACGCCTCGCGGGGCACGGCGGCGAAGGCCGCTAGGACGGCCGGATCGCGTATGCCGCGCCCGGCGAGCTCGTTCTCGACCATCTTCCGGCGCTTCGAGGCGAAATCCGTCATCGTGCCCATCGGTGCGCCTGGGGCAGCGCGGCGAGTCGGCGGGGCTCCGCGACCGCCCGCGCTGCCATCGGGCTTGCGCTCATTATCAGATCGGAGCTTCAACCGCGCAAGTCTGGCGATGGTCGTCGGGGCCCATGGTGCGCTGCTCCTGATGCGCTATAATCGGGGCCTGAGCCATGACTATTGCCTACTGCGCTGTGCCGTCGCTCGCGCACGACGATCCAAACCACCCTGAGAACAATGCCCGCATTCCGGTGATCCTCGAGGCGCTGGTTGAGGCTGGTTTGCTGGATGGCATGGCCGTGTTGGATGCGAGCCCCGCCACGCCCGAGCAGATAGCCAGCTGCCACGAGCCGGCGTACATCGCCGCGCTCGAGCGGCGCGTATCGTGGGGGCCGGCGGTGATCGATTCGGCCCCGACGTACGTGACCCCGGCGTCGTTCGAGTGCGCCCTGCTGGCGGCCGGGGGCGCCATGACCGCCGTGGACGCCGTGCTCGACGGCCGGGCCGATGCTGCCCTGGCGCTGGTGAGGCCGCCGGGCCATCACGCCATCCCCGATCGGGCCATGGGGTTCTGCCTGTTCAACAACATCGCCATCGCCGCCCGCCACGCGCTGGCGCGGGATATCGAGCGGGTCCTCATCATGGATTTCGACGTGCACCACGGCAACGGCACGCAGTCGATCTTCTACGAGGATCCGGCCGTGCTCTTTGCCTCCACCCACCAGCGGTACATCTATCCGGGCACGGGCGCGGAAAGCGAGACGGGCGCCGGGCAAGGAAGGGGCACCACGTTGAATGTGCCGCTGCCGCCCGGTGCCGGCGACGGAGCGATGGCTCAGGTGATGGCGGCGCTTGTGGGCCCAGTCGCGGAGCGCTTCCAGCCCGAGCTCGTGCTCGTCAGCGCCGGCTTCGACGCCCATTTCCGTGATCCGCTTGCCGGTCTGCAGGTCTCGGGTAGCGGCTACCACGCATTGGCGAAGGCATTGGCCGGAATCGCGGCGGAGTGGGCGGCGGGGCGGCTCGTCTTCGTCCTCGAGGGGGGTTACGACGTACCGGCGCTGACGAACGGGCTCGTCAACGTCGTCCGTGCCCTCGACTCAGACGGCGCGGACGAGTCGCTGGGCGCGGCACCCTTCCCCGAACCGGATGTATCCGAGCTCGTGGGGCGACTGCGCTTGGAACACGAGCTGTAGCAGCCATGAGCATTGGCCGGAAACTCGCCGTCGATGACGAGCCGACGATCGTGAGCACGGTGCGGGCGTACCTGGTCCGGGAGGGTTTCACCGGCCTACCGCTGGCTGCGTGAGTCGCCCGAGCATCTTCACCAAACCTTCAAACAGCCGTCATGCGCCCGTCGTCAGGACGGTCTATGTTCTATGTGGTGCGAATGTGCCACCAGACGTGGTGTCTGCGGGCAGCTCGCGCGAGAGCACGGAGGTGACGGCAATGATGGGCTTCGGCTTCGGTGGTTTTGGATTGGTCTTCATGATCCTCTTCTGGGCGGCGGTCATTGCAGTGGCCGTGTGGGTGCTCGGGACCACCTTCCCCCGGGCAACGGACCGGTCGTCTCAGGCGTCGACGGCGGATGGGCCCGGCCGGTCTGAGAATCCCCTCGATATCCTCAAGCGGCGGTATGCCGGCGGGGAGATCTCGAGGTCGGAGTACGAAGCGGTGCGGCGCGAATTGAGGGAGTGAAGCCGGGAATGCGCCGTCAACGTGAATCACCGCCCCCGTACAATGCCAAGTGAGGTCGACGATGGGCGAACTGCACACCGGGGCGCATGAGCGCCGCAAGACCGCAAAGGCACAGCCGGACGAAACGGCTCCAACACACCTTGGGGAGAACGAGCGCACGGTTACCATCAGCGGCACGGCCGTTATCGGTACAGCGCTGATCCTGTTGGTCATCGGCGCTGGGTTTGTCACCGGTCGCCGAGCTCTGGGCTCGCCAGGTGCGGAGGATGCACAAGGCTACGCAGGGGCCCTAGATGCACCACCGGTGCGGCAGGCGGCGATAGCGACGCCGGTGAACGTACCGCAGGCTATTCCGGTGCCGACGGGTGCCGTGTTGCCGGTGGGACCTGGGGGCGAGATTGCACCCGGAACCGTGCTCGACCTGGGCGACACGAACCATCCGCTCGTTGGGCAGCCGATCATCGAGATCGAGGGCGCCCTGCTCGACGGCCAGAGGGTCAAGCTGACGGATTACCTGGGCCAGGCCATTGCGGTCAACTTCTGGGCTACGTGGTGCCCCCCGTGCCGAATCGAAATGCCTTGGCTGGAGGAAGCCTACAATAAGCACAAGGGCGAGGGGTTCGTCATCGTCGCCGTGAACGCGGGGGAGCGCGTGCCGGCGAGCCAGGTGCACGAGACTGTCGAGCGCTACGTCACCTCGGCGGGCCTGACCTTCCCGATCCTCATGCCGGACGATCCCTACACGCCCCAGCGCCAGTACCGGGTGCTCGGGCTCCCGTCGACGTACCTCGTCAACCGCGAGGGCATCGTTGTCGCGGTCCACCGCGGGATGTTCCCGAACCGGGTAACCCTCGAGGATCGACTCCAGCGCATCTTGGCGCCAGTTGAGCCCGACTCGTGAAAACGCGTGCGTCACGTTTCTGGGAAGGACTCAGGGGCCAGGGGCAACGTGAAGGTGAAGGTGCTGCCATGGCCGGGACCGTCGCTCGCGGCCGAAATGCGTCCGCTGTGCGCCTGAGTGATATGGCACGCGATTGTCAGCCCGACGCCGCTGCCTCCACCGGAACGGGACCGAGACTGATTCGTTGATACGCTCCTGGCAGGGGACACCGAAGGACCGCAGACCGGGGAAGCTACCGGCTGAGCTCCCGGTCAATGAGTTGCTGGAAGACGTCGAAGGGTTGGCCGCCGACCACCGGCTGGTCGTTCACAATGAACGTCGGGGTGCTCTGGACGCCTATCGAGCGCGCCCAGTTGGACTCCTCCTGCACCACGCCGGCCTGCCGGCCGGAGTCCATGCACTCGCTGAATTCCACGGAATCCAGTCCCAGCTCTCCAGCGAACTGCTTCAGGTTGTCCCTGCTGAAAGCACCCTTGTTCTCCCCTGCTTGGTTCTCGAACAGCTTGTCGTGATACTCCCAGAAGGCATCCTGTTCGGCGGCGCACTCGCTCGCCTCGGCGGCCCACTGTGACTCAGGTCCCAAGAAGGCGAAATGAAGGTAGCCGAACCGCACCGACCCGGCCTCGACATATTGCGACTCGATCTGACGTCCCGCGCCAGAGGCATGACTGCCGCAGTATGGTCACTGGAAATCGCCGAACTCCACGAGCGTGACCGGGGCGTCCGGATCGCCACGGTAGTGACGGACACGCGCGACGATCTGGGCCGAGAGCGCCTGTCGGCGGGCGGTAAGTTCCTCCTCATCCGGGGTCGGTTGTGCCTCCGAGGCGCTACTCGCCGCGGGGGCGTTCGCAGTCGCGCCCTCCTCGGACGGGTCCTGCCCGGCGGGGTCGGCAGCGGATTCCTCGGCCGGTGCAGGCCCGATGGCCGGAGCCAGGAGGGGGCGGGCGTAGGAGCCGACTAACAGGCCCATCACCACCAGCCACGGA
>CAYYVH010000385.1:0-3784 GCA_964475075.1 uncultured Anaerolineales bacterium | reverse complement strand
GCGGGGCCACCGGCCCGACGGCGATCTGGCCGACGCGCCCGAGCTGGGCCGGCAGGCCGCCGGACACGCCGAACGGCACGGTGAACGACCCCGTGGGCAGCAGTGTGTGCACACCGCCCATACCGGCGTCGGCGATGAACACGTGGCCATCGACCGATACATCGAGGTCGATCGGGGTCATGAACAGCCCCTCGGCCGCCTGGTCGCGCTGCGGCCACTGGTCGACCATCTGGTAGGCGATCAGCCCGTCTTGGGCTGCGGCCGGGCTCGGACCCGCTGGCGCGATGAGGGCGACAGCCACGGCGGCGACAATTGGGACCGTCGCCGGGCGGAGCGCTCGTGCGCAGCGAGTCAGGCAGTTCTTGATTTTGCGGAATTCCCCGGACATGATTTCAGGCTCCTTCGTTGTGTTCAGGCTACACCAAGAGAAGGATGCTCGGTGGCTACCACCTTCCGGAACGACGATCGGGACCATCCCGTGACACCTGCTCCTCCTCGGCGAGGGCGACGGCGCGTGCACCTCGCGTGAATCGAACCAGCGTAATATACGGCGGTTGGGTCCACAGGTTCCGAGGTATGCTGGAATCGCGCATGGAGTTGGTCCTGAGACTACCGGAGCCAACCGCAGAACTGTGACGTTGGAACGGAGTACCAGGTGGCAGCGTCCGGTACACCCTGGCTGCTGGCCGGCAGCCACGACTGGTACAAACCGACGGCACGAGCTACACTGTGTGGCACGCGTGCGCCGAGGAGGCAAAAGGCGTGATTGCCACCACAACCTGGCTTCCGTACGTGACCTCGATCATCGTCACGGTTTTCGCCGTGCTGGTCTTCAGGCGCTACCGTGCGCGCCGCGGGCCTCATTTGCTGATCTGGGGCCTCGGCCTGTGCATGTACGGCGTCGCCAGCTTCAGCGCGGCATACCACACCACCTTCGGCTGGAACCCCTTGGTCTTCCGCCTGTGGTATTTCTGCGGTGCCGTTCTGGCAGCGGCGTGGCTGGGCCAAGGCACAGTCTATCTGTTGGCGCCCCGAAGGTGGTCCAACGCGCTGACGGTCGTATTGGCGGTCGGGTCTCTCTTCAGTCTGTTCCGGGTACTAGGCGCGCAGCTCGACCCCAGTCTACTCACAAGCGGCGAGCTCAGCGGTCACGCAATTACCTCCGGCGGCGTACGAATCCTCACTCCTTTCTTCAACGTGTACGGCACCATCACGCTGGTTGGCGGCGCAGCGTATTCCGCTTGGGTCTTCTGGCGCCAGCGGATCTTGCTCCACCGAGCAATCGGCAGCGTCCTGATCGCAGTTGGCGCCATGGCCCCCGCGCTCGGGGGCACGCTCAGTCGCCTCAACCTGGGCACCTACCTCTACCCGAGCGAGTTGATCGGGGCCGTGTTGATGTTCCTCGGGTTCATCCGTGCCACATCGCCGATGAAAACGGAGTGAGAGGACAGCGTCGCAACCAGTTGCGACCCAACTCGCGGCATCGAGGGGTTCCTCTTCACCCAGAGTGGCGTAAGCCATGGCGATTCCCAGCTCAAACACCGTCGGAGTGAAGATCAGATCGTCGAAGTCGATGATGCCGCAAACGTGCGTCGGGGCATGTGCGGTCTCCGGAACCAGCACGTTGTGCTGGTTGGCGTTGTTGTGAATCACACTGGCGCGAAGCTGCGGGATGACCGGTAGGACATTCCTCTCGAAGCCGGCCAGGAAGTACATCTGGTAGCCTCGTCCTGGGACCTTCGCCACGTGAACGTGGTTCCAGCCGGCACTCTCGTCACCGTTCACCGGGCCCGTCTTCTTCGTCCAGCTGACGCCGTCGGGGGAAGTGGCGCAACCCACCTTGACGACCCGGTCCTTCATCCCGTTGTACCACATCTTGAAGACCCCGTCTTTTTCGTCCCAGAGGACCGACGGTTCCTTCACGCAGTCGCTTTCTTGTGCCGTTGACGGAATCTTCGAAGTCCCCGTCCCGGTTGAGGTCCATCCAGACCAGCCAGTAGGTCCCGAGCTCGCCCGACGGCTCAGAATATGGATGGAGCGACAGGTATTCGACGGTGCCCGAGTTGAGGGTGAAGGTGTAGCCCGTGTGGTCCTCGTAGCCGTCCCCGTCGTTCTTGGAGTTGAACCTCTGGTTCCCCATCCTGACCTTGGCGATCCACAGGACGTCGTCGTTGAGGCTCCTCGATTCAGGGTAGGACTGATTCGGCCCGGCCGACGCCGGGGTTGCCCACAGCGGCAGGATGACCAGAACAAACAGCGGAAGGCCGACCGCGAGCGGCCTCGCGGCCGAAAGAAAGCCCGCGCAGACACGGATCTTCGTCATGGCGTCGTGCATCACCTCCCCGCCTCAGCAGCAGGTTGCCTCCCGCCTACCAGTCAGCGCGGCCTTGATCATCGCGGCGGCACATCCGACACCGCTGTCCACCTGGATCGCACCCGTCGGGCAGTTCAGCTCGCACGCACCGCACTCCATGCACTCGTCGGGCCGCACAACCCGGGCGACATCATCATCGACCTCGAACACGCCATGCGGGCAGACGATCCAACACATGTCGCAGGCGATGCAGAGCTCGTGGTCGTAGCGGAGCGTGTTCAGCTTGGAGACAGCGTCCATGCCCTTCTGCCTCTCAAATGACGGCCAGCAAGAGGCCCAACCCCACGCCGACCCCGAACGACGCGGCCATGATCGGGATGTAGTGGAATATCTCACGCCGCACCCGACTGCGGGAAGCGAACGTCGTCGATCCGGTGAAGTTCAGGGCGATGTAGGCCGTCAGCGGAGAATAAACCAGGAGCGTTGCCAGTGCCACGCCTGCCGGCCGCCACCACGCCTCACCTGAATGGCCGAGCCAGGCCGCGACGGCAAAGGGCAGCGCCACGATCCCGCCCAGAATGAACCCCTTGCTGCCGAAGTCTCGGGTTGGAAGCCACGGAAGCAGAATGGGGAAGAGGGCCAATCCCGCCACGATCGCAACAAGCCAGCCCAGGTCGGTCACGCTGGCCGTGCCGATGCCCGTCACGCGCAGGGCGAGCACCAGGGCGAGCAGCGGCAGCAAGGTGCGTAGCTCGACGGGAATCAGCACCAGCCGGTCGCGCAGCGTGAAACGTACCCGCCGCATCTCGGGGGTTGCGCGGCGGGTCGCCAAATACGCGGGCAGGTCAGAGGCGCGCACCGGGCCGTACTCGGCCATGAACCCCGAGCGCTTGGGGAGCTCGTGACCCGCCACACCGGGTGCGCTCAGCTGAGGCAGGATCAGCGTGCGATGGCTGACTACATCGTGGAGCCCGGTCGACTCGATACGCCGCACGAGCTCATCGGTTCCGAAGGTGCCCTTTCCGGCGGCGCACCAGACGTTGATGCCCTGCGTGTCCAGCACCAAGATGAAGCCGTCGACCCCGCCGAGCGCCGCGCGCAGCGCATCGAAGCTGAGCGTGTAGTTGGCGGTGACGAACACGGGGGACTCCGGTGTGGGGTCCCCCATGGCATACAGGCCCGCAGGCACACGATGGCCGCTCCGGTTCACGCCCAGGCGCGCGAGCAAGTGGTCCCAGCGGCTCGCCCAGCTGATGACACTGCTGGTCGGCCGGATCTGGGCTGGCCCGCGGCCGCCGGGCTCAATCGACGTCATGGCCACCGAACGGCATCATGTCAACGCGAACCACGGTCGGAGCGCAGTACGGGCCCACTCTCCGAGCCCGCCAACGGCGCGATCCATTGTTCTTGACACGCCCCTAGTACCGCCGGGCGGAAGTGACGCACCGGTCTTACAGTCACCGTTGGGCT
>CAYYVH010000384.1:0-3785 GCA_964475075.1 uncultured Anaerolineales bacterium | reverse complement strand
AGCAAGAAGGGTAGTCTCTCCGATTTATGTTACATTAAATCTGTCGGTCAATCAGAACCCAAACCTCAAAGAATACAATCAGGGTGATTCAATCGGTAGAGTAGCTTCTGTCTTCGATGGTACGGGTTTGCCGAATCACCTGCACTTCCATATGCAAAGCGGGGGAGGGGAATCTGGTCAGTCGGTTGAACTTGTCGATGGCGAATTTGACTTCCCCTTCCCGTGTTCGCCCCCGCCTTGTCCCTCGAATGGGAACGGTGACTGGAGTGGTACCCCTTTGTACTCCGTTGGCGCAGGTCCATCACAGTGGCCGGCCTTTAGGGATGCCTATGAACGCAATGGCGGCTTATCTAATCTGGGACGCGCACAAAATGCGACACATTGGTGGGGACCTGATTCTGATCCTCGCAGATTGGTCATTCAAGATTTCAGTGGTGGCAACTTCGGAATTTCCGCTATCATCCACGACAAGCTCAGGGGATCGGTACCAGCCTACGTTTCCCATGGCAGTATCCTGAACAAGTACTTCGCCCTGGGTGGCTGGCAGTCGGATTTGGGGGCTCCCATAAGCGACGAATTTCAAGCAGCATCTTCACCCTACGGAACAACAGGCCGGGGCCAAGGCTTCGAGGAAGGGGATATCTACTCTGCTGTTCTCGGTACCTTTGAAGTCCATGGCGCGATCTTCGACAAGTATGCGAGCATGGGAGGTACCGGGTCAGTGCTTGGTTTTCCAAAGAGCGATGAGTTCGACGCTGCTTCGTCCCCCCATGGCACGACAGGACGTGGCAGTGGGTTTGAGGCCGGCGACATCTACTGGATCACTGGTGCCTCTGAAGCATTTGCAGTTTATGGCGAGATTTTCGATGTCTACGGCCCTATGGGCGGAACGGGATCGTGGCTTGGGTTCCCAACAAGTGACCGAACGACTATCCTTGGCTTCACCGGGCAACGATTCGAGAAGGGTAGCATAGTTTGTATGCCCGGATGCAGAGCTTGGGCTATTGGCGGTGGTCCAGACACGCCACCCATCCCTTTCCTTCGAATGATCAGCGATCTTATTCTCTCCCCTTCTCCGCCTCTTACTGCTGATCAGATGACTGCCTTTGAGCAAGTGACTGACAATCTCGCCCTCTCGTCTTCTTCATCTCAGGCTCTGGCTACCTTTGAGTTTGATATTCGGAACGATGGCAGTGCAACAGCTCATCTTGCCAAGGTCGTTGTAGTGGCCAACACAGCCACGGGCGACAACTGGGAAGCTGAGGCCTGGCCTGTAGACATTGAGCCAGGCGAAACACGCCGCTTTCGAGCAGAACGTCGGATCGGGTCACCCACTGGAACGTGGCACGTGCGCGAGATCAAAGTCTATCTTGCAGACGCCGACTCTGTGCCGCTCTACCCCACCTGTGCTTTCTCGCCCAACTGCGACTTCGAAGTCGTTGAGATCCCCTCATCCCCAGTACCAACCCCAACGTCGCCTCCTCCTACTCCCACCCCCGCCCCAAATGGCGCTACCCTCTACGAACATCCCAACTTCCAGGGCCGCTCTCTGCGTGTGATCCAGGATCAGCCCAACCTGCACGACCAGAACTTCGGCGACATCGCCTCGGCGCTGCGCGTGGACAGCGGCTACCACGCCACGCTCTTCGAGGACATCAACTACGGGGGCCGCTGCCAGCTCTTCACGAGCGACCAATCCACCCTCGAGAACACCTGGATTGGCCACGACACCGCTTCGTCTGTCAAAGTCGGCCCTGGGGCGGGACCAGATGACACCCACGCGATGGACGGCTGGGTGGACGTGATCCCCGCCGCTACTAACGGCAACCTGCACGCCGAAGGCTGGGCGCGGGACGACGGCGGTGGCCCCTGCCCGGGCATCTACGACGTGCGCCTCTTCGTGGACGGCAATCACGTGGCCGATGCCAGCTATGGCGACTGGCGGGGCGACCTCAACGGCCACTACGGCTGGCACATCGACTACGACACCCGCAGCCTCAGCGAAGGCTCCCACGAATTCTGGTTCAAGTTCCGCGATCGGGGCGGCGACGAGTACAGCGATCCTACCCACACCCGGCGTACGGTGAAGGTGGACCGTACCACGCCCAATAACCCCACCTCGGCCACCGAGACCGGCTGCGGGGCCGGCGACGGCCAGTGGACCCGCTGTGGCACGCCGGCCTTCTCCTGGCAGGGCGCTTCGGACAGCAACGCCGGCGTGCAGGGCTACTACGTCTACTTCGGCGGCGACGCCAACGGCTTCTCGCAGGCATTCCAGACTGAGCACAGCTACACCCCACCACCGGTGGGCACCGGCGCCTACTACCTGCGGGTGAAGACGGTGGACAACGCCGGCAACCAGGCGCGCTGGAAGACCCTCTTCACCTTCCGCAGCGATCAGACGCCGCCCCAGAATCCCACCTTCGCCGTGGAACAGAACGGCGCCGGCAACGACGCCTGGCAGAACCAGGTGCGCGCGCCGGCCTTCTCCTGGGCCGGCGCTCACGACGACGAGTCGGGCATTGCCGGCTACCGCATCTACTGGGGCACCGACCCGGCGGGAACGACGGAGACGTTTTACGAGACCGGCTCTGGCAAGTCGTTGGCTCCGGTGAGCAATGCCGATGGCTGGGCGGTCTACTACCTGCGCATCAGCGCCCGCGATCGGGTGGGCAACGATGCCGGCTGGACCACACTCTTCACCCTGCGCTACGATGGCGCCAAACCGGTGGGCAGCCTGCTGATCAACGACGATCAGTCTCTCACTTATGCCACCCAGGTGGAGTTGGCTCTGAACGCCAGCGACGAGGGCAGCGGCCTGGCGCAGATGAGTTTCCGCAATCACCTGCCGCCTGACATCACCGATCAGGCCTGGAGCGGCTGGGAATCCTACGCCACCCGCAAAGCGTGGACCCTGCCCCAGGTGAACCGCAGCGAACCGGCGGTGGAGGGCCGCGTGAGCGACGTGGCCGGCAACGTGTCCGACGTGTTCAGCGACACCATCCGGCTGGAGGTGCAGCCGCCGCGCCCGGCCTCGGATCGCTTCGTCATCGTGGCTGCGCAGCGGGGCGCCGGCGGCAGCCTCTCGACATCGCCACGCTTCCTGCTGCAAAGCTCCACGGGGCAGGCCGTGGCCCCGCCGGCGAATGCGCCTATCCGCCAGAGCAGCAATCATGAACTGGCCACCGGCTTTCAAGCCGCCTTCCTGGCGCCGTACAACACGCCAACCCCGACGCCGACACCAAGCCCCACGCCACCGCCCACGCCCACCCCACCCCCAACCCCAACGCCCTTCTACGCGCTGAGGATCGACAACGGTGCCGACTACACCTATCGCACCGACGTAACGCTACAATTGTTGGCCCCGTGGGACACCCAACAGGTCCTGATCAGCAGCGACAGCAGCCTGATCGATGCCACACCCGAACCCTACGTGCCCCAGAAGGCGTGGACCATTCAGCCGTATGGCGACAACGTTTTGCCCTACTTCGTATACGTGCGTTACCGCGACGCTGCCGGCGAGTGGGTGCCATCCGGCCAGAACCCACCTTTCCCGGCCAGCATCATCTACGACCCCGTCGAACCCCGATCTTTCCTGCAAGACGCCGCGGTGCAGGCCAATGCGCTGGAGGGGCTGTTGGCAACGAACGGGTTGGTGCCGGTGTTAGTGGAGTGGGGTGGAGACGACGGCACCGACGGTTCCGGCGTGTGGCGTTACAACATCATGGTAATGGATGAAGCCGATGGGCAGTGGAAGCCCTGGCTGGTGCAGACCGAACAGACCA
>CAYYVH010000383.1:0-3834 GCA_964475075.1 uncultured Anaerolineales bacterium | reverse complement strand
CGTAGCCCTCTCGACGACCGTCGCCACCGAGAGGGCTACATACTAACATTCGGACCGAAACATGGCATAAGCCGGGACCGCAGTGTCCTGAAACAGGTTGTATAGCTTGAGGATACACCCCAACCGCACCCACCGCCAGCCACACGACGTCATCATGGGGACGCTGGCCGTGCCCAGGGCACCCGACAGAGGCCCTCCGGGCGCATAACACGCCCTGGGAGGGCCATCACACGACATAAGGGAGTCATATGGGCTTCCTTATCCAACGTTCTTGTCCGAATGGCTTAGCCCAATGAACCCCTCTCGTTGCCGGGTGGCCGCGCCTGAGACTTCCTCTCCAAGCCGAGGGCGACTGGCATTCGCTCCAGCGGCCTGTGACATGTCCAGATAGCGCCATTAAGCGACTTAAGAGCCGCGATTGGGCCTCCTTATCACACGTTTCCGTCCGATTACTGCCGGAACCCCGCCTTTGTCACTCCACCCATGGCAGGAAGAGCTGTCGGCTGACCATAACGGCGATAAGTACGCCACACTGTCCGCCGGCCACGTACACAGAGGAGGCTGACGTGGCCACACGAGGCCCCTTGTCGTAGACGTCGCAGACAGGCAATACGGCGACAAGATACGGGTTCAATGGGTCTTCGACGTTCACAACATGCAATTCGGAGGGAATGGGTCCGGAGCGAGTCACTAGCAAATGGCCGTTCGCGACCGCAATGTCGTCTGTCGCGCCACCGGACATTGAGTGGCGGGCCACGACCACTGGTGATCCTGGGCTCCGCACATCGATGATCCCTATGGCGGTGGCTCCTCCTACATACGCCGTCCCGTCTGCGACAGCCAGGGTTGTGGCACTACGGACCGTCGTGACGGAGGATAGCCCACGTGGCCGACCCGGGTCACTCAGGTCCAGTACAACAAGCGTTGACGAATCACGACTGCTCTCCACGACGTAGAGGTAGCCTTGATCGGCAAAAACGCTCGTTGCGTTAACCTCATTGAGTGGTTGCAGTTCACGAGGTTGGTGCGGGACCGTCAGGTCGACAACCCGAAGACCGGTGCTCCCTGCGGCGATATACGCGTAGCCGGCCGCAACCGTCATACAGGTCGCGCCCGCCAGGGGTCCGGGTTCCAGAGCAAGCGCGGCTATCGGCTGGAGCTCGGAGGACGGGGCCAACTCAAAGACCGAGAGGCCGTTCAGCTGCAACGGAAATCGCGGGGTCACGCCTGCCGTAAGCACGAACACAAAGGGGGGCCTAAGGGCAGCATCAATAGGATGGTCGTCCATCAAGCTCATGGCCACCGGGACGGGATGGGAAGGGTCAGCCACATCGAGAACCCCGACACCGGCAACGTCCGCACCCGAGCGCCATGCTAGCTGAATGATCGCGCTTGATCTGTCGTCTGCGGCTACGCCCGCCACCACGCCGGGTATTCTAAGAAGTAGGGCCTCGAGCGGATCAGTCGGATCTGTTGCATCGATCACTTGTAGACCGCCGAAGCCCGAGTATGTTTCGTAGCTGCTGTAGGTCGCATATATGTAGCCTCCGAACGCAGACAGATGGGTCGGCCTGGCTCCGCCGAGGAAGAACGTCCCCAGTCTGCGTGGGAGGTGGCCGCTGCTTACTTCGATCACCGACAGGCCGCCCGGCTGAGCGCCATCCGATAGATACGAGACATACGCAAACTGACCCCACACGGCGACTCGTTTTGCTGGCCCCGGCGTCGATACAGTAGCTACGTGGTGCGGACTTGTCGGAACGCTCGTATCGTAGACGATCAGACCGTCCTCTGAGATCGCGAGTGCATGGCCATTTCCCGCCACGAATCCGGTCAGCGAGGCGGGTAGAACACGTCGAATCGTTGGTTTCAGGGGGTCACCGATGTCCAGCACTCGGAGGACCGAGCGGTGCAGAACGTAGGCAAAGCGGCCGTATAGCGACACCCCGATAACAGGACCATGATCCGGGGGGACCGATGCGAGAACGAGTGGCTGGCGAGGATTCGTGACGTCGACGATCCAGACTCGATCCCCACCCAACACCGCGTGATCGGCGAAGGCCGCCATGCATACTGTCGCCCCGCCCACGTCGGCGGATCCGAGCAACCGCGGCCGTCGAGGGTCCACAACGTCCAGCACCTGGAGGCCTGTTCCCACTACCGCGTAGACATTACCGTTGTGTGTCATCAACTGGTTGACAGAATCGGTTAGCAGAGAAGACCTGCCCACATAGATCGGTCGACCTGGATCAGATATGTCGGCAACGAGCACAGAACGCCCGTCCGACACGAATGCGTGTTGCCCAGCGACGGCGACGCTAGTGTGACGCCCAGTCGCTTCCGCGATGAGCCGCATCTCCGTGGCATTGGTGTCACCTGCCGGCTGAGCTGAGGCGCCGGTCACCGGCGGGTAGGAGCAGGGCGCAAAAGCGCCGAGGAAAATCACCGTAGAGACTAGGGTCCAACGGGCGGCGAGGCCGAGGAGCCTTCCCCTTGTGAGCCGTGCCCTCAATACGCCGGTGAGATCGCCCACCCTACTGGGAATGCGCATGTCAGGTACGCTGGGTGCCAAAGAACAGTCCCCCGAGGTTGGCCGGCCGGCGGCAAGGCGGTCTGTGCGCTCTCGACACCGCCGCACACCGATTTGCCTGCGCGCTGACGCGCTTAGTATCGTAGCCTTGGCGCCCCAGCATGAGAGCGGGAAGCTAGGGCTGGATCGCCATGTACGTCGACTGCCGTCTCAGATGGGTCCCCGATACGAGCTGATGGTAGTATCCGGTCATCCACCCCGTAATGCTGATATCCGATCCATCTGCACACACGTCCCACTTGAAGGCATCATCGCTGATTGACTCGAGTCCGCCCAGCGGGGTCATGGTGGCGCCCGGTACCGCGGCCTCCCCTTGCCAGCCGGCGATCAGCACCAAGGCGCACGTCGAATTGCCGTAGGGCCACACGAAGTAGCCCTGGATTACTGGCGCTGCCCCGTCGTCGAAGTAGTCAGTAAGTACCTGCTCCGCGTCCACCTGAGACAGCTGCGTGGCCCCCTGGGGGTCGGTCGAACTTGCGACGTGCACACCGCCGTAGCCGTCAGACGCCATGTAGATGGCAATGTCTGTGGCGTTTGCGCTGTCGAGGTCTGACTGCAATTGAGCGAGCATCTGCGGAAAGTGGGAAGCCGCGATCGTCGTTGTCTCTGAAGGAACGTCGCTCGGAGGAGGGAAATAGCCGCTCGGATCGGGAGAAGCAGTGGGGGTAGGGCTGGAGATGGGTGGTGGATAGCCGGCGTGGAGCGATGGGGGCGCAGTGGCTCTTCCTGTTGCTAGCAGGTCGACAGCTACCGCGAGTGCTACCACACCGACGGCCAGCACCAGGTAGTAGGCCGTCTTGTTGCTGTTCATGGTGGTCCCCTTCTGTAATGGTTGGTGACGCCGGTCTGAGCGTACGGGTCAAGGGGAAGCAGGTCCACCCGGTCCACCAGGCGCACCTGGTGGAGCTTCCCACTGGCACACGTTTGTGATCCGGACTGCATCTGCATAGATACGGTCCTCAAAGCTCGGATCCTCGATGTAGAATGCGTAGCCTTCTTTGGAGGGGTCGGGGTCACCTATCTGGGCCATGTTGTTTAGCTGTATCACGGCTGCGTTGCCGCCAAAGGTGTGGTAGCCGAGTGACACCCACTTGCCCCTGACGCCGAACTCGCCGACTTTTCGTTGATCGAGGACTGCCTTCCGACCTCCGATGACATAGCGTGCAGCCCTAGTAGCGCTATGGGAGTTGAGTCTGGCTAAAACGAGTTGGAGGCATCGGACTGAAGATATGGCGACAGGAGTC
>CAYYVH010000382.1:0-3835 GCA_964475075.1 uncultured Anaerolineales bacterium | reverse complement strand
GTAGAGCGGGCGGCGCGCTCCTGCGGCGTACGGGGGTTGACTCCGAAGCACGGGCATCGGGAGGTGCTCCACGTTCGTGGTCGCAAGCGCGAGCCGATGCTCCACGGCGGTGGCGCCGATCAACGCATCGGGGACGGTGAGTTGGACCCCACGGCGGGCATACTCGTAGATCCAGCGTCCTGCTTGGTCAGCGACGGCGGGACTCACCGGAAGGCTGGTGAGAGCTTCGAGGAGCGCCAGTGTTCGCGCCTCTTCTTCCGGGTGCATTCCGGCCGAGACCTCGGTGCGGCCGATCACGGAGATGAACAGGTCGGCCCGGCTCCCGAGCTCGTCCATCAAATCGAGCGCCGGCGGCTGACCGCGGAGGGCCAGAATGAGCGCGCTCGTGTCGAGCAGGTAGTCAGCCATCGGGCTGCTCTTCGCCCTCGATCCGGTTCCAGGTCCGCGGCAGCCAACGCCCACGCATCTCGCGCACATATCGGTCGGCAGACCTGGCGTCCGTCAGTTCAGGATGGTACTCCTCCGTCCAGGCCGGATCCTCGCGCAGGGCATCGATCGCCCGTGCCAGCTCGAGCCGCCGCAGCGCGTCCTCGGTCGCCGCCACGATGAACTGGTTCCGCTTCCGGGCAGGAACGACGGAATCCACCGCGGCAAGCAAGTCCGCCGGAAACGTCACGTTGATACGCCGCTTCGGCCCTGTCGTCAACACCATCTATATCCCCCATTCTTTGGTGTACTCATTATACACCAACGCGCGGAGCTCTCGAACATGGAAGCCGGATTTCCGCGTGAGGGACGTACCAGCTGCGCTACCCCGGCGGCGTGTGGGACCGGCAGATCTGGTACAGCCGCTCGATGGCCTGCTCGTCCTCGGCGAAGCCGTCGGGCTGCTCCCGAAGGTCCGAGAAGTACTTGCCCGTCTGCTCCCCACCTACCGGGCCGACGGCCAGCCACACCGGCGTGCGGGCACCCTGGTCGGGTGACTCGTGCCCACCGAAGCCCAGGTCGTTGCTCAGCTTGGAGTTCACGTCGCCCGGGTGGCAGACGTTGACGGTGACGCCGCCCGGCGCCAGCCGCTTGGCGAAGGCCACCGTCAGCATGCGATTGGCCTGCTTCGACTGGCGGTAGGCCGTGCCGTTGTTGTACGGCCGGCGCTGGAACTCGAGGTCGTCCAGGTCCAGATCGCCGGCCCAGTAGCTGGCCACGTTCACCACCCGCGCCTGCGCCGCCTCGCGCAGTGCGTCGGCGAGCTCGCGGATCATCCAGAAGTACCCCAGCACGTTGGTGGCGAACTGGAGTTCGATGCCCTCGGGCGTCTCCTGCCGGCGGCGCGGCGTAGCCCCGGCGTTGTTGACCAGCACGTGCAGCGGTCCTTGCCACCGCTCGGCCAGCGCGCGGACGGACGCATGGCGGGCCAGGTCCACGAGCTCGTAGCGGACGTGGGAGTTGCCCGTTGCCTCAGTGATCTCGCGCACCGCCTGGCGGGCCTTCTCCTCGTCCCGCACCGCCAGGACCACCTCGAAGTCATCCTCGGCGGCGATCTGCCGCGCGATCGCCTTGCCAATGGCGCCGGTGGCACCGGTCACCAACGCCACCCGCCGCTGGGTGGCCGCCGTTTCACTAGCCCTGCCATTCATCGGCGCGGGGATCGATTACCGACAGGCCCTCGAAGGGCTGGAAGAAGCCACCCGGATCGCAGGTGATGATCTCGGTCACGCCCTTGGATAGCAGGGTGGCCGCTAGCAGCGCGTCGGCGATGCGCTTGCGTCCGAGCCCGTGCTGCTCCAGGAGCGCCAGCGCCAGCTGCAGCGCTGGCTCGCCCGTGGAGGCACACTCGACGTTGGCGCGACCGATGTAGAGTCGCGCCACGGCCAGTGCCTCGGCCATCGACACCGGCGGGTCGAAGCGGCGCGGATCGGTGATCACGTGGACGAACTCGTGCAGCACTCCCGGTGTCACGACGAGCGTCACGGCGCCATCAGCCAGCTGGTCCAGCACGAACGCCCGCACGGCAGCGTGGTCCGGGAGTGCCGGCATGTGCGCGTACACCAGGACGTTGGTGTCGACACCGCGCTTCACTCGTCGGGGTCCTCGGCCGGCTGGTCCGCGGCGTAGACCTCGTCGTAGATTTCGGCCCGCGAAGGCAGTTCACCGGTGGGCCGGTGACCGGGCAGAACTGGCAGACCAGCCAGCGGCGTGCGGTTCGGGATCTGCTGAACGCGGTACAGCGCCATGGCCTCGCGGATGAGTTGCGCGATAGGTCGGCCCTGAGCCCGCGCCGCCCAGCGGAAGGCCTCGTAGTCGCCCTCAGACACGGATACCGATATCGTCTTCATATCGACAAAGATATGTGATCCATGTCGGTGTGTCAAGTGTCGTCCTTTTCCGGATCCAGGTCCGTCGCCCAGATCACGAAGCGGTAGAGTTCGTCGTCCGGCACGCTTCGCATTCGCAACTGCGGCGCCGACTGGTTGCGAACTCAGCCGCCGAACGCTAGAATCCCGTCATGAGTGGCACCTTGGAGCGTGTCCTCGGCCTCGTCGGACGCGGCGAGGTCAGGATTTCGCAGCACGGCTATGATGAACTGAGCGAGCATAACATCGCCGTTCGCGACGTCGTCGATGGTGCCACGTATGCCCAAGTTGTGGAGGACTATCCGGAGTACCCGAAGGGGCCGTGCGTCTTGGCCTTGCAGAAGACTGCGGACGGAATACCGATCCATGTCGTCTGGGGGATACCCAGAGGCGAATCGTCTCCGGCGGTACTCGTGACCGCCTACCGACCTGATCCCGAGCGCTGGACTGACGATTTCCTCAGGAGGAAGCCGTGAAATCACGAACCCACACCAAGCTCGTACATGAGGGAGACTACGTTGCAGAAGTCGATGTTGAGTTGATCGACACCGGCACAGGGTGGTCACCCTACGTTTCTTTGGACGATGCGTACAAGCTCGATGATGTACGGGCGGCATTGCGTCGAGGAGATATCGACGCGGCAAGCAGGTTGGCGCGAGTCTACACCCTCACTCCCGTCGCTGTCTAGGACTGGGTCGAGCGAACCCATAGGAATACAAACCGGCATCCGCGCGGCGACACCTTTCACGCTGCTGCCCCATACCAGTCGCCCGACGGCGCAGCAGCCAAGTCCGACTCAGAGTCTGTCAATCGAGGGCAACCTGATGGGCACACACGTGGCGAGACAAGAGTTGTTGTCACCCATCACCATTGATCCGGACATCTGCTTCGGTAAGCCGACGATTCGTGGCCATCGCATCTGGGGTTCCCTAATCCTGGAGTTCCTGGCCAGCGGAATGACAGTCGAAGAGATCCTGGACGACTATCCGGGTCTGGTGGAGGCCGACATTCTGGCCTGCATCGCCTACGGTGCAGAGATGGCCCGCGAGCGCTACTTCGAGGTGCCAATCCCCGCTTCCTGAGGCGTGAAGATGGATCTGAAGCTGGACGAGAACCTCGGCCGCCGGTCGCAAGAAAAGCTGCAGCAGGCCGGACACGCGGCAGTCTCAGTTGTTGATCAAGGCCTGGTTTCAGCTTCCGACCGGGTGGTCATCCAGACTTGCCTGAGCGAGCGCCGTTGCCTGGTCACGCTGGATCTTGGCTTAGCGAATCCGCTGCAGTTCGATCCTTCTGAGTTCGCAGGCATCGCCGTCCTGCGCCCGCCGCCGAAGACGACGCCATCCGATCTCGATCACCTCATCGACGTGCTCACGCAGGGCATGCAGCAGCGCGACGTGCATGGGAAGCTCTGGATCGTACAACCGGGCCGGAGTAAATATCCCCCGGCAAAGCCGGGGGCTTTAGTTTGTGAGCCGCTCAAA
>CAYYVH010000381.1:0-3856 GCA_964475075.1 uncultured Anaerolineales bacterium | reverse complement strand
GGGGCAGGCGAGAGAAGACGCGAGCGCCAGGATCGCGGGAGATCCGCGCGCGCGAGACATTCACCACGTCGAGGCTGGACCCCAGGAGCAGGTTCACACCCACCGCCGCCAGCTCGCGCCCGACGACCTCCCCGACTTGCTCGGCGTACTCCGGCTGCCAAGTGGCCCCCAGGGCCATTTGGCTGGGCAGAGATGTCATGCCGCCCCAGAGCGCACTGTCAGGGTAGCCATCACCGGCTTGCCCCAACGCGATGAACAGGGGCACGAAGGGTCCTTCGCCCGCGTCCGCACGCGCCTGGAGCGCGTTGGCCAGGTGGGCGGCCTGCGTGGGTGCATCTGCCGTGTTCGTGTAGTTTCCGCGCGCCGGGGAGAGAATGACCCCCCCGACGCCGCCGATCAGCCGGGCGGCAGCCGTGCCGTCACTCACGTCAGATCCGAAGAAAGGCACCAAGAACAACTGCCCGACGCGCTGTTGCGGCGTCAGCTTGTCGATGAGATCACTAACGGAATGCTCCCGGTCC
Organism: uncultured Anaerolineales bacterium; assembly: GCA_964475075.1. Taxonomy (GTDB): domain Bacteria; phylum Chloroflexota; class Anaerolineae; order Epilineales; family Epilineaceae; genus CAYYVH01. Next base: position 3,335 of record CAYYVH010000381.1, on the reverse strand, counting down.
TGAGCCCTCACCGACGTGCCCTGGAGACGGCCCATAGCCAGGCAGAGCATCAGCACGCAGAGACCGACCGAGCGCAGGAGACGCGTCACAGTGGGCAAGTATAGCCGCCAGCTGCCGTCGCGCCTACCAGCGCCGGTTTGGCGTCGGCCAAGCGAAGGCCGAACGTAGGGCGATCGACAAGCACTCCCGGAGCCGGAGCCGTACAATAGAGTTGCGTTTTCTCCTCCTTACACAACGAGGAGCCTGGTGCGATCCCCCCGCCCCGGGCTCCTCTTGGTTTTGGGCCTGCCACACGCGACCATCCCGGGCATTGACACGTGCAAATGGGCCGGACCTTGCGAGGCATGCCCCACCCGCGCCATTTGCACCTCAAGGGCAATTAACGTTATACTAACGGACGTGCCGTACCGGAGTCCCTCACGCTTCCGTTTTAAGAATGTAGCTCAGCGATGGGCACCTGTACGAAACGAAGTAACGGGAGAACAGTCCGTGACAGACAGAGAGACGTTCGGCTTTGGGTCCTGGGTCTGCCCCTGCCCGAGCATCGACGGAACCCCAGCCAGCACGTCTCTCGGCGGCCATAACGGCACGGCCGAAGCCAACGTTACGCACGGTTGACTGCATGTCGACGCTACGAAACGATCCGTCGCTGAGGAGTCGACCGGTTACAGCACGTGGAGCAGGTCTAATCGGGCAGGGGGCTCGGTTCGACCGATTCTCGCTCCTAAGAATGGCGCGTGACGTGCGCACGTGCGCCCCAGGTGCCTGATGGGTGTGACTCGCCGGGCACCGCCGTAGGGAGGGAGATCAGATGAGCCAGCGTTTCTCCGTCCTGTTGCTTCTGAGCCTCGGTCTGCTTGCGGGCCGGCCGGGAACAACCCGCGCCCAGAGCCCGGACGGCCCGTCCGGCGCCGTGTCTCTGCCCGCGCCATGGACGATCGCGGCATCGAAGACCGCAGCCGTCACGGCCGAGGACGGGGTACCGCCGGACCCCGGCTATGTGGAGAACCGGCTTCTGGTGCACTTCGCGCCGGGAACGAGCGACGAGGCGAAGCGAGAGCTGCACGCCGAATATGGTGCGCAGGTCATTCGGGAGATTCCACAGCTGGGCGTCCAGGTGCTGCTATTCCAGGCGGATGCGTTGGCCATGGTGTCGACGTATCAGGCGCGGAAGGAGATCCGGTTCGCCGAGCCCGACTACCTGGCCACGATCTACGGCGCACCCGATCCAGTCCAGCCGCCGCTGATCTTCGATCCGCTGGCCCCCATGACCAGGCCCAACGACCCGCTCTACTCACAGCAGTGGCACCATGCCAAGATCGACAGCGAGAAGGCGTGGGACTACGATCTGGGTGAGGGCATCGTTGCGGCCATCATTGACACCGGCGTGAACTGCAACCACACAGACCTGTCGAGCAAGTGCCTTGCCGGCTACGACTTCGTGAACGGTGACAGCGACCCGCGGGATGACTACGGGCACGGCACTCACGTCGCCGGGATCGCCGCGGCGGCCACCAACAACAACATTGGGGTCGCCGGGGTCGGTTGGGACGTCAAGTTCATGCCGGTCAAATCGTGCGGTGCCAGCGGGAACTGCAGCCACTCGGCCATCGCTGCCGGTATCACGTGGGCCGTCGATCACGGCGCCGACGTGATCAACATGAGCATCGGTGGCTACTTCACCTCGACCACGCTGCGGAATGCCGTGGCCTACGCGATCGGCAAGGATGTGCCCGTCGTAGTGGCCGCCGGCAACGACAACACCTCGAATCCGACCTATCCGTGCGCCTTTCCCGACGTCACCTGCATCGCCGCGACCACCCAATCCGACACGCGGGCCAGCTTCTCCAACTACGGCGACTACATCGACCTGTCGGCCCCGGGTGTGGGAATCCTGTCGACGGTGATGAGCGGCGGTTACCAAGCGTGGAGCGGCACGAGTATGGCCTCCCCGATCGTTGCCGGCGCGGCGGCCCTGCTGCTCGGCCAGGACCCCTCCCGTACTCCGGCCCAAGTCGAGCAGCTCCTCGCGGATACGGCCGAGGACCTGGGCTCACCAGGGTGGGACCCACTGTTCGGCTGGGGCCGGATCGACGCCGGCCGTGCCTTGGCTGGCGGCCAGAACCCGGCCCAGACTCCGCAGCCGACCAGCACGCGCCCGCCCGAGACCGCGCCTCCGCCGTCGGCGACGCCAACACCGTCCGGGGATTGGGTTCAGCAGGTCGAGGACCTCATCAACCGGGAACGGGACTTCTACGGCCTGCCGCCGCTGTACACCGACGGTGCCCTCCGCCAGGCGGCGGCCGTCCACGTCAACGACATGGCCACCCACGGGTTCTGCGGGCACGGTGGCTCCAACAGCAGCACCCCCTACGACCGCATGCGCGACGCGGGCTATCTCTCGCCCTACGGCGAGATCGTGGCCTGTGGTCAGACCTCACCGGCGGCCGTTGTAGAGGCCTGGATGAACAGCTCCGGTCACCAGGCCATCATCCTGTGCAACACTTGCACCGAGCTGGGCGCCGGCTTCGAACAGAGCACCAGCGAGTACCAGTACTACTGGGCCGTGGACTTCGGTAGCGAGCCGGTCACCGGGCCGACCCCCACGGTGGCTCATCCTACAGCCGCCCCGAGCGCCACGCTGCCGCCACCGACCGCAACGGCGACCATGGTTCCGCCCATGCCGACCCCGCCCGGCGGGATTGAGGCGGTGCTCACACCACCCTGCGAGCGTATCGGCTGGGTGGTAAGCAGCCAGCCCAACGTAAACCACTTCGGCGATGAGGACACCTACACCGGCACCTGGAACAGCCGCTCCTATCACGGGGCGATGCAGTTCGACCTTGAGGCCATCCCCTCCAGTGCCCACCTCAACTACGCCCGCTTGGAGATCACCGGGCGCTCGACGGAGTTCCTGGGTGACACGGGTACGTGGTCGGTGAACCTGCTGGCGACGGACGTGGATCCGAACTTCGCCAACCACGGCTACACCACGATCCACAACGCGGGCATCGAGGCCACGTTGCTGCCGCTGCTCGGCGTGGGCGACCTCGACGCTGGCTGGACGAACACCTTCACCCTGACCGAATCGCAGCTGACAGCTCTTCGGGCACGCGTCAATGGTTCGAGGCTCGCATCGTTCAGGATGGACGGACCAACCAGCGGTTCGTTTTCGAACCTTTTCACGTGGGACAGCGGCTGCGGACCGGATCCGCTCTACGACGGCCCGCGGCTGACGGTCAACTACAGCACAGAGCCGCCTTCGCCAGTGCCTACGGCCACACCGACCGAGATCCCGCCGACGGAGACGACCCCGACCCCGACTGAGGGCCCCT
>CAYYVH010000380.1:0-3865 GCA_964475075.1 uncultured Anaerolineales bacterium | reverse complement strand
CCGAGGGACGTGTGCGCACCTTCGACACAATGGATGAAATGCTGGACTTTCTCGATGCCCAATGAAATACCGCAGGCCGTGAGTGACGTCCATATTCCTCACGCCTCACTCCCGCGTCAGCGCCTCGATATCCCGCAGCAACTCCTCGGGTGAGAAACCGCCTTTCCGCGCCACGAGCGACACCTGTTCCTCCAGCCAATGTCTCTCTTCCCCGGTCAGTTCCTTGGCCGTCAGGATGACGATGGGCAGGTCCCTGGTGGCCGACTCGGCCTTCAGGGTCCGCACCACGTCGAAGCCGCTCACCTGCGGCATCATCAGGTCCAGCACCACCAGGTCCGGCCGCTCGGCCAGGGCCAGGTCAATGCCCTCCTGCCCACCATAGGCCCTGAGCACCTCGTAGCCGGCCGGCTCCAGCAGGGCCGTCACCAACTCCACCGCCTGGGGCTCGTCGTCTACCACCAGGATTTTCGATTTTCGATTTTCGATTTTCGATCTCAGATCTGGAATCAGCGTCTGCAGGCGAGCCAGAAACCTCGCCCGGTCTATCGGTTTGACGAAGTAGTCGGCCGCCCCGAGGCTGAAGCCCAGCCGCTGCTGCTCCACTATGGAGACAATGACCACCGGGATGTCCCGCGTCTCCGGGTGCCGCTTCAGCTCATCCAGCACCTGCCAGCCACCCACCCTGGGCAGCAAGATATCCAACACGATGACCGAGGGCCTGCACTGGCGTGCTTGCTTTAACCCCTCCTCCCCGTCGTAGGCCTGGTGTACCTCATAGCCAGCTTGCGTGAGATAGATACGCAGCAGTTCGTTGGCCCTGGGGTTATCCTCCACAACGAGGATTTTCGATTTGCGATCTTCGATTTGCGATTTGGGAGTCTCCACCTGCGACTCGCAAATCGGCAATCGCAAATCGGCAATCGGCAATACGAAGGTGAAGGTGCTACCCTGGCCTGGTCCTTCGCTTTCGGCCCAGATGCGACCCCCATGCAACTCTACCAGCCGTTTGGTCAACGGCAGGCCCAGGCCCGCTCCTTCGTATCGGCGGGCCATCCCCTGGTCCGCCTGTTCGAACTCCCGCCAGATGCGGGGCATGTCCTCGGCGGCGATGCCGATGCCGGTATCGGACACGCTCACAAGAACAAAGGGAACTGATGGAACTGAAGGAACTGGGGGAACTAAAGGAAGTTCCATCAGTTCCCTGAGTTCCCTCAGTTCCTTTGCCACTACCGTGACCTTGCCGCCCTCCGGCGTGAACTTCACCGCGTTGGAGAGCAGGTTGTACATGATTTGCTTGAAGCGTATCTGGTCGGCGGTGATCTGGCCCACCCCGTCGACCACTTCCAGGCTGAGGGTGATGTTCTTCTTAGAGGCCTGAGCGCGGACCACGTTCAGGATGTCCTGCAACGCCTGGGCCACAGGGAAGCGCTCGTATTGCAGTTCCAGCTTGCCTGCCTCCACCCTGGTCAGGTCCAGGATGTCGTTCACCAGTTGCAGGAGGTGCCTGCCGCTCTTCACAATGTTGTCCACGTAGCGCGCCTGCTTGGGGTTCAAGGCTCCAAAAGCCTGGCCCTGCAAGATCTCCGAAAAGCCGATGATAGCGTTCAGCGGGGTGCGCAGTTCGTGGGACATGTTGGCCAGGAACTGGCTCTTGGCGCGGCTGGCGGCCTCGGCCGCCTCTTTCGCCACCCGCAGTTCCCCCTCGGCCCGCTTGCGCTCGGTGATGTCCTGCTTGATGGCGATGAAATGGGTGATCTCCCCGTCCACGTCTCGCACCGGGGTGATCGTCATCTCCTCGGTGTAGAGGCTGCCATCCTTGCGCCGATTGATAATCTCACCGTGCCAGACCCGCCCGGAAAGGATGGTCTCCCAAAGATCCTGATAGAACGACGGACCATGCACCCCCGACTTGAGTCGGCGGGGGTTCTGCCCCAGGGCCTCCTCCAGCGTGTAGCCGGTGAGGCGGGTGAAGGCCGGGTTGACCCAGATGATGCGGCCCTCACAGTCGGTGATCACAACGGCGTTAGCAGCCGATTCCAGCGCAGTGCTCTGCAGGCGGAGCCGGTCTTCAGACTCCCGCAGTGCCCGGGTGCGCTCCTCCACCTTCCGCTCCAGGTCGGCGGCCAGGTCGCTGACCCGACCGTAGAGATGCTCCAGTTCCTCGGCCATGAGATTGAAGTCACCAGCCAATTCTTCGATCTCATCGCCACTGGTGATCTCGACCCGCTGGCCCAGGTCGCCGGCGGCCACCTGCCTCACCCCTTGACGGAGGGTCTCCAGCGGCGCGGTCAGCCGGCCGGCGAACATGTAGGCCGTGCCTGCGGCCACGGCCAGGGCCAGGACGAAGATACCAGCGAAGGCCAGGGCAAAGGGACGCAGAGGGGCATAGACGACAGCTCGGGGGATCATCACTCCTACCACCCAGAAGCGCTCTGAGTCCGGATAAGGATGCACCGGGGCGTAGAAGATGATGTGCCCGTCATCGGTGTAGACCTCGCCGACCCGGCCAGAAAGGATGCGGTCAGCCAGGGTGGGAAAATCGCGCCGCAGTCCGTGACCGGTGTTCAGGTCAGCCGGGCCGCCCCACTCCTTCTCTGGTTCGGCACTGTAGTGCAGATAGTACCCCTCCCCGTCGACGATGAAGGTCTCGGTCTGCTCCGGGTGGGGAAAGATCAGATCCACGCGCAGGAAGGTGTTGGCCCAGACGTTGGCGATGACCAGGCCCCGCCGCTCGCCCTGAGGGTCGAAGATGGGAACGGCGTAGCGGATGGTGGGCTTGTGGGGCGTCTCGATCTGGCCCCGCTCGCGGTTGAGGTCCAGGGGCGAGACGTAGACCTGATCGGGCCCTAGTTTCATGGTCTCGGCGAAGTAGTAGCGGTCGGCCTTGTTCTGCAGTTCCTCGGGCGGGATGCGCCGGGTTTGCTGCCTGTCGTAGTCCACCCGTACCAGCTCGTTGCCGGCTTCGTCCAGATAGCGCAGTTGCATGTAGATGCCTTTGGCCCGCATCATCCCCTCGAAGATAGCCTGCAGGCGTTCGACCCAGGTCTGGTAGGGAGAGCTCTCCAGGCTATCGTAGCCCCCGCCGTCGCGAGCCCGAATGATGCCCTGGATGGGCGGGGTACGGCTCAGGAAGAGCACATCTTCCTGGACATCTCGCAGTGAATCTTCGATCCGTGCCGCGCTGATCCGACCCTGAGCGACATACTCCGTTTCGATCCTCTGCTCCGCCTGCCTGAGGGTGGAGAAGAGGCCGTAGCCCCCCACCATAGCCGTGCAGATCACGGCCACCAACGCCAAAACCAAAGTCAGTTTACGACGCATCTCTTGATCTCCGATTTTCGATTTTCGATTTGCGATTCTTGATTTCAGATTTCGCCATTTACCTGTCCTCCCAATGCTGATTTGCGATTTTCAATGGGTGTTTTCCACATGCTCTGGGTTTGGCACGCCAATCGTATTGGGCGCTTTTCAAGGGCAACGGCCAATACGATTGGCCTTCTACCCACAACAAGTGGGAAATACCCTTTGCGATTGCTGATTTGACAATCGCCCTGTCCCCTCCGTAAGCCGTCACCCTCTTGAGTGTTGCTGCCTTGGCGGTGCCCGAATATGACGACGAATCCAAAGGATTCGCCGAATTGGGAGGATTTACCGAATTGGCGAGCGTGAATTCGATAAAGCCTTAGAATTAGTTGTCATCTTTGGATATGAACAAGCGACTTTGAACGCTCTTAAGCCAACAACACTTTAGAGGGAGACCACCCCTCCGTAAGCACCAACGAAAATCGGCAATCGGCAATCGAAAATCATTTCAGGAATCGGGCCACCGTCTGGCCGAACTGGCGGATGTCAATGGGCTTGGGAA
>CAYYVH010000379.1:0-3875 GCA_964475075.1 uncultured Anaerolineales bacterium | reverse complement strand
CGTCGTGGTGCGTGGCCCCGCGCGCCGACGCCGCCTCCGTAGGTGTCATCGGGGCTCGAGCCGGCGCCATAGCGCCAGGTCTGGTAGCCGGTTACCGGCGCGGCAGCCAGCCGGGGGTACACCCGGTCTGGACTGCCCTCCTCGTCGAAGTGGGTTTCGGCCAGCACCCTCCCGGCGCGGTCCAGGATCCGCCCCCGCCGGATGCGGCGGTCGAATGCCTGCCGGCGCAAGTTGTCCGGCCGAGCCGCCAACTCCTCGGCGCGCAGGTAACCCCAGTAAAACGTCGCCCCTGCAAGAACGGTGAAGCCGACGAGGCACACCGTCGCCAGCCGGCGGATGTTGGCCGCCAGCGGATCGGTCACCGGTCCGGCTCCCCTATGCGTAGCATCAGGCCTACGCTTACCGAGCTGATCAACATCGACGTGCCGCCGTACGACAGGAAGGGCAGCGTGATGCCGGTCAACGGAATGAGCTTCACCACTCCACCAACTATAATGAAAGTCTGCACCGCGATGGCGAACGCGAGGCCGGCCGCGAGGAGCCGGGCGAAGGGCTCTGATGCTCCGGAGGCGATTCGGAACCCGCGGAGCACCAGCAATGCGTATACCGCCAGCAGCGCCGTGGCGCCGCCCAGGCCGAGCTCCTCGACCACGGCGGCGTAGATGAAGTCGGTGTGCACCGCCGGGATGTCCGTCGCGGAGCCGAACCCCAGTCCCGTGCCCATGATACCACCGCCGCCGAGAGCCATCAGCGACTGCACCAGCTGGTAACCAGCCTCCTGGGATTGGGACCAGGGATCCTGCCAGATGGCGACGCGCGTATCGACGACACCGATCCGGCCATGCATGGTGTAGGCGCCAATGGCGAACAGGACCAAACCTGCCAGCACGTAGTCCAAGCGCGAGCTGGCCAGGTAGAGCATGCCCAAGGCAATCGCGTAGAGCAAGAATGCCGCGCCCAGATCCCGCTGCGCGGCCAACAGCGCCAGCGAGATGCCGAGCATGACCGCCAGCGGCGCCAAATACGGCAGCGGGGGGAACCTCAGCGGTCCGACGCGCGTGGCGGCATCCGCCAGGATCTCCCGCTTGTCGGCCAGGTAGCCGGCCAGGAAGACCACCAGCAGCAGCTTCAGCACTTCCGACGGCTGGAAGGACAGGCCTCCCCAGCCCAGCCACAAGCGTGGTGCACCGGGCATCAAGCTCCGCCCACCTAGAAGCGTGCCGGCCACGAGCAGCATGCCCACCACGGCCCACGAATAGCGGTAGCGCCGCAGGAGCCGTCGCTCGTCGAACGGCAGGTGCACCGTGGCTCCGATCGCCATCGCGCCGAGAAGCACCCACCGCCACTGCTTGTCGGCCAGGTCCGGCGCCAGGCGCTGGCTCATGGCTAGGCTCAACCCCATGAGGGCCAGCAGAAGCGGCAGCACGACCCCGTCGGTCCGGCTGCCTCTAAGGACAAGGCCCAGGTGAAGGAGCGCGAACACGCCGAGCAGCATCAGGGTGGGCTCGAGATCGCCGATGTCCAACGAGCCCTTGTCCCTCAAGGGGAGTGGCGCCGCGGCGGTTACGGCAATTCCCGCGGCCAGCAGCAGGAGCAGGAACTCGGTCCAGCGGAAGCGGGGAGTGAAGCCCGTGCGCGCCGCGGTGGGCATTGCGCTACTGCCCGGAGCTGACCAGCCGTAGCCGGACGGCACCGATCTGGATCAGGTCGCCCGAGCGCAACACGGCGGGCGTCTCTGGCGACACGCGCCGGTCTTCCACGAAGGATCCGTTCGTGCTGACCAAGTCCTCCAGCCACCAGCTGCCTTCGCGCAGGCTGATGACGGCGTGGCGTCCCGAGATCGTGGGGTCGACCAATACTAGATCATTGTCCAGGTCACGGCCAATCGACGTGACCACCTCCAAGGGGAAGGATGCGCCCGGTGGCCGATCACTCTCCCCACCCTCGAGCACGATCAGACGGCTGGGCGTCACGGCCGCTGGCGAGGCTATTGCCGCCCGACGGGAAGCCCGTAGGTCGAGCCAGGCCACGATGCCGATGGCACCGACGAAGGAGTAGAGCAGGATGAGCAGTACCGCTCGGGCGAACAGTAGCTGCGTCTCGAGAGGAGTCACTCGGTTCGCGGAACCTCCGTTTCCTCGAACTGCAGCGTGACCTTGCCGAGGCGGATCTCGTCGCCGGGTCGCAGGAATTTGAATTCGACGCGCCGGCCATTCACGAACGATCCATTAGTACTGTTCAAGTCTTCAAGAAACCAGCTGCGGCCACGAGCGACCAGCCGTGCATGGTGGCGCGAGATCGACGAGTCGTCGAGGATCAGATCGTTGTCCAGCGCCCGGCCGAGGCCCACGCGTGAGGCTGTTTCCAGCGGCACGCGACGCCCGTTGACCACGAGCGCCGCTGCCTGGTCGTGCGGCGTCACCGTCGGTGCGACGCTGATAGCCTCCGTCGTCTGGCTCGGACCGGGCAGTACGAGGCCCTCTCGGTCCACGAGATCGGCCTCGATGCGCACCCGCTCACGGCGCAGCGTCTCGTCTGCCAGCAGATTCACGCGCACGCGGCCCACGAAGTGGTAGCCTAGCTCCCGTGCCCGGGCGTTCAGGAACCCGCCCAGCTCGTCCTGAAGTGCGGACTGGAAGCTGGCGAAGCCGGCCAGCGTCCCGGGTGACAGGTACACGCGGAAGTTGTTGGGAACGTAGCGGCGCCCAGCCCCGATGGTTCGGTGGTCCTCCATGTACTCGGCCAGCCGCTTGGCGATATCCACCGGCTGGATCTGCGCACCCAGGAGGCTGGCCAGACCCCCTTCGAGCAGGCGTGCGAGCCAGTCCTCGAAGCGCTTGAGGGCGTTCATCGCGTCGGATTATACGCTGCGCCGCCGCACCGGTCCACCTGCGAGACTACCCATCATGAGGCAAGCGCGCTATCCTATCGGTCCGTGCCGGAGCTGAGCGGGGACACATCAGGCTGCCTGCGTACGGCTGTCGTATTCGCAGGGCTCATGGCGCCGGTCTACTTCATGTTCCGGATGTTCGTCGGGCTCATCCGTCAGGCCTACGGATTCGATGGCGAGAAGCCTGATGAGGAGCCCCCGCTCCGCGTGTGTGATGAATGCCACAGCACGGTGTTGGAACCTGAGTTCGGGCACTGCCCGTACTGCGGCAAGGTGCTGCCTGATACGACACATTGGGTTGAGAACAGGAGTGACGCATGACCGAAGAACGACAACGTGGTGTTGTCAAATGGTTCGACCCCGAGATCGGCTACGGGTTCATCGACCGCACGGTGGGCGAGGATGTGTTCGTACATATCGCCGACGTCCAGCGGTCCGGTATCGACCGTCTCTACGAGGGTCAGCAAGTGGAGTTCGATGTGAAGGAGACCCAGAAGGGTGCGCAAGCGGAAGGGCTAACCTTCGTGGAGACCGAGCCTACGGTGCCCGGCCCGGCCGCCACCCCGTCCGAGCTCAGCCTGGCGGACGTCTTCTACGCTTCCGCTCTGCGTCTCTTCGAGCAGGAGCGCCTGGACCCCACGTCCGTTGAGGCATGGAGTGGCATCACGCTGGCGGAAAAGGACCCTGGCTTCCGTGTCGACCTGGACATCGTCGGTCCGTACGATGGTGAGTCGGCCGACGAGTTCTTCGGTCGCCAGGTCGACATCGTCGATGGCCTGGCTGGCCTGGCAGGGCTAGGGCTGGTTCGAAGGGCGGTCACCGGGCGCCTTCGGGAGTCGCGCGGGTTGCCGGTGCCTGAGCCGGACCCCCAACCGGAGCCGGAGCCCGAGCCTGAGCCGGACCCCGAACCGGAGCCGGAGCCCGAGCCTGAGCCCGAGCACGAACCGGAGCCGGAGCGCGGGACTGAGCCGGACTCGCCACAGCA
>CAYYVH010000378.1:0-3883 GCA_964475075.1 uncultured Anaerolineales bacterium | reverse complement strand
AAACATCCGGCGAAGGAGTCCCGAGCTTGCTCGGGGATAGGCGAAGCAAGCGCCTGGCCCGGACCTCTGGTCCGGGCCAGGAGAGAACTCCAGGGATTAGAGGAGGTGGTGGAGATGTAACGCGAGCAACGTATTGCTGAGGGTGTGCAGATCTGCACCCAGCAGTTCTGCACCCGGCCCTTTCGTGTGCAGGCCAGGTGTCCAGGGCTGGCTGCCATGGCATCTGGCCTCTGCTCGTCACTTGCGGAGGTTGAAATGGACAAATCAGGAGTGCGCATCGCTTTGGCCCTGACTACCGGCCTGATGGTCATGGTCAGCGCGGTAATCCTGTTGAATGTATGGGGCCATGCACCGCCTGCGGCCCACGCCCAGGCGGGCACGGGCGTCACCCGCGTGACCACCACCGGCAGCGATGTCGTGGGCTGCGGGAGCGTCGCTGCTCCGTGCGCCACGTTGCAATACGCCATAGATCAGGCGTTGAGCGGAGAGGAGGTCTGGGTCGCCGCCGGCACCTACACTGACGTCAATAGCTACGGCGGCCTCAGCCAGGTGGTATATCTTACCAAGACGCTGACTCTGCGCGGCGGCTACAGCGCCGACTTTGCCACGTGGGACCCCGAAACCTACGTCACCACCCTGGACGCCGGGGGAAGCGGGCGCGTCGTCTACATTAGCGGGGACATCAGCCCCACCATCGAGGGCTTTCGCATTACCGGCGGCAGCGCCAATGGTCTGGGAGGTGATCCCTTTGGTGACGCCGGGGGTGGGGTCTATATCCTCAGCGCCACTGTGACCCTCAGCCGCAACGTCATCATCAATAACGAGGCCATTGGCAGTGGATTCTTTGATGATGGCCTGGGCGGCGGCCTCTACGCGGCGGAGAGCGCTCCTACCCTGCGCGATAATTTGGTCTTGAACAACCAGGCTAGCGGTGGTGCTTGGACCAGTGGCATGGGCGGCGGTCTTTACTTTGTCAACAGCCGTCCCGTTTTGGAAGCCAACCAGATCCGGGGGAATCAGGCTGGGGGGGACTTTGGCAGCGGCGGCGGCGTGGAGCTGGCGGCCTGCCCCAACTTTACCTTCACCAATAACGTCATCGCCGACAACAATGCGCCCTATGGCGGCAGTGGCATGTACGTAGGCCACATGTCCGGCGTGCCCAGCCGTGGCCAACTGCTCCACACCACCATCGCTCGCAACCAGAGCGTGGCCGGCGTGCGGGTGGCCGGCGGTTCGGTCATCACCCTGACTAACACCATCCTGGCCGGCCACGACACCGGCATCAACGTCTCCTTCGGTTCCACCGCCACCCTGACCGCCACCCTCTGGGGTAGCGGCGCCTGGGCTAACGGCAGTGATTGGGGCGACGTAGGCGACATCTTCACCGGCACGATCAACATCTGGGGCGATCCGGTTTTCCTGGACCCCGATGCGGGCGACTACCACATCGCCGACACCTCGGCAGCCAGAGACCAGGGCATTGACGCTGGCGTGACCACCGACTTGGATGGCACACCGCGTGATACCAACCCCGACCTGGGAGCCTACGAGGCGGTGGTCCAGGGCGTGCTGCAGGCGTCCAAGAGGGCCTCGGCCTCCCTGCTCAACCCGGGCGATACCCTCACCTACACCGTCGCCATCAGTAATGCCGGGATGGCGGCCTTGACCAACGCAGCCCTGACCGACACCCTGCCAGCCCTGCAGCGGCCGCTGGCTGTGGCCAGCGACCGCGATACCTGCATCATCGCGGACGCCGGCTACGGGGGACGGGCGACCTGCACTTTCGGCAACCTGGACGCCATGCAGACGGTTCACGTGACGGTCACGGCCCAGGTGACGACGACCATCCCCGTCACACTGCCACAGACCATGCGCAACACTGCCTGGGCCACCAGCGACCAGTCTCAGGCCACAGCGTACGCGGACACGCTGCTCCAGGACTGTCATGCCCGCGTCAACGGCACCCTGCCGGAATATACCGCGGTCCAGACCGCAGTGGATGCGGCCGCGGCCGGTGACGTGGTCTGGATCGCAGGCGAGTGCGTGGGGGCCTACGAGCGGGCGGGCCGCTATCAGCAGGTCTACCTGGACAAGGACCTGACGCTGCAGGGCGGCTACCGCGCCGACTTTGCCGCCTGGGACCCCGACGCCTACCCCACCACCCTGGATGCCAACGGGGAAGGGCGAGTGGTCTATGCCACCGGGCCGGTCAATGTCACCTTGGAGGCGCTGCGCCTGACGGGGGGCGATGCCACCGGACTGGGGGGCCTGTCCCTCCCCTTCCACGATGTGGGCGGTGGGCTGTATGCCATCACTGCCACCGTGACCCTCTCCCGCGTCGAGGCGACCGGCAACCTTGCTTCGACCTCCTCCAACGGCCTCGGCGGCGGGGTGGGCGTGACCGCGGCCACGCTGACCCTGGTCGAGACGACCCTGGCCGGAAACACCGCTTCCTCGGCCGGCTTTGGCCTCGGCCACGGGGGCGGCCTGGCCGCCGAGTCTTCCACCGTCCGGCTGGAGAGGAGCCGCCTGGAGGAGAACACCGCCTCAGCGGGAGGATCCCTGCCGGGCTGGGGTGGCGGAGCCTACCTCAGCGAGAGCCGCCTGGAAGCGAGCGCCACCCTCTGGCTGTCCAACACCACTTCCACTTTCTCCGCCTGGGGCCAGGGGGGCGGGCTGTACGTGGTCGGTAGCCAACCCTTTACCCTGACCAACTGCGTCCTGGCCGACAACCGCTCCTACGACGCCACCGGCGAGAGCGGCAGCGGTCTGTGGGTTGATGGTGCGTCGGGGGTCCTGCTTCATCCTACCATCGCCCGCAACGGGGCCGACGAAGGGGTGAGTGTGGACGTCTCGACCACGCTGACCCTCACCAACGCCATCATCGTTAGTCACACGATCGGCATCCGCGCGGCCCCGTCCAGCACGGTCATAGTGGACGGCGTGCTCTGGCACCAAAACATCAGCAACACCGCCACCACCACCGGGACGATCCTGGTGAGCCATGCTTACACCGGCACGCCAGCCTTTGCCGCCGACGGCTACCATCTGACCCTGGGTTCCCAGGCGCGGGATGCTGGGATTGATGCTGGTGTCACGACCGACATCGATGGCCAGGCCCGGCCCCAGGGAACTGGCTACGACATTGGGGCCGACGAGTGGTATCCGGCCGCCGCGTGTCGGGAAGATGTCAACGATGACGGTGTGATCAACATCGTGGACATCCAGATGGTGGCTGCCGGCTGGGGCGGCTCTGACCCGAACCTGGACATGGAGCCCGACGGCGACGTGGACATCGACGACATCCAGCAGGTGGCCGGGCGCTGGGGCGAGAGTTGTCCGTGAAGAGAGCAGGGGAGGCCGAATCCGCTGCGGGCAGCGAATTCGGCGGGAGTGGAGGAGCAGGGGAGCGGCGGTCTTGATGGTGGGAAAACGTGAAACGTACAGATTGCGCATTACGCTATTGCGCATCTCGCTCCACTTTGTTCCGCTACTAAGAAACATCCGGCGAAGGAGTCCCGAGCTTGCTCGGGGATAGGCGAAGCAAGCGCCTGGCCCGGACCTCTGGTCCGGGCCAGGAGAGAACTCCAGGGATTAGAGGAGGTGGTGGAGATGTAACGCGAGCAACGTATTGCTGAGGGTGTGCAGATCTGCACCCAGCAGTTCTGCACCCGGCCCTTTCGTGTGCAGGCCAGGTGTCCACGTTGTGACGGACCCTGGCCTTCCCTCTTGATGGAGCGGAGTTGTACTCTTGATGGAGCGGAGTTGTACTCTTGATGGAGCGGAGTTGTACTCCGCGTCCCTTGATGGAGCGGCGTTATACTCCGCGTCCTCCGACCCCACCGTGGGCCGGCTGGCGGAGTCCAACTCCGCCAGATCAGGG
>CAYYVH010000377.1:0-3916 GCA_964475075.1 uncultured Anaerolineales bacterium | reverse complement strand
GTGTAAAACTCTCCATCGCAGAGTTTAGCCTGTAAACTAAACTAGCACCAAAGGTCATTATTGATTCTTTGAAAATCCCTACCGGCGCCCGTCCTTTGTTGCCAATTTCCCCCCTGTCGGGTATAATTGCTCCTTGGATATCTGGAAAGGATTCACGGAGTGACGATTAACCAAGAAAAGCTAGAGCGCATTCTGCCTACGGTCTCCAAGCCAGGGCGCTACACGGGCGGTGAGTGGAACAGTGTGGTCAAGGACTGGCGGGCGACGCCGACGAAAGTGGTCATGCCCGGCAGCCAGGCGGTGATTGACTATGTAGCCACCCATCCAGCGGCCATCGGCTACGTCTCGATGGGGTATCTCTCCCCCAAAGTGAAAGCCCTGCCGATAGAGGGCCTGACCCCTACCCCGGAAACCGTCCAGTCCGGCCAATACCACCTCACCCGCCCACTGGTGGTGGTGACCAGCCGCCAACCGGCAGGCGAGGTGCGAGCCTTTCTCGACTTTGCCCTGAGCCCAGCCGGCCAGGCCGTGGTCGGCGGGCGGTACGGGCGGGTGCGCTGATGGGTACAGAGAGCACAGTTTCACCCGGCCAACAAAGAAGACAACCGTCGCTGACGGAGAGAATCCCCTGGCGGGCGATCCTGTCGCTCGTCATCCTCGTGGGCTTCGCCTTGCAGGTGTACAGACTGGACGCGCAGAACCTGTGGTACGACGAGGCCCTCAGTCTGGCGGAGGCCACCGCCCCCCTGTTCGAGACCATCAACTTCCTGCGCGTCAATTCCATGAGCCATCTCCCCCTGTATTACGTATTGCTCCACACCTGGCTGGCCCTGGCCGGCCAAAGCGAGTTCGCGCTCCGCTTCTTCTCCGTTCTGTTCGGCACAGCCTCATTGCCGCTGATGTTCCAACTGGGCCGCCGCCTGTTCAACGCCGAAGTGGGGCTATTCGCCGCCGCCATTTTAGCTGCGTTGCCGGTGCAGGTATACTATACTCAAGAGGGCCGCATGTACACCCTGGTCACTTTCTGGGGCCTGCTGTCGTGCTATCTGCTGGCGCGTCTGCTGGCCCGTGGCCCGGACGATCCGCCCCCGCATCGCCGCTGGAGGCTGTGGATCGGCTACGTGTCCGCCACCATCCTCATGCTCCTCAGTCACTACTTTGCTGCCTTCATCACCGTGTTCCAGAACGCCTTCTTCGCCCTGACCCATCTGCGCCGCCGGCCACTGCTGTGGCAATGGATCGTGGCCCAGCTATGCGTCAGCATCGTGCCGGGGGCGTGGCTGGCCCTGTCGCCGAGCATATTCTTCACCGCAACCATCGTCGCCCAACGTGGTCAGGTTTCGGCCGCGTCACCAGTGGATTTTGCGCGCGCTCTGTGGTACGACCTCAACGTGGGTAACGTGTCGGTGGCCGGCACCACCGTACTCCGGCCTCCGCTCGGCGACCTGGCCTACGGGTTGGTTCCCCTTTTCCTCATCGGGGTGATCGCCGCCTACAGCAAATGGGGCTTCGCTCCCAGAGATAGTGCATTTCCCCCGCTGGCCCGTGGCCTGTTCACCACTGGCTACCTGATGATCCCGGTTGCCCTGGCCTTCGTCGCGCCCATCGAGTTCCAGGTACGCTACCTGCTCATCGTCACGCCCGCTTACGCCCTGTTGCTGGCCACCAGCCTGGCCTGGCTGCAGCGAAAAGCGCCGCCGCTGGCTGTTGTCGGCTTGCTGTGTCTGGCGGTGGTGTATGCCTACGCCCTGAGCTTCTACTACACCAGCTATTCGCGCAGCCAATACGGTCTGGCCCTGCGCCATCTGGCCGCCCGTTCGCGGCCCGACGACGGCATCGTGCTGGATGGCCCTCGCCAGTACATGCTCTTTCGCCATTACTACGGTGGCGATCTGCCCTTCTACTCTATGCCGCTGATGGACCCGCCGGAACACTTCCCCATCACCGGTTCCCCGCTGAGATCGGAGGATGCCGCCCGCGATCTGGCGGCTCTGCTGGACAGATATCCCCGACTGTGGGTGGTGCTAGCCGGCGAGGACGAACTGGATCCGAATTTCTTCGTCGAACGGTGGCTGAATAGCCATGCCTTCAACCTGGGCTGCGAGGTGTACAGCAATTGCCGGGTGTGCCTCTACGAACGCCCTCTCACCGAGGCCAACACGCCCGTGGGGATCAACTTTGGCGACCGGCTCGAGCTGGCCGGCTTTGGGCTGGCGGATGCAGCCATCCCCGCCGACGAGCCGCTGCGCCTGGCCCTGCGGTGGCGGACGCTGGTCCGGCCGGGCCGGGAGTACAAGATCACCCTGCGGCTGGTGGACGCCGAAAGTCGCTTGTGGGGCCAGGCCGATGCCACACCTACCAGCCAATACCGTACCACGGCCAACTGGTTCGCGGGCGACGAGGCCCTCAACTATCACATCTTGCACCCGTATGCTGGCATCCCACCGGGCGACTACCGGCTGCTCATCGGCGTCTACGCTGCTGACACTGGCGAGCTGTTGCGCATCTCGCCGGGGCTAGGCGAACTGGCGGACCTGTCGTCCATCCGCATCACCCGGCCCACCTCGAGCCTGGCCAACCTAGCCATGAGCCACACGCTGGACATCGACTTCGGCGATGCTTTGCGATTGCTGGGCTACGACTCGCCGGGCGGCAGCGTGCGGGGGAGCCAGGCCGCACACGTGACTCTCTATTGGCAATCGCTGCGCACTCTTGACGCTGACTACCAGGCCCACCTGTGGCTGGTGGACGGCCAGGGCACGATTTGGGCCGAGAGCAGCGCGCGACCGGCTGGCGACACCTACCCCACCACCGAATGGCAGGCCGGGGACGTGCTCAAAGCCCCACACACCCTGTCCGTGCCGACCACCGCGCCAAGCGGCGACTACCGGGTTCGGCTGGCGGTGGAGTCGCCCGATGGGGAGCGATTGCCGCCCACCACCAAAGATAGAGAGGGCGTCGTGGATGTAGCCCACGTGTACGTCCACGGCCCCCGCTTCACTGCCCCGCCCATCCAGCACCCCACATCGGCCAGCCTGGGCGACGCGATTCGCTTTCTGGGCTACGACTTGAGCGCCGAAACCCTGTCACCCGGCCAGACGTTGCGATTGACGTTGTACTGGCAAGCTGCGCAGCCCGTGGCTGAAAGCTACAAGGTGTTCACCCACCTCCTCGACGCTTCCCAGCAAGTGTGGGGGCAGATGGACGACTTCCCGCAGCACAGCGCATACCTCACAACACAATGGGTGGTCGGGGATGTGGTGGATGACGAGTACGAGATCGCCGTCCCCGGCGATGCCCCGCCGGGTGAATACCGGCCAGAGATCGGCATGTACGACCCCAACACTGGCGTTCGCCTCCCGGTGTTCGACGAAGCCGGTCAGCGACAGCCTGGGGACCGCATCTTGCTTCGACCCATCCACATCGTGCCCTGACACCGGTAGCCCAAAACAAAGAGCCACCGGCGATGGGTGGCTCTGTCGCGTCAGCCCCTCGTCTACAGAAGAAACGGATTGCTCCACTTCTCCCGCCCGACGGTGGTCTCCGGCCCGTGGCCCGAATAGACCACCGTCTCGGCTGGCAGGGACAGAATCTTGTCGCGGATGCTGGCCATCAGGGTGTGGTAGTGGTAGTCGCCGCCGGGCAGGTCGTAGCGGCCAATGCCCATATTGAACAGGGTGTCGCCGCTGAAAATGACCCCCTCGTCCTCGTTGTACAGCGACACCCCGCCCGGCGAGTGGCCGTGGGTGTTGATCACGTATTCGATGGTCAACCCCAACCGCTCGATCTCCTCCAGGATGATCTGTTCACTTCCACCGGGGTCAATGACCATGCCCTCTTTGGTTTCCTCACAGCCGACGATGTAGCAATTGGTCTGGATGGGACCGACCAGTAGTGTCTTGACGATCAAAAGATT
>CAYYVH010000376.1:0-3956 GCA_964475075.1 uncultured Anaerolineales bacterium | reverse complement strand
ACACGTCGGCGTTCTCCCACGAGGCCAACGCGCCCTGGCAGCGCGCCTTCACCCTCGTCCCCAATGTCCCCTACCTCTCCTTCCTCTCCCACGAGCGCGACGTGGACTGGTACAAGATCCTCGTCCCCGAGCCGCGCTCCACCCTGACGGTCACCCTCAGCAACCTGCCGGCCGACTACGACCTGGTCCTCTTCAGCGACCTGGCAGAGCCCGTCGGTGAGGACCTCGGCGACATCCAGGACACCGGTGATCTGCGCTCTATCGGCGACCTGCGTTCCATCGGCGACCTGCGTTCCATCGCTGAGCTGGCCAGCATCGGCCATCTGGTGGACCTGTCCATGGAGCGGGGCCTGCAGAGCGAGGAGGTCTGGGCCGACATCCGTGACGAGACGGGCTGGTACTACATCGCCGTGGTGGGCTACAACGGGGCCAACAGCTTCGATCCCTACACCCTCAGCCCGGAGGTTGAGGTCGGTGAGGGCATTCCCACGTGCAGCATGAGCTTCCCGTACCAGCCAGGAGGGGAGATAGCACTGGTGCTGGCCAGTGAGGCACCCCAGACCCTGTTCCTGGTCAACAAGCAACGACTAGATGCTGTCTATGGGCAGGCGGCCACCAACGCGCTGACGGCGCGGTTGATGGCTCTGGCTGAGCATGAGAGCGTGCAGGGGATGATCCTGCCGGTGGAGAACGACGCCGCTGTGAAGGAGGCTACCATCGCCTGGGACGCCGACGCCTGCGATCCTGAGGCGGCCAACCGGGTAGCCAGGGCAGTCAAGGAGGTAGTGGGCTGGGCGTGGCGCAACTACCCGAGCCTGAAGTACGCCGTCATCGTCGGCGGCGACCAGATCATCCCCTTCCGTCGGGTGCCGGACGCCGTGACCATCGCCAACGAGAGTGGCTACCGCCGGCGGGCCGGCGTAGCCCGTGAAACACCGCTGTACTACAGCCTGGGTGAGGGGTACACCCTGACCGACGACTTCTACGTCGATCTGGATCCCTTTGCCTGGTTCGGCCGGGAGCTGTACCTGCCGGATTATCCCATCGGGCGGTTGGTGGAGACGCCGCAGGAGATGGGGGCGCTCATCGACGTCTACCTGGCGAACGGAGGTCAGGCCAGCGCCGAGACGGGCCTGGTGGTGGGCTATGATTTCCTCACCGACAGTGCGCTGCAGATCAAGGGCACGCTGGAAGGACAGGGCATCGCCGCCACAGGGCTAATCTCCGACACCTGGACGGCAGATGAACTGAAGGGCGCACTGCTAACGACGGGGTACGACGTGAACTCGCTGAACGCCCACTTCGAGCACTGGCACGCCTGGCCGGCTGCTCAGGGGAGTGGCCAGTTGATGAGCGGCGATGTGGCCGGTGCCTCGGCTGATCTGAGTGGGGCGCTGGTGTTCTCGGTGGGCTGTCACGCCGGTCTGAATGTGCCCGATGCGTGGGACGACGAGGGGCGGTCGTTCGACTTCAGTCAGGCGTTTGCGCGGCGGGGGGCGACCTGGGTGGCCAACACGGGCTATGGCTACGGGATGGATGACGCGGTGGCGTTGTCGGAACAGTTGATGGTCACCTTCGCCGAGGAACTGGGGAGCGGCAGCCGTGTGGCTGTGGGGGAGGCGCTGGTGCGGGCCAAGCAGCGCTACGTCAACAGCGCGGCGGCAGCCAGCCTGGGGCTGTATGACGAGAAGAGCCTGATCGAGGCCACCCTCTATGGTCTGCCCATGTTCCAGATCAGCGTGCCCAACCCTGGGACTGCATCCGCCTCCGAGCGCGAAGCCCCCCGGGTGCTCAGCAGCCTATCGGCACTGGAGACGACGCGAGGGCTGATCAAGCGATCGGTGGTCATCACTCCCACGTTCAGCGAGGTGACGACGGAGGTGGGGCGGTTCTTCACTGTGGGTGGGGAGGTCCAGGCCAGCGGCGGTCGGCCGGTGCAACCCCGCCTGAGCCTGAGTATCTCTGAGGCGGGCGTATCAGCCCGAGGCGCGCTGTTCCTCGAGGGGCAGTATCGGGACATCGAGGACTTCGATGCCGTGATCGCGCGGCCGGTGACGGACACGACGCTGGCGGAGCCGGCCTTCCTGTACGAGGGGTGGTATCCCTCGCGGCTGGCTGTGGTCAATCGCATCAAGACGGCGGACGGAGTGCTGGAGCGGCTGGTGGTAGTGCCGGGGCAATACGCCAACCCCGGCGTCCAGCGGCTGTGGGACCAGTTGAGCTACGAGGTGTACTACTCAGACGATGAGGACAGGGTGCGGCCGACGATCTGGCGGGTCGAGGCGGTGATCGTAGCTGGCGTGACGTTCTTCAGCGCTGTGGTCGAAGACGAGTCGGGCGTGGAGCGGGTGGTCGTCGTGCACGATCGGGAGCCGGGGGTGTGGGCAAGCCTGGACCTGGTTTTCAACCCTGAGACGGAGCGGTGGGAGGCGCAGGTGACGGGATTCGACGAGGGGGTGCAGTACTTCGTACAGGCGGTGGACGGTGCAGGCAACGTGACGTCGAGCACGAACAAGGGGCTCTTCTTCGCGCCGACGACACCTCCTATCCGACAGATTTTCCTGCCATTGGTCATCAGAAGTCAGTAGCGTGGGCTTCCGCACCGGAGCCTGGCCCTCTACGAGGAGGTGGGCAGCCTGGTGGGACTGCAAGTACAGGAGGTTCTCAAATGAATCAGCAGTTCGTTCGTCTTGGTTTTCTCTTCGTTGCCGTCGGCCTGGCAGGGTTGTTGTTGGTGATGCTCCCACTGATAGCCGCTACGCCGTCGGCAGTATCGTTTGCCGCGGGCGACGCCTCGTTCCGGCTGGACGCTATCTTTGGCGACATAGACCTGGCTCCATCGTCCCCAAGGCATGCCTTCAGTGACGCGGCACAGACCCCCGACATCAATCGGGCGGTTGACACTCCCTCCGCGGCGGTTTCGTCGCGGGGCTTACAAGGAGGGACCCCGGCCCATGCCGGCCCTGGCACGCTGTACGTGGACGAGGCCACCGGCAGCGACACCACCGACTGCACCAACCCGGCCGCGCCCTGCGCTACCATTGGCTACGCGCTGACCCAGGCAGGGAACGGCGACGAAATCCGCGTCGCTGAGGGGACCTACATGGAGACGCTGGACATCCATATCACTGTGACGCTGAAGGGTGGGTATGAGGCCGCCGGCTGGACGCGAGACATTGCCGCCCACCCCACCATCGTGGACGCCAACGGGGCCGACGATAGCGTTATCAGCATCTACGACCCAGGCACTATCGTCACCGTGGAAGGCTTCACCGTTCAGGGCGCGAACCACACCAGCGATTGGGGCGGCGGCCTCTGTATCGTCAACGCTACGGTGGTCATTAGCGGGACCGTAATCCGCGATAACTCAACCGATGGTTCAGGCGGTGGTTTCTTCATCTCGGAGGGGGATGCGGAGGTGTCTCTGATTAACAGCACTGTCACCGCCAACGTCGCCAAGACGGGCGGCGGTTCCAGCGGACTTGCCGCCGGTTTTGGGGCTGATCGCGTGACCATTCTAGACACGATTTTCACCGGCAACACCGGTGACGGCGTCCTCTGGATTGATGACGGCGTGGCTTTCGATATTATCGGTGGGCAAGTGGTCAGCAACACCGTATCGGGATTCGCTGCCATCAATCTCGCGGGTTCAGGCACGATCAGCGGCACGGAGATTGTGAGTAACACGTTCAGGGCGATGAGCGTTAGTCCCACCGGCGCCGTTTCAGCGTTGAGTCTGACCATACGGGGTAATACCGGGGGCGGAATCGCGAATCAAGGTGTGCTGACCATCACCAACTCGTTCTGGGCGGTCCGGGTACGTTCTCGGTGAGCTACTCGGACATCAAGGGCGGCTGGGCCGGCGCCGGCAACATCTCCGCCGACCCGCTCTTTGTGGATGCTGCCAGCGGCGACTACCACCTGCAGATGGGCTCACCGGCCATTGACGCCGGCAC
>CAYYVH010000375.1:0-3971 GCA_964475075.1 uncultured Anaerolineales bacterium | reverse complement strand
GCCTTACTGGTTGCCACAGCGCGCTATATTGGCGACACTGTGCACGCTTCTGTGATAAGTCTGACGGTGGGGAGCGGGCTGGTGCCCATGCCTGTCCCCGCATCTCAGGGCTCCCTCCGCCTCATCGCTGCCTCTTCCTACAACCCCGCTCAGCCCATCGCCCCCATCGTCCGCGTGGATAACCCAACTGGCACGGCCAACTCCTACAACATCACCGTGTCCCTGCTCCAGGGCGAGGCCACCTTGGACACCCTGCTGTGGGACGTGACGGTACCGGAGGGTGGGAGCGGGACAAAGAACTTCAACTTCGGGACGTGGCCTCCTGGTATCTATCTGATCAAGGCTGAGCTAAAAGCTGGAGGCAACACGCTGGCAAGCGAGATGCAAGGAGTGCTCGTATTCCCCAGCGATGCCCAGATCAGCGCAGAAGCTCGAGCGGGGGTGCTCACCAACGCTGCCCAGCAAGAGCTCGATCAGGTTCGAGATTACGTGACCGACGTGCTGGCTGATAGTGAAGAGGAAGCGGCCAAGAACCCTCACCGATTCATGCTCGACCGGATGCTGGATGAATCGCTCAATCTGTTCCTCACCGCCTACGGCGTCCCCGAGCCCACTGCAGCCAAGACTGTCCTCTCGGCCCTGTTCAAGCCGGTGAAAGAGCGCGTGGCCCAGGGGGCAACGGAGGGTCGTGGGTTCAGAGAAGAGGCCGAGAAGGATGTCAATCGCTACGTGGATCCTCAACGGGAGCAGGTCAAAGCCCAGGAGGAGAACTTCGCCACCACTATCCTGTCCAAGGACTTCTCCTGGACGTGGTTGATGGAGCTGGAAGCGGTCAAACGCACATTGCTGATCGCAGGAGTGGTAGAAACCAAACCGTATCTGACCGCCGTCCCTGGTCATCCCCCCTTCGACCCCCCCAAACCTGCCTTTGTTACCCTCTTTGTGCAGTGGTTGGACTACAAAGTGACCAAGTATCTGCCGGCAACCCTCGGGGTGGTCGCCTTGGCTGTGGCCGTCCTCGTTCTGGCTGTGGCCTTTGGCTGGATCACGCTGCCGGTCTCATTGGCCGGGGTATTTGCTGCTGCCAAGGGCTTGCTGGGGGTCTGGAAAGCTGTTGGGCCGATTATGAAATTCTTGACCCCCTTTGCCCTCCTCTGGACGGCGGCGGTGATGAACTACCACGCCGAGCATACGGTCGTCCCGGCTATCACTCAGGCCCACCAGGATGGTCTCCAGGCCCTGCTACGTCTGATAGACGGAGGGACGGGCGCAGCTACCGCCCGATTAGACTCCGAAGTTCATCTGGCCGGCCAGCAGGCCACCTTCGCCGCCTCAATCACTAGCACCGGTGACCAGGATACAGCACCCCTGATACAGACGGACCTTTATACCGCTGACGGCCGGCTGGTGGACATCCTCAGCTCTCAGCCGAGTCTACAGGCCGGACAGACCCAAATCCTCTCGCGTTCTCTGGGCCTCCCCATGGGCCGCTACAAGGCTGTATCGACCGTCCACAGCGGTCGTGGTATACCGTCAGACCCCAGTATCACCACCTTCGATGTAGTAGCACCACCCGTGCAGTTGGACGCCTGGCTGGACCGAACGCAACTGCAGCCGGGAGAGGCGCTACAGGCCACCATGGTCGTCACCAACACCGATCCCCTCACGGGCACAGGTGAGTTGATCCTCATGGCCCAGTCCAGCGACGGCCAGAATGCCGATTTCTGGCCCATCAGCCCTGGCCCTGGGAGTGCATCCACCATAAACTACCGCTTCGTCCCGCAACAGCCTGGGGGGTATGTGCTGCGGGTGTCCCTCACCGATGGCACGACGGTTGTGGCAACCTCAGAGTTGGGGTATGTAGTCGGAGACGGCACCACCCTGGCGCTTGAGATCAGCAGCCAGCAGACCTATCCCTCTGGCATCGATGCACAGGTAGTGATCACCGCGACAAACGC
The DNA here is from genome assembly GCA_964475075.1 of uncultured Anaerolineales bacterium. Classification (GTDB taxonomy): domain Bacteria; phylum Chloroflexota; class Anaerolineae; order Epilineales; family Epilineaceae; genus CAYYVH01. The sequence continues at coordinate 2,013 of CAYYVH010000375.1, read as the reverse complement.
CGGGAACCAGCCAACTTCGACTGTGCTCTCGCTGGTCACCTTCGACAAGCTGAGCGGGCAGGCAGGGATGGCCCCCAGTCCCGTCTACAGTCAGACCTTGCCTATGTCCGTCGCTCCGACTGGCAGCATTACAGTCACCGCAACTGTGCTGCCTCAAGCCCCGCCTGGCCAATACCGGACTCAAGTGTGGCAAGACAGCGCCCTACGACGAACCTGGGACTTCGAAGTTGCTGCTGAAGACACTCTCTTTGGCATGATCGAGCCGGATAGTGTGAACCACAGTGTCGGCGACGTCGTCACCCTCACCGTCCAGGTCATGAGCTCCGTCTACACCTACACCGACGCCCTGGTGGACGTCTCCCTGTGGCAGCCGGATGGCATTACCCAGACGATGGCGATGAACCCCCTCGGCGCCGGCCAGTACCAGGGCACCGTCACCGTCCCCATCACCGGCACCTACCTGGCTGCGGTAGACGTGAGCGAGCCCAACTACCGGGCAGTGGGCAACCACACCTTCTTCGTTGCCGGCCAGCGCAGCCAGCTTCTGCCCACCGTGGACGGCCGGCCCATCCTGGGCACCACGCAGCCCGTCACGCTGACGGTGCGCAACGAGCAGGGCGCACCCATCGTTGGAGCCAGCCTGGTCGTCTCGGGGACCCTGGAATACCTGTCGCACCAGACGGACGAGGCGGGGCAGGTAATGCTCCAGCTTTCGCCCACCATCACCGCACCCTACCAGATTAGCCTGGAGAAGCTGGGCTTCGCCACGACCCTGATGGACCTGCCGGTGTGGGTAGCGCCGGACAGCACACCGCCGGCCCTGTTCCTGGACGGCCCGTCCATCACCAACCGCACCCCGCTGACCGTCACCGGCCTGACCGAGGCCGGCACCGGCCTAACCCTCAACAACCAGTCCGTCGCCGTGGATGCCCAGGGGCGCTTCACCACGACGGCGGCGCTGAGTGAAGGGGCCAATCTCCTGGAAGCCAACGCCACGGACGCGGTCAGCAACACGACCACCGTCACTCGTACCGTGACCCTGGACACCGTGCCGCCGGCCCTGACGGTGGCCAATCCTGTAGAGGGGCTGTTCAGCCTGCAGGAGGTCATCTCGGTCACCGGGAGCACCGAGGTGGGCGCCGGCCTGGCGGTCAGCGGCACCCTGGCGACGGTCGATCCGGCGAGCAGTGCCTTCAGCGCCTGGGGGTTGCTGCAGCCCGGTGTGAACATCGTCCCGGTGACCGCCGCCGATGCAGCAGGGAACACCACAACGATCACCCGCAGCGTGGCCTACTCCTGCGTCTTCGGTGACTTCGACGGCAGTCAGCGGGTGGACATTGTGGACGTCATGCGGGTGACCAGCCGATGGGGGACGCGGCCGGGAGATGTCGGTTACCTGGCGATCTATGACCTGGATCACAACGGAGAGGTGGACGTGGGGGATATCCAGGCAGTAGTGGAGCAGTGGCGGAGAGATTGCTAGCATTGCAACGACGCCGGCCTCAAGCGTGTAGGACTACCCAATCCGGTCAGGAGCGACCACAGGTGCTTTGGCCTATCCTCGGTGCCTGTCTTTACTTCCGTAGCGGTGCCATGGCTGGCCGACTGACAGGGAAGGTGACGCTGGCTGATTGCGAGCGAAGGTGGGGGGTGGCCGCGACCGGGGCAGCGGACATCTACTTTCGCTCCCAGGGTAGGGGAATGAGGGGGCGAGCGGGGACGAGGAGTGCTGCGTGCCGCCGGGATCGCCTGGTTCAAAGAGCGGGGCCGGACAGCCTGGCCGGCCATTTCAACTACTCGCCCAGCGGAGACAACGTCGTCATCGAGGCTGAAGGCGGCTCCGAAGGTATGGCAAGCCAGACCGTTGATACGGGTTCAGGCACGCCGGTGGCGAGCATGACCCTTTCGACAACCTCGGGACCCTGCTACGACCTTGATAGCAGCGGCTCAGTGGGTGTCGGTGACTTCGATGTCATGGATGATCTGTGGCGAGCGACGGACGCCGCTTCCCTT
>CAYYVH010000374.1:0-3976 GCA_964475075.1 uncultured Anaerolineales bacterium | reverse complement strand
CGGCTCGCATCGCGCACCCCACAGGGGGCAGCCGGTGTGCCGGTGCGGCGCCCTTCGGCGGTTGCAGGGGAGCCCGCCGCGGCACGAGCGGGTGCTGCACCCGCCGGTGGACATCGCCGGCTCCTCCGAAGAGGCCCAGGCCGTGGCGCGCCTCATCGAGGACACGCTGGCCGAGTTCGGCGTCCCGGTGCGGGTAGTGGAGATCAACCACGGACCGACGATCACCCAGTACGGCCTGGAGCCGGGATACATCGAGCGGGGGGAGAAGCGGTCGAAGGTCAAGGTCAGCCGCATCGTGGCGCTCCAGAACGACCTGGCCCTGGCCCTCGCCGCCAGCCCGATCCGCATCCAGGCGCCCGTCCCGGGCCAGCCCTTCGTGGGGGTGGAGGTGCCGAACGCCGCCAGCTCGCTGGTGTCCCTGCGCGGCGTGCTGGAGAGCGAGGCGTTCGCCCGGGTGGCCGAGCGGGGCGCGCTGCCGATTGCCCTGGGGCGCGACACCAGCGGTCTGGCCGTGGCGGCGGATCTGCAGGCCATGCCCCACCTGCTCATCGCCGGCGCCACGGGTTCTGGCAAGAGCGTGGCGATCAATGCCGTGATCAGCGCCCTCATCGTGGGCCACACCCCGGACACGCTCAAGCTCCTGCTGATCGATCCCAAGCGGGTGGAGCTGGCCACGTTCAGAGGGTTGCCGCACCTGGCGGCGCCGGTGGTGGTGGACCTCGAGCGCGTGGTGGGCGTGCTGCAATGGGCCGTCCGGGAGATGGACCAGCGCTACCGTACCTTCGCCGAGACCAGTGTGCGGAACATCCACGGCTACAACCGTCAGATGATCGAGCGCGGATCGGACTTGATGCCCTTCATCGTGATCGTCGTCGACGAGCTGGCGGACCTGATGCTGACGGTGCCGGAGGAGGCCGAGCGCCTGATCACGCGCCTGGCGCAGCTCGCGCGCGCGACCGGCATCCACCTGGTCATCGCTACCCAGCGTCCGAGCGTAGACGTGGTCACCGGGCTGATCAAGGCCAACTTCCCGGCGCGCATTGCCTTCGCTGTGTCGAGCAGCGTGGACTCGCGGGTAATCCTGGACACGGCCGGCGCCGACAAGCTCCTGGGCCGCGGGGACATGCTCTACCAGGCCAGCGACTCGAGCAAGCTGCGCCGCTTGCAGGGCTGCTTCGTCTCCGACAGCGAGATCGAGCGCCTGACCCGCGTCTGGAAGCGGCAGGCCCGTCCCAGCCGGCCGGCAGCGGAAACGTCGCTTACGCTCGGCATCCCCGAGCCGCTCATACAGCCCGAGCTTTGGGAGAAGATGGGGGAGGCGAAGGGCCGTCCGTTCGGTGAGGAGCGGGACGCCCTGTGGGATGACACCGTGGCGCTCATTCGCCAGCACAGCACCGCCTCGACGAGTTTCCTGCAGCGGAAACTGCGTATCGGCTACTCCCGCGCCGCGCGGCTCATGGACGAGCTGGAGGAAGAGGGGCTGGTCGGTCCGGCTCAGGGGAACCAGCCGCGGCAAGTGCTCATCGGCCCAGACGACCTATTGGAGGAAGCGGCGCGCGCCGAAGGGCGCGCTCCACACTCCGGGGATGAGATGTCCGAGGAGGACGATGATGAAGGGATCATCCGACCATGGTTGAGTTCTTGAGGCGGGGTCGGGCATTCGGGCCAGATGGGATATGGCGGCCGTCAGGCCCATTCCCGGACCGGCGCCTGGCTTGGCTCGTCGTTGTGGCTGCGGCCGCACTGGCGGCGACCGGCCTCGCTGGCCCGCCGGCCGCGGCGCAAGGTGCGCCCCGGGCTCCGGTGTACCGCGTTTCCGTCGAGGGACCCATCACCGCCGTCACGGCCGACTACATCGATCGTGCTCTCGGAATAGCCGAGGAAGGGGGCGCGAGTGCGTTCTTGATCGAGCTGAACACGCCCGGCGGGGATGGGACGAGCATGCAGGCGATAATCCGGCGCATACTGAACTCGGAGGTGCCGACCATCGTGTGGGTCGGGCCGAAGGGAGCCCAGGCCGCCTCCGCCGGCACGTTCATCTTGCTGGCCGCTCACGCGGCGGGGATGGCGCCCTCCACCACGGTGGGTGCGGCGAGCCCGGTCGGGGCTGGCGGTGAGGACTTGCCCGAGACGTTGGGGCGCAAGGCGTCCGAGGATTACGCAGCCATGGCGCGGGGCCTCGTGGCCGAGCGGCGCGGACCGCGAGCGGTGACGTGGGCCGAGGAGGCGGTCCGCGAGGCCAAGAGCGCCTCGGCGGACGAGGCGCTCGAGCTGGGCCTGATCGATGCCATCGCGGACGACCCGCTCCTGCTCCTGGCGTCTGTCGATGGGCTGGAGGTGGAGGTGGGGGGGGAGATGCGTGTGCTCGAGGTGGCCGGGTCCGAGATCCGCACCGTGCCGATGAACACGGCGGAGGGTATGCTGTCGCGGATGGTCCACCCGGCCGTTGCGCTGCTCCTGCTTACCATCGGGGTGAACGCCATCCTGATCGAGCTGTCCAATCCGGGCGGGTTCGTGGCTGGCACGATCGGCATCCTGGCCCTTGCCCTGGGGTTCTACAGCCTGGGGGTGCTGGATGCCAACCTCATCGGGCTGGTGTTCATGGGGGCCGCCTTCGTGCTCTTCATCCTGGACGTCAAGTCACCGACGCACGGGCTGTTGACGGCGGCGGGCATCGGCCTGTTCATCTTCGGCGCCGTGGTCCTGTTCTCAGGTGGATACTACCAGGTGCCTTGGGGCACGATTGGCGGCCTGGCCCTAGGCACCGGGCTGTTCTTCGCGTTCGTGTTGAGCGCCACCGTGCGTGTCATGCGCCGTCAGCCGACTACCGGGATCGAGGGGCTCATGGGCCGGCGGGCCTCCGTCCGCCAGCCGCTGGATCCCAGCGGCACGGTTCTCGTCCAAGGCGAGCTCTGGGCGGCGCGGATCGAGGGCGAAGAGCCCGTGCCCAAGGGCGCCGACGTGAGCGTTGTCGGCCGTGAAGGGTACACGCTTCTAGTGCAGAGGGACTAACTTCCGAAGCCACTAAAGGAGGCTTAACATGGGCATTGTGTCGTCACTTGCGTCGTTTTCATCGCTGATCGTCCTTGGAATCGGCATTCTGGCCGCTGCTGTCCGGATCGTGCAGGAGTACGAGCGGGGCGTGATCTTCCGCCTGGGCCGGCTGGTCGGTGCCAGGGGCCCGGGGTTGTTCCTGATCATCCCCTTCATTGACCGCATGCGAAAGGTCGACCTGCGCGTCGTGACGCTGGACGTGCCGACGCAGGAAGCGATCTCGAAGGACAACGTGACGCTCAAGGTCAACGCGGTGGTGTATTACCGGGTCGTGGATCCCTCGGCGGCCATCGTCAACGTGGAAGACTACCGGCGCGCGACCTGGCAGATAGCCCAGACCACGCTCCGCAACGTGATCGGGCAGAGCGAGCTCGACGAGCTCCTGGCCGAGCGCGAGCAGGTCAACCGGAAGCTGCAGCAGATCATCGACGAGGCCACGGAGCCGTGGGGCATCAAGGTCTCTGTGGTCGAGGTCAAGGACGTGGAGTTGCCGGACAACATGAAGCGTGCCATGGCGCGGCAGGCGGAGGCCGAGCGCGAGCGCCGGGCCAAGGTCATCCACGCCGAGGGGGAGTTCCAGGCTGCCCAGCAGCTGGCGAACGCGGCGGAGGTCATGGCCACTCAAGGTGCCGCCATCCAGTTGCGCTACCTGCAGACCCTGTCCGAGATCGCCACGGAGCAAAACTCGACCATCGTGTTCCCCTTGCCGGTGGACGTTATCTCCGGTCTCATGGGCGGGGGTGAGGATAAGTAGGCGAGGCGCTTGGGCGGGTGGCGCTTTCTGAAGGCAAACACGCCGTCGCCGAGGCTCAGCTTGAGGTGGCCGCGCGTATCGTGCGTAAGTGGCTTGCCGACGGTAGCTGGCGAAAGGCGGTGGTGGAAAGTGCCTGGGGTGAGGCTTTGGTGTCGCTGGCTCGATTCG
>CAYYVH010000373.1:0-3978 GCA_964475075.1 uncultured Anaerolineales bacterium | reverse complement strand
GGACGCGGTGTGGGCTGTGGGGGAGTATGCCGCGCCGGAGGGGGGGGGGTGGTTACTTGGGGGGTTGGCGGTGCTTGGGCGGGACGATTGCGAGAGAGTCGGGGCGGTGGCATGGTTGGCCAGCCGCTGTGGGGTCACGAGCCCTTTTCACAGGCTATCGGCTATCAGCTATCAGCTATCAGCGCGACTGACCACGATCCGGTGGATCTCCCCCGGCCGAGCATGTGGATGGGCCGAATTGAACTGCCCCCGGGAACTGATGATGACTGATAGCTGATAGCTGATAGCCGATAGCCCTGCCGACGTCCCGCTACCGACACCTCCTCCCAACTCGGGCCCCAACTCCGGTCCGGTCCCAATCGCCGGTCCGTAGTATACTCAATACCATGTCACCCCCACCTCCACAGACAGCGCGCATCGGCATCGATGCCCGGCTGCGGGCCTACCGGGGCGGCGGCATCACCGCACACGTGAATTGCCTGCTGGACGGGCTGGCCGCCATCGACCCACCGGAGGAGGTCACGGTCCTGGCACACCGGAGGGCGCCGGCCGGTGACGGGCCCTTCAGGGTTGTCCAGCTGGCAACACCACCCCACCACCGGTTCGAGGGCTGGACCGTGCCGCTGGAACTACTACGCTGCCGGCTGGACTTGCTCCACGCACCCGACTTCGTCATCCCTTCCGCCTGGCGCCGGGCGAGCGTGGTGACGGTTCACGACCTGGCCTTCGTGCGTCAGCCGGAGTTCCTCACGGCCGAAAGCCGGCGCTACTACAGCCAGGTATTCACGGCCGTTCGCTCGGCCGACCGGGTCATCGCCGTCTCGGAGCACACGCGAAGTGAGCTCCTGGCCTTGACGCCGGCCGACCCTGCGCGCATCCGCGTCGTACCCAACGCGGTGCATCCCCGCTTCCGCCGCACAGAGGATCCTGCAGCCGACGAGGCCGTCGTCCGGTGGCATGGGCTCCGCGAGCCGTTCATCCTGTTCGTCAGCACCATCGAGCCGCGCAAGAACATCATCACACTGCTCGATGCCTACCGGCGGATGTGCGATGAGGGCCGCGAGGTTCCCTTGGCGCTAGTCGGGGCGGACGGCTGGCGCAGTGCGCCCGTCTACGAGCACGCACGACGACTCGGCTTGGACAACCGGGCATGCTTCCTGGGATACTTGGCCGACGTCGACCTGGCTGCCCTCTACCGCCGGGCGGCAGTCCTTGCCCACCCCGCACTGGACGAGGGATTCGGGCTCACTCCGCTGGAGGCGATGGCTTCCGGCACGCCGGCGGTCGTCTCGGACGCCGGAAGCCTGCCCGAGATCGTGGGCGATGCCGCACTGCGCGTTGATCCGACTGATGCTACTGCATGGGCAAGCGCGCTGGGGCGCGTGCTCGATGACCCTTCCCTGGCCAACGGACTCGCCGCCGCCGGGCGGCGCCGGGCACTCCGGTTCACTATAGAGCGCATGGCTCGCGAGACGCTGCAGGTCTACCGCGAGGCCTGGCACGCCTGGCGGGAACGGCGGGGGGAACGATGAGAATCCTGCTCATTGCCCCGCAGGTTCCGTGGCCGATGCAGCAGGGCACCGCGATCCGCAACTTCCACATCGCCCATCAGCTCGCGAAGCGGCACGACGTCACGCTCTTGGCCTTCGGGGATGCCGCTTCGACGGCAGAGCCGCTGGAGGCGGCCGGGATCCGGATCGCGGCTGTCCCGCCACCACCGCACCGCGCGCTGGCCCGCCGCATGGCCGAGCTCATCACGACGCTCACCCCCGACCTGGCCCGCCGCCTGGCCACACCGGCAATGGCCAACCGGCTGGCAGCGATCGCTGCCGAGACGAGCGGAGACGAAGGCGACGGATTCGACGTCGTCCAGGTCGAAGGGCTGGAGATGGCGCCTTACGGTCTGACTGCCCAAGCACAGCTGGCGGAGCACGGCAGGGCAGCCCGGTTGATCTACGATGCGCACAACGCCGAATGGGTGCTCCAGAACCGCGCCTGGGCGGCCGACATCCGGCGGGTGCGGGGCTGGCCGGGCGCGGCGTACTCTCTCATCCAGACCTGGAAGCTGAGGCGCTTCGAGCGCCGCTTGCTCGCTGCGGCAGACGCAACGGTGGCGGTAAGCGATGCTGATGCCCGCTCGCTCTTGGACGTGGCACCGGGGGCCAGGCTGACCGTCGTTCCCAACGGCGTCGACACGGCGCACTACGAACCGAGCGATCCCGCCGGGGTCGATCCGGCGCTGTGCGTGTTCACGGGCAAGATGGACTTCAGGCCCAACGTGGATGCCGTTGCCTGGTTCTGCCGCCGCGTCTGGCCGCAAGTGCAGGCGCGCCGCCCAGACGCGCGGCTGGCCATCGTCGGCCGCGATCCGGTGAGGCGGGTGGGCGCCCTTGCCGGCCCCGACATCGAGGTCACCGGCATCGTGGAGGACGTACGCCCTTGGCTGGACAGGGCCGGGATCGTCGTCGTTCCGATGCGCGTTGGGGGCGGCACGCGACTCAAGGTTCTGGAGGCCATGGCCGTGGGCAAAGCGATCGTGGCGACCACAATGGCCGTGGAGGGGCTGGCCGTGACCCACGGCCGCGAGCTGGTGCTGGCCGACGCCGTGGATTCACAGGCGTCAGCTATCACAGACCTGATGTCGGACGCGGGAGCTCGGGCGGCCTTGGGTCGTCGGGCAAGAGCGCTGGTTGAGCGGTCTTACCGCTGGGAGCATCTGGTGCCGGACATCGAGACGCTGTACCGGTGGCCATGAGCCGCGCCCGTGACCGCCTGCGAACGTGGCTACTCGACCGGGCTCCGGGTGCCAAACGCCCGTTGCTCCTCGACAGGGCCGCCCGTCCGGACGTGCCGGCTCGCGCGCGCGTGTTGCTGATTCGGCCGGACCACCTGGGAGACGTACTGTTCACCGGACCGGCCCTGGCGCGTCTTCGCGCCGCCTGGCCACAGGCCCAGATAACGCTCCTGGTTGGACCTTGGGCCGCAGACCTGGCCGGGAGCCTTCCGGGCGCGGATCACGTGACGACGACCGAGTTCCCCTGGTTCGACCGCCGGACAAAGGGTGCACCTTGGCGACCGTACGTGCGCCTGGTGCGAGCCGCGCGTCGTCTCGAGGCCGCATCCCCGCGGCCGTACGAGGTTGCCATCGTGCTGCGCGACGACGACTGGTGGGGGGCCTGGCTGGCCGCCCTGGCGGGCATCCCGCTGCGCATCGGGCACGACCGGCCGGGTGTCCGGACCTTCCTGACCCACGCCCTCCCGACAGAGCAGTGCCCGACCCACTCCGCCGCCGCCAACATCGCCCTGATCGCCGCCCTTGCCGGTCAACCCGGATCTGCACCGTCACCTGTCACGGACCCCCTTGCCGTGCGCCTGACTTCCACTGACTTCGAGAAGGCGGGCGCGCTGCTGGCCCGCGATGGGGGGGACCCGACAACGAAGCCGGTGGCCATTCACCCCGGGTCCGGATCGGCGGTGAAGCGATGGCGGACGGGGGCATGGTGCGAGCTGATTCGCAGAATCACGAGTCCAGGGGAGTCCGTTGTCCTGACCGGGTCGGCGGGTGAGACGGCGCTTACCCGAAGCATCGCCAGCCGCACCGACCGGCCAGCAGTCGAACTTGCCGGCCGGACGGATCTGAGGACGCTGATGGCAGTGTTTGCCCGCTGCCGACTGGTGCTCGGGCCGGACAGCGGGCCGCTGCACCTGGCGGTGGCCATGGGCACGCCGACTGTTCATCTGTTTGGCCCCGCCGACCCCCTGCGCTTCGGCCCCTGGGGGCCCCCGGAGCGCCACCGGGTCGTTAGCGCGGACCTACCGTGTGCTCCCTGCGGCCGCCTCGACTGGCCCGCACCGGAGGACCATCAATGCGTTCGGGCGCTCGACCTGGATCGAGTAATCGCCGCTGCAATCTCGGTCGGCGGCTAAGAGCCTGTGTGGAAACCCATATCCGGCTGCGCCCGGTCCGCGCACGTGCTG
>CAYYVH010000372.1:0-3981 GCA_964475075.1 uncultured Anaerolineales bacterium | reverse complement strand
CACCTCCCGGGCGGGTCGGAAGCGCGGTTCCGGCTCACCCTGAGCGACGGCATCAACACATCCGTTGCGACCGGACCCACGTTCCGGGTCGCCGTGAAGCCGCCGCAGGCGAACATCGATAGCCCGGCCGAAGGTGACATCTATCCCATTGGTGCGACCGTGGCGCTGTCCGGCACCGGCGACGACCTGCAGGACGGCAGGCTGACTGACGATGCCGCGCTGGCATGGTCCTCCGACCTCGACGCCCCGCTCGGCATCGGCGAGACGCTTTTCCGCAAGACGCTATCGCCTGGGGCGCACACGATCACCCTGAAGGTCACCAACAGCGCGGAGCTGACAGACAGGGCAACGGCCCGCGTATTCATCGGCGGGAGAGTGTACTTGCCGTCGGCGTTTGTACCGTGATACTGGGCGCAGCACGCCGGGATAGGATGCATCCGGGTGACGCAAGCCACACGCTTTTGAACATCCGTGAATGAATTGAGGTGTCGGGCGACACTGGCGGAACCGGGATTGACGCCGCTCATGGACGCGACAGCCGAGAGATCAACGTCGCCAGTCATTCGTTCCAGACCAGTGGGCGCGGCGATGGGCCGCCCTGAGCAGGAGGCCGTGAACCAGGGCTAGAGGAAGGCATGTTAACGGCCACTGGAAACTGCCCCACCTGGGGCCGTTTCGGCCAGCGAAAACTGACCCACCCCGAGGAGCCCCAATCCGGTACCATGGAGGTTCATTCGACAACCATGGGATCGGAGAACGAGGATGCTCGAGGTGGGTGACATACACAGTATCAAAAGACTCCACTACAGACAAAGATGGTCGAAGCGCCGGATCGCACGGGAGCTGGGCATCGCGCGCAACACGGTGCGGGATGTACTCAACGGCGAGTGCGACGGCCAGTACACGATGGCCGAGTCCCGGGCGTGTCCGGTGGCCGACCAGATCGCACCGATCGTCGAGAAGTACCTGACGGGCGACCTGGATCCTCAGCTGCAACACAAGCAGCGGCTTACGGCAGCTCGGATCGAGGATCTTCTGCGCAAGGGGCACGACTACACCGGTAGCGAGCGGACGGTGCGCCGCGTCGTGTCGAAGCTGCGGCTGAAGCTCGATGACCCACTGCAAGTGGCCATGGTACCGCTGGTCTACGAGCCGGGCATCGACGCCCAGGTGGACTTCTTGGAAGCGGACGTGGACTACCCGGAGGGCCGGCTGCGCAAGACGTTCATGCTGTCGCGGGCCTGCTACTCGACCCGCGCGTTCGCCCGGCGGGTGCCGGCGGAGAATCAGGAAGCGCTATTCGAAGCCCTGGTGGCCAGCTTCGAGCACTTCGATGGGCTGTTCCACAACCTGTGGTTCGACAATCTCACGGCCGCTGTGGCGAAGGTGCTCAAGAGTCGTGCGCGCAAGGTGCAGCGGCGCTTCGAGGCCTTCAAGGCTCACTACGGCTTCGACGCCGAGTTCTGCGCGCCGGGCAAGGGCAACGAGAAGGGCGGCGTTGAGAAGGGTGTGAGCTTCTTCCGGCGCACGTGCCTGACCCCGGTGCCCGAGGTGAGCGGGGATGAGGAGTTGGATCAGCTGCTCGTGCGGTGGATGGTGGAGAAGGACGAGCACACGCCAGCCGGCCGCGACAGGACGGTGGGCCAGATGTGGACCGACGAGGTGGCGCACCTGATCCCGCTGGTCTCTCGACCGTTCGACTGTGGTCGAGCAGCAGACCGGAAGGTGAGTGCCTACAGCCTGGTGCGGTTCGAGAACAACAGCTACTCGGTGCCGGTGGCCTACGTGCGCCAGTGGGTGACGGTCAAGTGCTTCGCCGAGCGGCTGGAGATCCACGGCCCCGGTGGCGTGATCGCTGGCCACGAGCGGCTCTACGGTCGGGGGCGCATGTCGTTCGAACTGGACCACTACCTGCCGCTGTTGGAGCGCAAGGTGCGAGCGTTCGACCGGGCGGTGCCGGTGAAGGCCGCCCAGTCCTCGTGGCCCCGGACCTACCCTCTGCTGCTGAGGGTGCTGCGCGATCGGGAGGGTGAAGCCGAGGGCACGCGCGAGTTCATCCAGGTGTTGTGGCTGCACCGACACCATCCCGCCCAGCGCGTACGCGAGGCGGTGCGTCGGGCCCTGACCCACGAGCGCCCGTCCTACGCTCACGTGTGGGCGCACGTGGAGGATGCCAGCCGGAGCGCTGAGCCACCGGAGGCGCTGAGCACCCAAGCGCAGAGCCGCTTGCCGCAGCTGGAGGTTGAGGTCGGCGACGTGGGTGCCTACCTACGCCTGTGCCAGGAGGGCGAGCGATGATCCCCTCGCAGCCCAAGACCACCGTGCAGCACCGGGTCGAGGCCCTGACCACCGAGCTGCGGCTGCCTACGGTGCGCAAGATGTACCATCGGCTCGCCGAGGAGGTCTCGCGACAGGGAGGGGACTACGAGGCCTACCTGATGACCATCCTCCAGAAGGAGGCCACCGAGCGCGCCGCACGGCGGGTCGACAGGCGGCTGAAGGAGGCCCGGTTCCCGCAGATGAAGCTGCTCAGCGAGATGGACTACGATGCCGAGCCGATCCCGCCCAAGGCGCAGTTGGCCCAGCTGGCGATCGGCGGCTACATCGAGCAGAGGCGCAACATCATCGCCCTCGGGAGCCCCGGCACGGGCAAGACGCACGTCGCAACTGGGTTGGCCGTCGAGGCCTGCCGCCAGGGATTGCGGGTACGCTTCTACCCCGTGGCGACGCTGGCGGCGGAGCTCCAGGCAGCGTCCGAGGAACACCAGCTGCACCGCTTCGCGAAGTGGGACCTGGTCGTTCTGGACGAACTCGGTTACCTGCCACTGAGCCGCTCTGGAGCCGAGCTCCTATTCCAGGCGATCAGCGAGCGGACCGAGCGCGGGAGCCTGATAATAACCTCGAACTTGCCGTTCCCGGAGTGGACGGAGACCTTCCACACCGAGCGGCTGACAGCTGCGCTGCTGGACCGGGTAACCTACCGGGCTATCATCCTGCAGATGAACGGGCCGAGTTTCCGGCTCGCGCGGACGCTTGCTGATCTGCCGGGTGCCGCGCTCCCGGCCGGCGACCAAACCACTGCCGACTCGCCCGGACCCGTTCCAGCCGACGGCAGGCTACAACATGACCGAGCCACGGACGGCGACGACCTTTCAACCGAGAAGCAGCACTCCGACAGCCAGGAGGAGCCTCTGGACAACGATTGATTGACCGATGGGCTAGACCACATCCGAGGACGACTCCGCCCAGGGCTCAGTCTCGTGGGTGGGTCAATTTTCGATGGCCAGCCCGGGTCAGTTTTCGGTGACCGTTAACAAAAGGCAGCGACCACAACCGTGGGCAGTATGACCTGCATTCGTGTGCGCATACCGCCCCCGATTTGGCACCTGGCCTCAGCACGACGGTTCGGCGCGGTGCTCCGGTCTTCCATTCCGCGCCGGGCCGCGCTCGCCCGCAAGCAGGGCGTAGATTGGCTACAGCACCGATCTAATAATCACGGAGCTGATCCAGCCAGCCACCAGCAGCATGAGGGGCACCGCGAAACTCGCCCTACGCTCCCCTAGCCCGGCGATCTCGCTGCAGCCCTTGAACAGGATGATGATGTGGAGGCACAGCGCCAAGATGAGCAGCGCGAAGACTACCTCTGGCACGGCCGCGCCCAGTATCCCGGACAGTGCGAAGAATACAGCGAACGGCAGCAGCGATACGCCGACGTAGTAGAGGTCGCCCGCGATACCCCTGCCGGGCGTCCGAAGGAGCGTGCGGACCAGGGCGCTGGCCCCTACGAGCCCCACGTACGGCACGAAGCCGTAGATGAGCAGCCTGAGCTGCGTACCCGCCGATGTCGCCCCGAACATCTGACCGTAGTACCCGAACAGCGGGCCGCTGAACAGGCTGCGGAGCACCAGGGTCGAGCCCAACCATAGGGCTAGGCTGAATACAACGGCGTAGACGACTCCCACTACTCGGGCGCGATCGGGG
>CAYYVH010000371.1:0-4000 GCA_964475075.1 uncultured Anaerolineales bacterium | reverse complement strand
GCAACTGAGACTATCGGGGATGGACAGCCCACCACGACAGCCACCGCCACCTGGACGCCCACGCCGACCACCACGCCGACCTCCGACGGTGTTGGCATAACAGACCCCAATCTGGTCGTCACGCCAGCGGCCCTATCGCTGCAACCCGTGGGTGTGCCTTTCGTGGACCCGGTCTTTGTAACCACGCTACGGCGAGTCTCCAACACGAGCGATAGCGGTGGCTTCGAGACCCACATCTACTCACAGCTCCAAGCCTTCTCATCTGACAACGTCTATCTGCTACTGACTGGCTCGGAGGGCTACGTCGTTCGGCGCGTCGATGACCTCAGCCTGGTGAGTGGCCTGGATACCTCGGAGTGGAACGTGCCGCGCTGGCACCCAGCCCAGCCTCACACCCTGGTCCACTTCGACACGAACGCCGACACCACAGTCCGGCTTCAGTTCACAGATGTGGATACGCTGACCACGGCTACCGTTTTCACTTTCCCATCGCAATACGAACGGGTTCGGGGGAACCAGTCCTTTGACGAGATCTCGGAGGACGGTCAGTGGCTTGCCGGCATGGTCACCCGCGACGACGGCGATGAGGTCCTCTTCACCCTCGATATCCAGAGCTTCACTTTGGGGGCGCAGTTGGCGCTTCATGATCTCTATACCAGCGTCTGTACCCCGGATCCGACGTGGGGCGAAGTCGAGCCTGACTGGGTAGGCGTGTCACCATTGGGCAACTACCTGGTGGTGCAATGGGTCCGCGACGGCACGGCGCGCTGCAGTGGCCTGGAAACCTTCGATATCCAGACCGGGGCCTTCGTCGGCCGTGTCTACGACGGCCATCAGCACGGGGATCTGGGTGTGGACGCCGACGGCGTCACGGAGTTCTTCATGACCTTTGAGCTGGCTGCGCCACCGCCGGACAATGATCGCCCTGCCATCGGCGTGCGCACGCTACCCGGCACTTCCACGTCCAGCGAACCGACCTACGTGCGAGTGTTGGACTGGGGGAATGGTGCCCACATTTCCTGCCGTGGGCCCAACGGTGTCTGTCTGGTCACGGCCGATACATGGGATGTGAACGGCTGGACCGCTCTGGAAGGCGAGCTGTTCCTCCAGTATACGGATGGCGCAGTTCGTCGCCTGGCTCATCATCGCTCCAGCAGTTGTGGCTACTGGGTGCAGCCCCGAGCCAGTATCTCGCGCGATGGCCGCTATGTGGTCTTTGCTTCGGACTGGGCCCATGGGACGGGCACGGACAGTTGTGCTGGCGGAAATGACCTGGGCGCCGGTGATCCCTACGTCATTGACCTGTTGGCTGGGTCATCCTCCACGCCAACCGCCACCCCGACGGAGTCTGCGACAGCGACACCAACGGGATCGGCGACGATGACGCCAACCGCAACACCCACAGTGACGCCGACGGCGACAGCCACACCCGCGTCGTCAGTTGTGCCCGACGACTGTGCCCCTGATGCGGATGGCAGTGGTTTCGTCAACATCGTGGATATCCAACAGCGGGCCTCTCAATTGGCTTGCCGGGTTTTCCTGCCGGTGATTGCCAGCCACTGGCGTCAGGCCTGGCCTGTTGGCTCAGCCACGACTACGCCGACGGCCACCGCGTCTTCCACCGCCACGTCCAACGGCGTCAACATTCGGGTTCCCCTGCTCATCCAGGAAGCACTACCCGACGATCCCGTGCAGGGGGATTTCCAACTGCTGCCGGGTGTGAACCGCTTCCAGGAGCCCGTCACCTTTGGCCTGCCTCTGCCCGCAGACTCGGGTGTTTCGGATGTCAGCCAACTGGGCCTTTTGGGTGCGCAGGTTGGCCAGTTCCGGGTCCTTGATCGCCGGCCCAACGGCAACATCAAGTGGATACTCGTAGATACGCAGGCGGATGTCGCGCCTGGTTGACGGGTCCAGTAACTTTGGCGGAGCAGACCTGGCCAGCGATCAAGGGGCGACGATTGTGGTGGACACAGGCCCAGCGCAGTATACGATCAAGAAGCAGGGCTTCAACCTCTTCGATTCGGTCACGGTCAGACGAGCCTCTGCCAGCACAGCCCGGCAGCACGCAAACCTACACGATCTCCAACCTCGATCCTGGAAAGACGTACCACTTCGCAGCCCGGTGCAATGTCGGTGTGTCTGTCAGTGCACAGTAGTAGATGCCCTCAGTTCACGCGCGAAAAATGTGCCGAGGAGACCCTAAGCGGTCTTACGCAGCGGAGACCACTCGCGCAGCAGGATCATTCATCGCTACCCAACTCACGCCGCCGGGTCGGGGCCGATCCGGACGAGCATCTTGCCGAAGTTCTCACCCTTGAAGAGACCGATGAACGCTTGCGGCGCGTTCTCGATCCCGTCCACAATCGTCTCCCGCCACTTGATCCGGCCTTCAGCGATCCACTGCCCCATGTCGGCGAAGAACTGTGGGAGCCGGTCGCGGTGGTCGCCGACGATGAAGCCCTTGAGCAGCAGCCGCTTGCCTACGGCTAACCGCAGATTGCTCGGCCCGGGCGGTGGTTCCGTCGCATTGTACAGTGAGATCATACCGCACAGTGCGACACGCCCGAACATGTTCATGTGCGCCAGCGCAGCTTCTCTGAATTACCATTTAGTTGCTTCGTAAAGAAAAGAGCCAGAGCTTCATCCACCGTAACCCGATCCCCGTATTTCAGGTGACGGCTACGATACGTCAACCCCCGTCCATCGGGCACGTAGCCCCGCAGCACGTACATGCGCTGAGCCGGACCGTAGTCAGCGTCCATGCCAACTCCGATGCCCGCCACAGGTGATCGCTCAGCGATCCGACGCTCGGCTTCATCCATGAGGGCCGTGCCGATGCCACGACGGCGGAAGCGCGGGAGTACGTTGAGATCCACAATCTCCGGTATCCTCTCTTGCCGAAAGGGCAGGTAGTCGGATTGCCAACGGATGGTCAGGTAGCCCGCAAACTCATCACCCACATTCGCCACCAGCACCGTGCGCCGCCCCTCGTTCTGCTCGGACAGATAGCGCTCGTATTGGGCTGCCGGTTTGTCCCAGCCGATAGCGCTAAACGCCGCCGCAATTAGCTGGATGTCACAGGCTTCGAGCAAACGGATGCTTAGCTCTGTGTTCATGCGTCTGTCACCCACCCAGGTCAGCCGTCGGCAAGAACTGCGGTGGCTGTCGAACCCGGGTGGCCTGCTCGAAGGCGTAGGCCAGCCTGATGAGCGTGGGCTCCTGGTAGGCACCGCCGAAGAAGGAGATGCCGATGGGCAGGCCGAATATATAGCCGGCCGGTACGGTGATATTGGGATAACCAGCCACCGCAGCCGGGGATGAACTGCCGCCCAAACCGTGATCGCCGTTGACCAGGTCGATCACCCACGGTGGCCCGCCACTCGGCGCAACGATGGCATCCAGTCGGTGCTCGCGCAGCGTCGCATCGATGCCCTCGTCCCTGGAGAGACGATGGTTCGTCCGCAGGGCTTCGAGATAGTCCTCACTCGTCAGCGGCCCCTTCTCCACGGCCTGGAGCATGGCCTCCTGACCGAAGTAGAGCATCACGGTCTCCCGATGGCACTCGTTGAAGGCGATGACCTCCTCCAGAGAATGCACTGCGACATCGGGCCCCAGCCCCGCCAAGTAGGCGTCGAGATCAGCCTTGAACTCGTAGAACAGCACCGTCTTCTCGGTTTCCCCCAACTGCCCTGCCGTCTCAATGTCCGCCGGGTCAACGATCTCGGCCCCCAGACGCTTCATCTCCTCGATCGACGCCTCCATCAGGTCGTCTACCTTCTCGTGGAAGCCGCAGAAGTTGCGCGCCACGCCGATTCTGGCTCCCCGCATGCCGTTCGCGTCCAGGAACGGGGCGTAATCGGCATACGACTTTCCACGGCTCTCCAGGGTGGCCGGGTCCCGTGGATCTACGCCCACGAGCGCACCGAGCAAGATCGCCGCGTCGCGGACCGTCCTGGCCATGGGACCAGCCGTGTCCTGACTGTGCGCGATGGGGATGATG
>CAYYVH010000370.1:0-4042 GCA_964475075.1 uncultured Anaerolineales bacterium | reverse complement strand
GAGCGGGCGGGAGCGGTGAGGGAACTCAGGGCCAGGGCCAGGAGCAGGCCGGCGATGAACACGACGGTCAGTAGACGGAAGGGTTTGCGACACATGGTGTGCCTCCTGCTTACAGCAAAAGTAATCGCGCTGGTTTCTCACTATGGTGAGGCCGGCGCCTTGTCGCTCGAAACGCGTTGTCGATTGCCATCAGTTATGGACACGGTCCTAACTGGACTGCAACTTTCATTACATCCTGAATGTTGATCAGCTCATCGTAGACCACATCGTACTGAGGTTCGTACTGGCCCGGGTCCCGCCAGCGGCCGGCCACGGCCTGGACGTCTTCAACTCCTACGATGCCGAGCGGGGCTTCAAAGTCTGGACAGCTCGTATCAGCGTGAGTCAGCGTCAATATCGCACCCGAACCGTCTGGATGCTCCCGGGCCTTCAGCGCCAGGGCGACCGATGTGGAAACAGAACCATCACAGTCTGCCCGCACTACCAGGGATACCGTTTGCCCCTGGCGTGCGTTGAGGTACGCCGCGAGGTTTGCGCTGCTCAACGTGGCTGTACTCCCCGGCGTCACGCCCGTGGCCGTGGCCAACACATCAGCGTCCGGTGCCGGCTGGTTGCTCCACGTCAGCTCCGTCTCACTCCACGATGTGTCGGTGCTGCTACGCAATTCCAGGTCCACGGTGCCGGCCCCAGGACCGAGCATGAGGGCCAGATTGGCATTCGCAAGCGTGCTCCCCGCCGATGGAATGTCGAACTTAAACCACAGGTAGGTTGTCTCCACACAGCCGGCCAGGTTGCTGGCGCCCAGGAGAAGGTGCTGGTCCGCGCCGTGGTTCGCGTCTGGGGCGTTCAGGTCCGTGTATGTATCTGCCGAGGGGGCATACGGTCCCTGCGCAACCGTGTTCCCGCCGGCCAGGATTGCCACAATTGCTACCAGCATACCCGCTGAGAAGAGCCGCTTCAGGGCACGCATCTCATCTTCTTCCTGCGCGCCGCCGGGCGACGGCGCCGGCTCCCAGGCAGATCAACACTATGGCTGACCCTGCGGCCGCGCCGGTGGGGAAGCCAGGCAGCACGGCCGGGCCAACGCTTCTGGCGGTCAGTGAGAGCAGCGTGATGGTGTTGGGGTCAAGCAATGTGAGTGACGCACCCGAACCGCTCGGGCTTTCCCGCGCCCGCAGGTCCAGCGCTACCGATTCGGTAGACCACGAACCATCACAGTCTGCCAGCGCCACCAGGGACACCGTTTGCCCCTGACGCGCATTCAGATACGCTGCCAACGCTGCACTGCTAAAGGTCGCTATGCTGCCAGGCATTACCCCTGTAGCCGTGCCCAGCACACCAGTCTCCAGCCCAGGCTGGTTGTTCCATGTCAACCCCGACTCGCTCCAGGATGTGTCAGCACTGCTGCGAAGTTCCAAGTCTACCGGCCCGGATCCCGAGGACAGAAATGCCAAAGACAGACTGGCACTGGCAATTGTGGTTCCCGTAGACGGTATGCTGAACTTGAACCACAGATACGTCGTCTCGACACAGCCGCTTACCCTGGATGCGCTCAGGAGCAGATTCTGATCGCTGCCGTTGTTGGTGTCTGCGTTGTTCCTGTCCGTATACGTGTCAGCCGATGGCGCATACGGTCCAACGGCAGACACATTTCCACCCAGTGCAATAGCCAGGGTCAGTGCCAGCGTACCCGCTGAGAGCAGCCGGCTCGCCCTGGATTCGGCTCCCAGATATGACAACGAATTCGGGGATTGATCGAATGGCATTCGTTTCATCTGTTCGAACTGCCGATAACTGTGGCAGCTTGAGTAGTTGCAGAGTGTCGAAGTATTCTCTGGCTGTAAACGGCTCTATGGCCAGGCAGTGCCGCCACCAGACGTGTCCGCGCACAGCCAGTAAGGATAGCCAATCCGTGTGCTGAAGTTGTTCCCCGTCACCCCAACAACCTGAGAATCAAAGGTCCTCGTGGCTGCTTGCCACTGAGATATCACGGGCACGCCTCCTACCGCCGCCGCGAGTTCATCCGCCGTGCCAAGCGAAGCTCGATCCAGCGGCAACGAGATCAGGTTCAGCCGACAGGTAGCAGCCCGCTCGACGGTGAACTGTACACTGCCCGCAGCCGGCACCTCCCCGACCATTCTGAACGTCGTCGGCCCGCTCCCGGGCGTGTAGACGAAGTAGGCGGCGCCCGCGCTCAGCGCGAAGTTCTCCCCCGCCCCGCCCACAATCCGGCTGTCCAGACTCTGCGTGGCCGGCACCCAGCGCGAGACCACCATCGCTCCCGTTGCTGCCCCCAGATCATCGGCCGTTGCCAGGCTGCTGTCTCCGAGGGGAAGCGTGATGGTGTTGTAGGCGTCTCGGGCCAGGGCAAAGTCGAACTCCCCCACCCGCTTCGCGATGGCCGATGCCTGGTCAATGGCGTTGACGGCGCGCACGACATAGAAACTGTTGTTGGCGGTGTTGCCGAGTTTGCTGCCGGCATCGCTGTAGGTCACGGTGCTGCCCGGTGCCCCGGGTGTCACGTCGGCGATCTTGCTGGAACCCGGATCGCCGGGGGTGAAGTAGGGGGTGTCGTCTGCCCGCCAGATTTCGTAGTGATCGGCGTTGCTGTCTGAATGAGACCAGCTCAACACAGCGTTTGCACCTGATTGGGTGACACTCAGGTCGGATACGGCGGCGGGAATGTCTGGTACGTTGATAACCTGCGGGTTGTTGACCGGGTCACTGGCCGGGAAGGTGGCCGTGGTCGTGCCATCGCTGGCCTGGATGTAGTAGGCGACCCCGGCGGTGGTGACATCGCCGGCGGGGATGGTAGCCTCGTAGTAAGTGCCGCTCTGGGACATGGGCAGCGATTGCCAGGCGCCGGCCGCGCCCACGCGGTAGTAGAGCGTGGCGCTCTGCACCGGCACGTAGTTGACGACCGAAGCCTGGATGGTGATCGGGGTGGCGGCCGCGCTGAGGGTGACAGGCGCTGGATACATCGTGCTGCCCTCGGCCAGGAAGAAGTCGGTGAAGTGGGTGGTCTCGAAGGTGACGGTCTGGGCGGTGGTGTCCACGGCGCCGCCGGCGTATTTGACGGCGCCGTTGTCCAGATAGTAGGCGCGCAGGTTAGCAGCGGTCATGCCGGCCACGTCGCTGTCGGCGTAGCTGAAGGTCAGCGTCGTGGGGTGGGCAAACGTGGTGGCGCCATTGGCCAGGGTGAGAGCGTAGCCGACGTCCGTGGCCGTCATGCCGGCCGGCGAACTGGGGGTGGCGGCGGTCGGTGCGACTTGCAGTTGGGTATCACCAGTCAGAGCGCCGGCCGGGATTTGAACGGTGAGGCCGACAGCGAACTCAACCGCGTTGTCCTGGCCGGCGGTGACGTTCTCTTGCAATTGAGAAACTGCCGGCAGGGAGAAGGGCTGGGCAGAAGGGTTGGTTTCAGGCAGCGTGGCGAGCACGTTACCGTCAACATCTTCGACCTGGAAGTAGTATTCGACGCCATTGGACATCTGGCTGGCCGGGATCCACAGCAAATAGAGGCTGCCTCTGAGCGACATGGTCTGCTCTGTATAAGCGGGACCGCCGATGGCGCGGTAGAAGGTCTTGACCTGCGGGGCATTGAGGACAGCGGCGACGCGAGATTGAGGTTCATTCAGGGTAGAGGCAGCCGCGCCCTGGGATCCACCGAGGTCAGCCGCGACTCTGACCTGGAGAAGCGCGGGGTGGCCGGCGAGCGTTGAGCTTTTTTGGATGTACATGATACGCGGTGGTTTGGCGAAGGCGATGGCGGACTCATTGCCAGCGGCATCCTTGAACCTGGCGTAGATGTACCTGGTGCCGTCTGAGTGCAAGTCTTTGGTCGTGGCGAACGGCTCCCACTGGAACTGGGATGGGAAAGTGTGGTCGTTGCTGATGAGCATTTGGGTGGCGGAGGTGGCGGAGAGGGCCAAGGTCAGGATGGGATCGGCAGTTGTCCCTGAGTAACCTGTGATGTTGACGGCAGGATTGGCCGGGCCGAGGACAGGGGTAGCCGAGGTCGTGCCCAGGATGGGCGAGTAAC
>CAYYVH010000369.1:0-4069 GCA_964475075.1 uncultured Anaerolineales bacterium | reverse complement strand
CAAGATCGGGAAAGTGAAAGGTGGGTGGCAGCCCTCCCGCCGGCTGGTGCGGTCGAAAGAGGGCGCGCACACGAGCCAGCAACTCCTCGAAGGAAAAGGGCTTGACCATGTAGTCATCGGCGCCGGCGTCCAGCCCCGCCACCCGGTCCGGCACCGACTCCTTGGCCGTGAGCATCAGGATCGGCACGTCGCTTGCCGCACGCAGCCGGCGGCAGACCTCCATCCCGTCCAACTCGGGCAGCATGAGGTCCAGGACCACCAGGTCCGGCATACGCACCCGGGCCTGCTCCAGGGCCTCGGTCCCGGTGTGGGCGACCGTGGCCTCGTAGCCCTCGAAGATGAGCCCGCGGCGCAACATCTTGGCGATGTGTGTGTCGTCTTCGACGATGAGCACTTGTTCGGTCATTGTCGTGCTTGTTAGGTAGTTTACGGGATGGGTGGTTGGTGGTGATTGTGGGTTTGTTGGGTGATGGGACAGGCTATCGGCTATCGGCTATCAGCTATCAGACAAAAACTGGGATGGGATTCGTCAGCTTGTGTCTGCCTGCGATTATAGGTGGAACGGTCCACGTTCTCCAAAGGCGTCAGGTGTTCGAGCGAGCTTGTGGCGTCGGCTCGAAACACAACGTTAGCGTTCCAGCATTAGTGCGCCATTAAAGGCGCGGAAGCGCACCACGAGAGCCCTCAAGCCGTGCATGACCGCCCCGGCCGGACCTCCCCGACTGACAGCTGATAGCCGATAGCCGATAGCCCAAGCCAGATTACACTCCCAGTCCCCCCAGAACCTTCTCGTACGCTCGTTCCACCGCCTCCGCACAGGCGTCCCACGTAAAGCGCGACGCTTGCTGGGGGCCCCGTGCCGCAAGCAGGTCGCGTAGTGCCTGGTGGGTGAGGAGATCGGCGAGGGCGCCGGCCAGGGCTCCGGGGTCGCCCGGTGGCACGGTGAGGGCGGCGTCGCCGACGACCTCCGGCAGGCTAGTGGCAGCGGTCACGACCGTGGGGGTGCCGCAGGCCAGCGCCTCCAAGGGCGGCAGCCCGAAGCCCTCGTATATGCTCGGATAGGCGAAGGCGTCGGCCAGGGAGTAGAGCGCCGGCAGGTCGCCGTCGGGGACGAAACCCAGCAGGCGCACGTGGGCCGTGCTCCGCGCTACGGCGCCGCTGACGGCGTCGGTCAGCCAGCCCGGTGCGCCGGCGATGACGAGCTCGTGGCCCGGTGCCGCCTCCCCGAGGCGGGCGAAGGCCTCGATCAGCACCGGCCAGTCCTTGCGCGGCTCCAGGGTGCCCACGCCCAGGATGAAGGGCCGGGTCAGGCCGTGCTCCCGCCGCACGCGGTCCAAGACCTCGCCTTCGCGCACACACCGGAAGGCCGGGCCGACGCCGGGGTAGGCGACGGTAATCTTGGCTTCCGGCGTGCCTAGGAGCGCCCCCAGCTCACCCTTCGTGTAGTGGGAGTCGGCTATTACGTGGGCTGCGCGCACAACAGCACGAGGAACTGAGCGCGCCAGGTGCCGCTGGAGCGCCGGCTCCGCCCGTTCGGGATGGCGCAAGAAGCTCAGGTCGTGCACCGTGATGACAGCAGGCGTGCTCATCAGAGGTGGGGCGAGGAAGTCGGTTGCGTGGTAGAGGTTCATCCGGCCCGTCCAGAGCTCGGCTGGTATGGGCAGCCGGAGACGGTGCCATAGGATGGCGTGCAGGCGCGCCGGCAGGCGGGTAGTGCGGATGGTCGGCGTCGGTCGATCCATGTCCGCGGCGCCGATGCGGGACCGCACCGCCTGGGGTGCCGCGCGATCGGCGACGAACAGCACGTATTCGTATCTGCCACGGTACACGAGGGCGCGGACCAGCTCCCGCGTGTACCGCCCGATTCCGGCGGTCTGGCGGAGGGCGGGGGTGGTGTCGATGGTGATTGGCCGGGTGGGGGGCATGGGTCGGGTCGTGGTTGGTGGTTGGCGGTTGGTTGGGGACTTGGGACAGGCTATCGGCTATCGGCTATCAGCTATCAGTCCTCGGACACGACGTGGAGGCGCGTCAACCGGATGGGTGTCAAGTTTCCGGCTCCCGGCTCCCAACGTCAAGCTCCGAGCTCCCCGTGCGTACCATGATCCGTCATGGCTCTCGTGCGTCCGGCGGCGTTGCCGTCCGGCCGGGACTGAACGATCGCGTATAGGATCGCCCCGCCTACTATTAGGCTCAGGTAGGTGATCGAGCGGTAGAGGCCGGTCATCGCCCACGCCTCGGCCTCGCCGAAGCCCCGCAGGCTCAGGGCGCCGGCCAGGAGAATCTCGAAGCCCAGCCCGCCCGGGGTGAGGGGAATGACGGTGATGAAGGCTTGGAGCAGGCTGAAGAAGATGACCAGGGGCAGGGGCAAGTGGATGCCGAGGGATAGCCCGACGAACCAGAAGGCGGTGCCTTCGGCCATCCAGGCCAGGATCGAGAGCGCCAGGAGTGGCCCAAACTGGCCGAACGACAGCACCAGGGCACCCGAGAAGCGGATGTATACATCGGCCAGCCGCTCGGGCAGCAAGCGCTCCAGGTGCGTGCCAAAGCGGGCGAAGACGACCAGGCCGATGACGATGGCAATGGCGCCCAGGCCGCCGACCGCGAAGAGCTGGAGCAAGGTGCAGCTGATGGCCTCGGTGTGGATGCCGCCCCGCAGGCAGGCCAGGGGGCTGCCGGCCAGCGCCGAGCGCAACGCCTGGCCGTAGGTCACGAAGCCGGTGACGACCATGAGGGTGACCAGGACCACGAGGTCCAGCATGCGCTCGGCGACGATGGTGCCCATGGCGTGCGACCAAGTGGCCCCGCCCTGCCGTCGCAGGAGCCAGCCGCGGTAGACGTCGCCCAGCTTGGCCGGAACGATGCTGTTGGCGAACCAAGAAAGGTAAATGATCTCGCTAAGCGCCCGCAGGGACGGCAGGCGCTCCGCCGGCTCACCGGAATTCCGGAGCAGCAGCCGCCAGCGCAGGGCGCGGATCGGGAAAGCCGTGTAGTACGCGACGATCGCTGCCAGGTAGCGCCAAGGTCTGGCGCCCCGGATCTGGGCCCACGAATCGGCCAGGGTGTCCGGCCCCTGCTTGTACAGGAAGAACCCCAGCAGCGCGAAGGCAACCACGAACGAGAACAACGTCCGGAAGCTGGCAAAGCGCCGGCCCAGGTCCGGGGGCTCACCGGTCCCCGGAGGGGTGGGAGGCGTCAGCGCCTCGCCGCCGCCCGCCGGCGTTCCATCGCCGTCCATTGTGCTCACCGTGGTCCCCTCGCCGCGACGGTAAGCCCAAGGAGCAACCCCAGGTGGACCGTCGTCTCGTGCACGAACACGTTATCGACCAAGTTGTGCACCGCTATTGCACCCAGGACGCCCGTCAACCCCAGCCCGAGGGCACCCTCGAGCGGCGTGTGGGGCCGCCATGCGGCGCGCACGGCGAAGACCAGGCACGCCCCGAAGAAGAGCAGGTAGCCGGCGAGGCCCACCAGCCCGTCCTCCGCCAGGAGGTGGAGGTAGTAGTTGTGGGCGTGGCCCAGGGGCGCGGACCAACGCGGCAGGCGGTATCTGTCGTATACGAGCTCGTAGTGCCCCGGTCCCTGGCCGAGCCATGGCCGGTCGGACCACATGGCTGCCGCCGCCTCCCAATGGGCGACGCGCTCCACCGTGGCGAAGTTCGCGTCCGTCACCTCGGCGTCGGCCACGTCCCACACCATGAAGCTCTCGCCGATGCTGGCCACGCGACCGGTCACCGCCCCCGGCAGGCGGTCCGTGGCGCCGGCCAGGAGTAGCACGAGCACCGCGACCGTGCCGGCCCAAGCCAGCGTCAACCGGCGAGCGGCGAGTGGCGGGCGCAGCGTGGCGAGCAGCCACACCAACGCCATCAACGCCCCGGCGGACGCGGCAGCCAACCAGGCGCCGCGCGACCAGGAGAGAATGAGCGCTGTGGCGCCAAGGACGGCTGTTGACAGTCCCAGGATTGGCCAGAGCAGCGGGCTTGCATCACCGGGAGGTGGGAGGTGGGAGGTGGGAGCTAGGAGCTGGGAGCTGGGAGCTGGGGTGTGGTGCGGGGGGACTCGGATCAGCTAT
>CAYYVH010000368.1:0-4074 GCA_964475075.1 uncultured Anaerolineales bacterium | reverse complement strand
CGGAACAGGACCCGCACCTGCGCCTGGATGTCGCGCTTGCTCTGCTTGAAGCGGCCCACCCACAGACTCGCCAGCGTGTGCAGCCGCGGCCCGAACCAGCTCGAACTGACTCCCGGCGGCAAGTCACCCCGGGTCCAGCCGCCGCAGTGCGGGCAGAACAGCTTGTGCAGCAGTTAATCCGTGACGATCACCCGTGGATCCGGGATGTCGATCACCTGATGCCGTTGCGGATCCGGGTCCTCTCCCGCCAGCGGCCGGCCACAGTGGCTACACCGCTTCGGCTTCACGGGCACCTGCTCGTCCACCTCATCGGAAGGGATCATGCGGCGGGTGTTGGCCTCGTGTCCTGGCTGCCCGCCCCGCTTGCGCTTGCTCTTCTTGCGCTCTGGCCGCGGCGGGGCTTCCGGGCCATCGCTCGATGGCGGCTTGGAGGAATTGCTGGAGTTCGTCTTCAGCCGCGCCTCCAGCTCGGCCATCTGCGCCTTCAGGTTCTTGCCCAGCGTCAACAGACCGTCTATCCGTTCCTTCTGTTCCGCCACCGTCGCGCGCAAACGCTCCACTTCCCGGCTCAGGCGCACGTTGTCGCTCTTGAGCCGGCTGTTCTCAGCCCGAAGCTGCCGGACCTCCGAGTCCGGCGCGCTCACGCCTCGGTCTCGCATCAGTCGCTGCAACATCACGGACACCATACCCGATTCCGACTGTGTACGCAAGTCCGGCGGCCCAATCTGAGCCGTCAACGCACCCTACGCGACCCCGTGGTGGCTCACAGGGGGTGAACACATACCATTCAGGAAGTCACTCGCGTCTACGCCGGGCACGGCCAGCCTGGGCAACCCAAGGCGCGCCAACTCAAGCAAGCCTGGCAGAGCTTACTTTGCGCCTGGGGTGTTGCCTGCCTGCTGGCCCTTATAAACCTGCCGGAGTTAGGGGCGCTTCTGGGCGCCGCCTCCACCATCGTCTTTGTCATGTAAATCCTCGTCATGGGCAAGGCGCTTGGTGCAACCGGCGCACTTCCTGCAGACGTGGACGAGCTTGATACCTACCTTGAGCCTTTCTCTGACGACGCACTTGATGTGCCTGAGCCGGTGACCACCGCCGGCTCCACCAAGCTGCGCGTCATACGCACTCCCCGATCCGGCAACGGTGCATCTTCTCGATCCTCCAGCGGGAGATAGCGTGCCGGAGCTTCCCGCCCCTGAGGACATTGTTCTTGGGACGGTCGGTGCCAAGCACCCCCCGTTTCGCCTCACCCCACGGAAGCAGGCTTTCCACGGCCTGATCTGGGGCTCAACCGGCACCGGCAGATCCAAGCTCCTGCAGTCGGTGTTCCTGCAACATGTGAACAAGGGTCGCGGCGTCTGCCTCATCGATCCCCACTCCGACCTGGCCCTTGCCTGTCTCTCCTACCTCGTAGATCGTGGCTACTTCAAGCGACAAGACGCCTTTGACCGCCTGGTCTACCTGAAGGATTCACTACCGGACACTTCCGGGCGGTCATCATTAGTGAGATAATGAGAGGTTGACACCTGGGTTATGCTCTAATTCCATAGGACTGGAAGAGGAGCAAGCCATGAGTGACAACCTCAGACGATATCGTGCCATTCATACGGCCCTGATGCAACTTCACCCTGGGAATCCCACTGGCAACCAGGCCCGACACCTGCAGACGCTTGCTGGCCTCATCAGTGGCATCGTCGGGAGTCGGCGGGTCAACCTGCCAGCCGTGGCCGGCAAGGTACCCGACGCGACCAAGCCGGACAGCCGGGCCAAGCGGTTCGCGCGCTGGCTGCAGAAAGACCAGATTGATGGCGAGGTGTACTTCCTGCCCTATTCACAGGCCCTGCTGGCTGAGCTCGCCGAGCAAGCGCTGCTCCTGGCGATGGATGGCAGTGAGGTCGGTCGTGGTGCTTGGCGCTCTTGATCAATGTGGTCCATCGCAAGAGGACCCTGCCCCTGGCCTGGGTGGTTGTCGAGGGGACCAAAGGCCACTTCCCCGAAGAGACCCACGTGGAGTTGCTGGCTCAAGTGCAAGCGCTGGTGCCGGCCGGCAGCGACGTCATCTTCGTGGGCGATGGTGAGTTCGATGGGATCGGGCTCCAGGCCGCCATCGCTGGCTACGCCTGGTCGTATGTCTGTCGCACCGCCAAGAACACGCGGCTGGCCGACGGCGAGGACACGTTCTCCTACACGGAACTGGCTGTCCAGCCGGGCGACTGCTTCGGCCTCCCCGACGTCACCTTCACCGCACAGGCCTACGGGCCCGTCCAAGCCATTGCCTGGTGGGACGTCGGCCACAAGGAGCCGATCTTCCTGGTCACCAACCTGGAACTCGTCGAGGAAGCCTGTCACTGGTACGCCAAGAGAGACCGTTCAGAAAGTGTCCGGTAGTGAAACGCCAAGGCGGGCCTGCGAAACGCATCGTCCAACCGTGCGATGACAGCAGCAAACATCGTCGGTCGGTGGTGCCGCGGGGAAAACGGCGCCAGCGTCCAGGGGGCGATCAACAAGATGGAGAACTTGCTGGACAAGTTCGATGGCGACACACCGACCCCGGATTGGATGATCGACTCGCCGGAGAAGACGGCGTTGGCTGAGCGGGTACGGTACCTCATCACCACGTTGGAGGGGCTGCTCGAGTAGGTGACCGTAGAGCCGTGGGACGGGAGCAAACGAAACTTGCTGCCGGAGCACATAGTGCATAGAATCACTATGTGCCCGACATAATGAGGTCGACCGATCGAGACTGGGACGATGTGCTGCGCGCGGCCGCGCGCCTGCAGCGCATCGTGCCAGACGCCGTGCTCGTGGGCGGGACGGCCGCGGCTGAGTTCGCACACCACCGCGTGTCGCTCGACGACGATCATGTAGTAGCAGACCTGCGAGCTCGGTTCGACGCCGTGCTCGGCGACCTCGAGGATTCGGACGGCTGGATCACGGCACGCGTAAAGCGGCCGGTGCTCATCCTCGGTAGCCTCGATGGCGTGGAGACCGGCGTCCGGAACCTCATCCGACGTGTCCCGCTGGAGGTGGAGGTACACGTGACCGCCCACGGGCCGATCCGTGTGCCAACGCTGCACGAGATGACCCGCCTGAAAGCCTGGATGGTGCTCGTGCGCAATGCGACACGGGACTACATCGACGTCGTTGCGCTCGCCGATCGCGTCGGACCGGCATCCGCCGATGTGCTGCTCTCTCTCGACGCCTACTACGAGGACCAGCTGGGTCCCAGCGGGGCACGCAACGCCACCCAGCTCGCCCGTCAGCTCGCCGAGCCGCGGCCCTACGACCTATCGGAGGTGGATCTGCAGCACTACCGCCGCCTAGAGCCCCGCTGGCGAGATTGGACCACGGTGGCGGACGCATGTCGCGCGCTGTCGGTGGCGATGCTGGAGCGTCTGGCCGAGGCCGGTCCGTGATGCACCGGCACCTCGACTATCCGGAGGACACCCCAGCTGCCAACCTGGGCGACGCCGCGCTCGATGACCTGCTTGAGCGTGGGGATCTCCACGACTGGCAGCCGGTCGCGCAGGCCATCGCGGCGGATCCGCTCGGCGATGTCGCCGAGCGAGTGTTGCGGCTGTGCTACGCGAACCCGCGGTATGGAACCAGCCCGCTGTGGCGCGCATGGATCTCGCGCCGACGCGCGATGGCACAGCCTGCGCGTGGACCGCGCTTGTCGCTGGCCGAGGTTCGGCGACGTTGCGGGATGAGCCAGACCGCACTCGCGGCGCGGATTGGCATGTCGCAATCGGATCTCTCAAAGGCGGAGCGCCGTACGGACTGGAAGTTGTCGACGCTAGTCTCGATCCTTACGGGGCTCGGGTTGCGCGCGAAGCTCGTCGTCGAGGACGAGGAGGGTCGCGCCGTCGGGACTATTGCGCCCGCCCCTCCTCACTCCGACGGGTAGCCCGCAGCAGCCCAGGCCTGCCAGCTGCCGAGGAGCACGTCAGCGAGTCACACAGCGCCTGCCGCGCCCCAGCCATGCCCCTATTCATCCAGACACCAAGGGCGTGTCAACAAATAAGACCGTGCAACCGAGGGCGCCGATGCGCCGGCAGGGGTGTGCGATGGGAC
>CAYYVH010000367.1:0-4080 GCA_964475075.1 uncultured Anaerolineales bacterium | reverse complement strand
GCTCGACCGGCCTCCCCACGCGCTGTCCGGTGGCCAGATGCAGCGCGTCCTCGTTGCATCCGCTCTGGCCGTGCGCCCGTCGGTGCTGGTCCTGGACGAGCCGTTCGCGCACTTGGACCCCGAGATGGCCGAGGCACTGCGCGCGATTCTGGCCCGGCTCGCCTCTGCCGGAGTCACGATCGTCGTCGCCGAGCACCGGCTTGGCCCCGTTCTGGCGGATGTGGACCGCCTGATTGTCCTCGAGGATGGCCGGATGGTGCGAGACGGCTCACCGGCGCAGGTCCTCGCCGAAGACCTTCGACCCCACGGTGTCAATCTGCCCCTGCCGGTGCGACTCGGCCACGAGTTGGGGCTCGATCCGGTGCCGCTCACGCTGGCGGCGTTGGCGGCGCGGATGCCGCCGGGCGCGGTGTCTGCCGTGGAGCTGGCCCAGTCGCCGCCAGCCACGGACCCGGGCCCTACGGGCGTGGCGCTGGAGCAGGTCACGATGACCAACGACACCCGGCTGGTGCTGCTCGACATGACGGCAGCGATCGGGGCTGGGGAGACCGTGGCGGTGCTGGGCCGCAACGGTGCGGGCAAGACCACGTTCCTCAAGCACGTGAATGGCTTGCGCCGGGCCCGGGCAGGCACGATACGCATCCTCGACCGGCCGATCGCCGACCGGCCAGTGAGCGACCTGGCGCGACAGGTGGGCTTCGTTTTCCAGAACCCCAACGATCAGTTCTTCCGACCAACGGTGCGCGAGGAGCTGGACGTGGGGCCGCGTGTGCTGGGCGTCCACGATGCCGCCTGGGTCGAGGCACTCGTGGACCGCTTCGCCCTGGGTCCGCTCTTGGACCGGTCGCCGTTTAGGTTGAGCGAGGGGCAGAAGAAGCGGGTGACCTTCGCTGCAGCGTTGGCGGCGCGGCCGCAGATCGTGCTCATGGACGAGCCGGCAGCAGGTCAGGACGAGCGGTTCCGGGTAGCCCTGGTAGAGCTGGTGCATGAGCTCGCCGCGGAAGGCCGGACGGTGATCGTGGCAACCCACGACGTAGCGCTGGCCGATGCAACGTCTCGACGTTGGCTGGTGCTGGGCCAGGAGCACCTTGTGGCCGACGGCACCCCAGCGGCGGTCATGCGCGATGTGGCATCTTTTCGTGAAGCCGGCTTGCGGCCGGGGGGGCGTACGTGGCTGCGCGAAATCCTGCCGCTTGGAGGTACCCTGCCGTGACACCCGATCCGCGGACACGGCTCATCTTGCTCGTGATGGCCGTGGTCGCCATCGCCTTCACGTCTGACGCTCGCGCTCTTGGCGTGGTGCTCGGTGTAATCGTGGTCACCGCAGTGGCCGCAGGAAGAGAATGGCTGCTGCTCCGCGTGTTGCGGTTGGGCGTGCTGATGGGCGCACTGGTGTTCCTGCTCTCGTTCTACGGTGCCGGGTGGCAGGAGGCCCTCACCGCGGTGCTGCGGTTGGTGGCGATCGGTTCCGCCGCGGCGCTGGTCTTTGGGTCTACTCCGCCCGAGGACCTGGGCAGTGCGCTCGTGGCGGGTGGGGTACCGTATCCGGCGGCCTTCGTGCTCATGGCGGCCATGCAGTTCGTGCCCGTCATCGCCCGGCGTGCGGCGGCCGTCCGGGACGCTCAGCGAGCCCGCGGCATTCGGCTCGACGTGGGGCTGGCGTCACTGCGCAACTACCACGTGCTGGCACTGCCGGTGTTGTACCAGAGTTTCAAGCTGGCCGACGAGCTAGCAGAGGCGCTGGAAGCGCGTGGCTTCTCACGCTCCGGCCGTACGTACCGCCACAGTTATCGCCTGGGCAGGCTGGACTGGATACTGCTCGCCGGCGGGACGGTGGCCACGTTGCTGTATGTGGCGGCCGGTGGACGGTGAGGCGACGGTGCTGGGGGCGCGGCCCACATGGGGCTTGACAAGCCCACAGGATGGATGTTTGTTGACACGGGTTGCGCCCTCGAATACGATGGCGCGTGTAACCTGGGGGTAATGTGACCAAGCGAACGGCACTCACAATCGCCGGCTCGGATTCGGGTGGTGGAGCCGGCATCCAGGCCGATCTGAAGACGTTCGAGGCACGTGGCGTGTTCGGTACGAGCGCCCTGACGGCCATCACGGCGCAGAACACGCTGGGCGTGCAGAAGGTGCACGAGCTGCCGCCCGAAACTGTCGCCTGGCAGATAGACTCGGTGCTCACCGACATCGGTGCCGACGCGGTGAAGACGGGCATGCTGTCCTGCACGGCGATCATCCAGGCCGTGGTGGATCGGCTGGTGCACCACGGTGTGCGCACGGTGGTCGTCGATCCCGTCATGGTGGCCAAGAGCGGCGACCCGCTGCTTGTGCCTGAGGCGCGGCAGGCGCTGATCGAGCTGCTGCTGCCGCTGGCCCTCGTCGTCACGCCGAACCTGCACGAGGCGGGGGTTCTGGAGGGTAACGCGGTGCGCACGCTGGACGATATGTACCGAGCAGCGCGCGCAATTCGCGCCATGGGGGCACTCAACGTGGTCGTCAAGGGCGGTCATCTGCTCGACAGCGAGGACAGCGTCGACATCCTGTTCGATGGCCAGGAGTACTACGCGTACCGCGCCCCTCGCCTCCAGACAAAGAACACCCACGGGACGGGGTGCACGTTCGCCGCGGCTATTGCGGCGGAGCTGGCCAAGGGGGCGGACGTGCCCACAGCGGTGGGGACGGCCAAGGATTACGTGACCGGAGCGATACGCGGCGGCGTGGGCATGGATATCGGCGCTGGCCACGGTCCGGTGGACCACTTCTGGGAGTGCCGGCCGGCGGAACGGACGGGCGGTTCGAACCACGGCCCTCGAGGGCCGTAGGCCTCCCCGTGGCGTCTCGGTTGGAGGGTGAGAGTCCATGCGTGACAAGAACAGGCTCGTCTACTCTACGGACCCCCAGCGGCCCTCGGAGCCCGAGCGGTCACCTGACCCGTCCCCGCCCGGCCAGCAGACCGTCTACGTGGCGCGGGACCGAAAAGGGCGGCGCGGAAAGACGGTCACGATCATCAGTGGCCTCAAGGGCGATGCAACCATGAAGAAGAAGCTCTTGAAGCGGTTCAAGGGGCTTTGTGGTGCCGGCGGCACGTTGAAGGACGGCGACCTGGAGGTACAGGGCGACCATCGCGACAGGTTGATCGGGGAATTAAGGTCCCTGGGCTACCAGGTGAAACAGAAGGGCGGATAGGATCTTGTCGAGTGAAACCCGCTGCTTGAGGTCGTAGCGATGGACGCATTGCCCTTTGCCGGCGCATACCTGTTTGTCTATCTTATCTGCCCCGTCATCACGGCACTCATCGCCTCATCGAAGGGCCGGTCCGCGGTGCGGTGGTTCATCGCCGGCCTTGGCCTCCAAGCGGCTGGCGTGGTCATCATTCTCTTCCTGCCGCATGCCTGGGAGTCTTCCACCTACCGCCGCAGCGACGAGCTCAAATACCACCGCCTGGGTGAGCAGCTGAAGCTGGAACGGGACGGGCACGACGACTGGGGCTCGGATCAAGGAGACGGACCGCGGGAGTGACCGTCATCGGGCCGCCCACTGTCGCAATCGTGGCGCATTTGCGGCGCGTACCCCCTGGTGTCCCGCGCCGGTTCAGGTTAGGCTCAAGGCGTGTGCGGTTGCATGCCAAGTCCCTCCGGGAAAACCCCGGACGATCTCTCCGAATACGGACCGATGACGCTCATCCGGCTGGCGGTGGCCTGGTTGTGTGGCATGGCGCTTACGGCACGCCTCGGACCACCGACCGGTCTGCTTCTTGCCGCGTCGGCGCTGCCGATTGGCGCCCTGCTGCTGTGGTATTCGAGCGACCGAGCGCGGCAGCCGTTGGCCCTTCTCATCTGCGCCCTGCTGGGCGCCGCCCGAGCTCAGATCGCCGTCGCACCGCCGGGGCCGGACCATATAGCTCGCCAGAACGGTCGGGGCGTGGTGACCTTCCGCGGCCTGATCGTGGCCGAGCCGGACCGGCGCGATCGGCGGGCGGGCTACCGCGCGGCAGGCGCGGCGCCGCGGCTGGGCGGGGGCTCGGACGCGGCGCGGGGGCGCGTGCGCGGCTGGGGCGCCGGGCTCAGCACC
>CAYYVH010000366.1:0-4083 GCA_964475075.1 uncultured Anaerolineales bacterium | reverse complement strand
TCGAGGAGATCAGGACGAAGGATCCGGAGATCGAGCTGGCACCCTCGTAGTCAAATTTCTGAAAGGAGCTTCGCCCGCCCTAAAAAAGAGCCGGCCGCTAGCTCTCCCTCCGCGCCTGAAGAGCACTCGCCAGGACAACAAGCGCAAGTACCCCTAGGGCGGTCAGCGCCACGGTGCGCCGCTGGCGGAAAGGCGAGGGCTCGGGTTCGGTCAGTAACGCGGCGGCCTCGCTACGTTGAAGCTCGCCGTTGGGGGACACAGGGAAAACGTCTGGATGGTCGATCAGGTACTCTGCCAACTCTGTCTCGGACGCCGTTACCCGTACGAGGTCCTCGCCGGGTTCTCCCGTTTGCGTCACGACCTCACCAGCGAGTATGCCTGTCTCCACGTCCGTCCTCAGCTTCGCTTCGTCCATCTGCCAAACACGGAGTGTGTCGGTGAGGGCCTCAACCTTGAAATGCTGCCATCCCTCATTCCCCGGAACGGAAGCGATGGTGTCGCCGCCAACGTCCGTGAGCTGCACCGTCCCTGTGATGGTCTCATCCGTTTCCAGATCCACCGTCACCATGGCTTCGCCGCTCGTGCCCTCCTCCACAAACACGCTATCGTTGCTGCTCGATCCCTGCGCGGGGAGCCACTCCCCGAGATAGGGGTCTGGCGCGACCGTTGGCCCCGCTGGCGGGTTGTCGAAATTGCTCGCACAGGCGGTGGCCGCCAACGCCAGGACGACGGCTAGGATTCTTGCGATCGCCCTCATTGTGCCTATTCCTCCTTGGTGACTATGTAAAGTGCGTTGTAGCCGTCGTTGTGGCCGTCAAGTCCGGCAAGGTCACGGGCCGGGGCTGCGTCCGGCAGGTTCTTGCCTTGGACGGATTCTACGGGTAATTGGGCGTGCACGGATCTCCGTCGGCCAGTTCGTTCTCCCAATTGGGGCACTGCTCCAGAGGCGGGACCGGCTGCCCGCTCTGGTAGTACTGCACGTGTTCGTTCGACCACCTCAGACGTCCCGCTTCGAGATCATCCATGACCTTGTCGACGCATGACGGACAGTTAATTGTACACCCTTGGACGTTCCTGCGCCCCGCCTTATTGTTGTGCAGATCCATGGAGGCCTGCTCGCACGCGTTGCCTTCGTACTCCTCATGTGCCTCCCACAATTCCTTCGAGTTCTGTGCTCCTCCACAGCGCTGCGCCGCGATGCAACTAATGTAGGCATGGCGGAAGGCGTTCATGACACCCGGGTCGCCGCAGTAGTCGGGGAAGTATTGCTGCCGCAGTCTATCCACCTCTGCTGGGAGATCCTGCACCGCCCATCCGCACCTAAGGTTGTTCTGGAAGAAATCGCACTCGGCCGGGGTGAGGTCATTTATCCGGCGGATGACAATGCCCGCGACCTCTATCTCGCACACCTGTAGGTGATGGACCCCTTGGGCGTCTCGCCAGACCCTTACTACCTCGGCGTCCCAGTAGTTAGGCGCCACGACGTCGTAGATCTTAACTACGATCGCGTTGCCCGCCTCCCCTGAATACGGCTGTGTCCTCAACTTCGTTTCGTCAAGCTCTATTACAAAGGGATTGGCATTCGGCAGGCCTGTCTGCTTTACCAAGCCGGCGGAATCGGACACGACCGTCCACCAGAACGGCCGGCAGTTGGTTTCCGCCCACAGCTTGACCTCGCAATTGACGCACTTATAGTTGGTGTCCGGCTCCACGCGCGTGATTCTGATGTTTCCGTGGCCGGGGGGTTTTGAGCAGCCTGGCCTTGGCTCCTGTCCGTTCGTGCAGGGCTCTACGTTCCCCATGCACACTTGCCACCTGTATTGATCGAGCGGTTTTGGGTGCCCCTGGATCGGGTAGAAGATCTGAACGCGCTGTCCGTCATGCTCGCCGTAATCGTTGTTTCCCCAGAAGATCTCGGAGGTTTCGTTGTAGTAAGGACCGCCAAGATATAGCGGCGCCACGAAGTAGGCGTGGTTCCGAAACTGCGTCAGGGCGTCGTTGCCGTCCCTTGTATCGTCCGATTGGAATCCGTGGTCCAACCTCAGAATCTCCGGGGGGTCATCGCTGTGAAGCGGAGTTAAGGGCGACATCGCGGACGTGACCCAGGGCTGGTGTCTGTCCCACCCACATTCCCAGACCCACTCTGTAACGTTCGGATTGCCGCCGGAGCATCGCTTAGGGTCTAAGTTGCACGCTGACTCGTTCTCCAACCGCAATACGGTAGCAAGGGTTGGCGGCGGGTTGTTGCTGGCGACGTCGATCTCCATTGCTGGACCAGAGAACATCTGTGCCAAGCCCGGGCCCACAACGGCACAGTACTTGGAAAACCACCCCGGCTTAGGGGGCCACGACCCCCAACGCAGGTAGTCCAGCTGATCGGTGGTGAGCCAGCCGGCGCCCTGCAAATAGCTCCGGCTTCCATACCGGACCGTCTGAAGCACTCTCGCCATCTGCCGTGCTGCGACCCGGAGGCCGCCGCCCTCGTCCCCGGCCGATGCAAGAAGCCACCAACTGTGCCCCAGATCGGCCGTCATACGGCTGCCAGTAGGCTTGCATGTGGACGGTGGCTCTCCCATAACGTCCAGCCCTGGCAGGCTGAGGCTCATTGGGTCATCTGGATCCCCGGGGATCTCCCCGATGTGGCAGTCCGTGAAGTCCGTCCTGATGCCGTCCCCGTGCCCCCCGGTGCCCTGGCCGGAGGTGGTCTCGGGCCCGAAAGAGACGATGCAAAGCAATGTCAAGGCAACGAGGGCCGGCCGCAAGAGAACCCTTGTCAAATGGCGCATTTCCCAACCTTCCCTCGCAGTCTCGTGTCACACCCCGTCGGCTCCTCGTCAGGCCGCTCCTCACGAGTCGCCTGGATACATCGGCGCGATGTTCGTGGGTGTCGGACCCGGCGTAGCAGACGGGATAGGCGTCGCCGGCTGTATTTGCATGGAGTGCCCTGGTAAGGCAACGAGTGAGGCGTAGCTCATTGATGAGCTTGAGTACATTGGAGAAGCCTCGTTGGTGAGCACGCCGCGTCCCACAAGACTACCGCTGTTGGCGTCCCACCCGTAGAAAAGGCCTTCTATCTCCCAGTTGCTGTGCGCCGCGCTACCAGACACAGCCGTTGGCAGACCAGGATCGTCCGGCCCGGAGAAGCCGAACCAAGGCAACACAACGTCGAACATGGTTGCCCCGTATGTAAGGAGACCTACCAGCCACACCGGGGCGTCCGGGGCTGTATTGGGACTCGACCCCCCCCTCCATTGATCGAGTTGGCTGTACGGCATGAGGATGGCAATCTCGCCCGAGGTGTCCAATTCGTCTGGCACTAGCTCCAGCGACCAGTCAACCGCCTCTTGCTCCGTGTAGATAGGCCTCGGGTAGGGTGGCGTCGAAGACGGTGTTTCCAGCAGAAACCCCTCTATGGTGGGTGTGGGGCCGCCTGGCGTGACCGTCTCCAGGGCATAGGGAAGCGTGGCGGTTGCCGTTGGCGTCCAGGTTTCTGTGGGGGTTGCGGTCTCTGCCTGGCCCGTACTGACCCTCCGCGGCTCCTCATTGAGAAGATCCCCGAGGCGAAACCCCACGGCCACGGCGACTGCCGCCAGGACCGCGAGCGCCAACATGCGCGGCTGTGTCCCAGTCTCGTTCATTGTCGCGTCTCGCTCCTCCTACAACTGGGTTGCTCTGGTCCGGCCACCGACGGTATTGGACAACCTTACCCGCAAATTACCGACGAGCCGGCCGGGTAGCCGTGACTCGGTCGCCTGAGTGACAGCCCTGTCCACAAAGCGATGTGTCGTGATAATCGGGCTCCCTCTGTGAGAACCGCTCGGAACCACGCCGCATCGTCGTTTTCGGGCACGCCCTTCAACCAATCCACGCTTCCGTATCGTTGCTTCACCTGCTCCCACGTTCGGAGAGCCAGAACGACACGAGTGCGGCGCCCGCCGGGTCTGCCCCCTATCCACTTCCTATAGCAAACAGCATAACACAACAACCGGAGGAGTAACCGTTCAGCCCGTGTGAGCCGGTGGCAGCAGTGAGGGAGCGGAACAGCCCTGCTGATGAGCTTCGATCGCCTCACAGAGGTAGTCG
>CAYYVH010000365.1:0-4102 GCA_964475075.1 uncultured Anaerolineales bacterium | reverse complement strand
GACGGCCACGTCGACCCATAGGCCACTCAGACCCAGCACCGGAACCGCGACCACCCAGACCAACATCGGGTGGATGAGCAGCTTGAGACCGGTGAGCACAACCGCCGGGCCGACGTCCCCCATGAGGGGGTAGCCGCCCAGGGACGCGCCGAGCGCGAACAGCGCACAGGGTACGGCCGCGCCTCCCAACAGCGCCGTCATGTCATCGAGCGGACCGGGCAGTTCCAACCCGACGAGGTTCACGGCGGTACCCAGGAACAGGCCCATGACGATCGGATTCCGCAGTAGTTCCGCCGAGAGTGTAGTGAGGTGGTTGGCCAAGGCCCCTGAGGTGCCGCGACTGCCCTGGATGATGCCGGCCGTGAGCGGCATGAACGTCGCCGAGTGAAACGTGACGATGAGGAATACCGGCAGCGTGGCTTCGGGCCCGAACGCCGTGAGGGTGATGGGGATGCCGACCAGCACGGTGTTCGAGAACGCGGCGGACATGCCGAATATGGCCTGTTGGTCCGGGGGTCGGCCGAAAACGAAGCGACCAGAAGCCATCCCCGCGGCGTACATCGTGATGGACCCCGCGTAGAAGGCGAGCAGGAAGCCCCACTCGATCCGGGGCGGAAGCTCCATCTGTGCCATGCTGCGGAAGAGCAACGCCGGGATGGCGAAGTAGAAGACGAAGTAGACGAGCCCCTTCGCGCCTTCCTCCGAGATGGCCCGGAGCCGGCGAGAGAGAAAGCCCAGGAGCATGACGGCGAAGACAGGTGCAACGATCTGCAAGATGGGTGTCGGCATGGGCGCCAATAGAGCAGCATGGCCCGGGCTCGCGCGAGGCGCCGCCGCCAAGTAGCATCCGGCCATGCCCCAATTGAATCCCAGAGGTCGGCTGCGGCGGACGGTCATTCTCGTGACGGCGACCGGCGCGGCAGCGTTTCACCTGTTCGCTGCCGGGGTCTCTCCGTTCACCGCGTTGGTGCAACGCCCCGTACACCTCGCCCTCATGGCCGTACTCGGCTTTCTCGGCGTTGGCCTGGCGGTTGCCGGGGGCGACGAGGCCGGTCGGAGCGGCACCGAGGGCCGAGACGGCACGCCATGGTCCAGGGGATCGGGGTGGGTGCTCGCGCTGATCATGGTGGCCGTTTGCGCCTACCTCGTGACCCAGAACCAGGAGTTGGTTCAGCGCTCGGGTTCGCCGACCTCGTTGGACCTGATCGCGGGCGCGCTCACAGTCCTGCTCGTCTTGGAGCTCGCGCGCAGAACCACCGGCTGGGGCCTCGTGGTCGTGTGTCTGCTGGCGCTCGTGTACGCGCTGGCCGGCCCACATCTTCCGGGGTTCCTCGCCCACCGCGGGTATGGCGCGCAGCGCATCGTCGAACACCTCTTCCTATCCACCGAGGGAATCTGGGGTGTGCCGCTGGGCGTATCCGCGGACTTCGTCTACCTCTTTGTGCTCTTCGGGGCGGTGCTCGACGTGGCCGGTGGCGGTGCATTGCTGATCGCGCTGGCCGACCGGGTGGCCGGGCGGACCCGCGGAGGGCCGGCCAAGACCGCTGCCGTGGCCAGCGCCCTCATGGGGTCCCTGTCCGGAAGCGCCGTAGCCAACGTGGTGACCACCGGCACGTTCACCATCCCTCTCATGAAGCGGGCCGGCTTCAAGCCGTTCTTCGCCGGGGCGATCGAAGCGGCTGCGAGCACGGGAGGCCAGCTCATGCCGCCCATCATGGGTGCCGGCGCGTTCATTCTGGCGACGTGGACCAACATCTCGTATGCGCGCGTGGCGGCTGCCGCGGTCATTCCGGCAATCCTCTACTATGTGGCGCTCCTCGCGGCGATCCATTTCCGCGCCGGACGCATGGGGCTGGAAGCGGGCGAACACGGCGACGGGGAGCGGGTGGTCGACAGACTGCACCTGCTGCTACCGCTGGCAGCGATCGTGACGCTCCTGGCCATCGGACGCTCCCCCATGCGGGCGGCGTTCTGGGGTGTCGTCTCCGGCTACGGGCTGACCTTTCTGCGGGGAGCGACACGCCTGGGCGCTGATGAACTGAGGCGGATTCTGGAGCGCGCTGGGCGGGGAGCGGTTCAGGTCGCCGCCGCGTGCGCGGCCGCCGGCGTCGTGGTGGGCGTGGCGTCGCTCACGGGCATCGGCCTGCGCATGTCCGAGCTCATCGTTACGCTTTCCGGAGGCAACCTGTTGGCGGCTTTGGTGCTCACTGCCATGGGATCGGTGGTGCTGGGCATGGGCCTTCCCACGACCGCCGCCTACGTGGTTCTGGCCGCGTTGGGTGCGCCGGCACTGGTGGAACTGGGCGTTCCGCTCCTCGCTGCACACCTGTTCATCTTCTACTTCGGCGCCATCTCCAACGTCACGCCTCCGGTCTCGTTGGCCGCCTTTGCCGCGGCGGGCATCGCGGGTGCACCTCCGGTCCGCACGGCCATGGCGGCCGCGGTGTTGGCGGGAGCGGGCTTCCTGGTGCCGTTCATGTTCGTCTATGGGCCGGCTCTCATCCTGGACGGCACGCCCGTAGAGATCGCGCTGACTCTCGTGACGGGAATCGCAGGTGTGACCGCGTTGGCTGCCGCCGGCATGGGCTTCGGCAGGCGTCTGCTGGTTCCGTGGGAGAGGGTCGTGCTTGGCATCGG
Source organism: uncultured Anaerolineales bacterium (assembly GCA_964475075.1). Classification (GTDB taxonomy): domain Bacteria; phylum Chloroflexota; class Anaerolineae; order Epilineales; family Epilineaceae; genus CAYYVH01. Next base: position 1,465 of record CAYYVH010000365.1, on the reverse strand, counting down.
AGCGTTGGCCCTGGTGCTGCCGGGGCCGATCACGGACAGCCTGGGCCTCGTGGCCCTCGCCGTGGGTTTTCGAGGTGCAAGGCCCCGGGAGTGAGCCTACGCCGGATCTCCCCGCCGTCGCTGGACCCCACACAAGTCTCCCGACAGTTTCCGGGCTGCGTTTCCATGCCCGGAGATGGACGCCCATGTGCACCACACACCTAGTGAGACGAATCGTGAAACTCACCCTCGCCGCCGGCTTCCTCCCCCTCCTCTTCGCGTGCACGGACGGCGGACAGTCCAGGGAGTTTCTGTCGCTCGGCACGGGGGGCACCGGAGGTGTCTACTATCCGCTGGGGGGCGCGCTCGCCAGCCGGCTATCCCTGGCGGATTCCGTCCGGCAGTTCACGGCCGAGGTCACCGGTGGATCCGTGGAGAACGTCAACCGCATCGTCGCCGGTCAGATCGATCTGGGGTTCTCTCTCGCCGTGACGGCTTACCAGGCCTACAACGGCAGCGAGGCGTTCCCCACGCCGGCTCCCGGCCTTCGCGTGGTGGCGCCTCTGTATGCGAACGTGACGCACGTGCTGGTGAAGGGGTCGTCCGAGGCGGCCTCGATCGCGGACTTCCGCGGGCAGCGAGTGTCGGTCGGCTCGGCGGGAAGCGGTACCGAGCAGATCTCCCGGCAACTGCTCGCGCTTCATGGGCTCGACTACGACGACGTCGACCCCCAGTACCTGACGTTCTCCGAATCCGCGGCCGCACTGAGAGACGGCGCGATCGACGCTGCCATCTTCTCCGTGGGGTACCCAGCGGCGGCCGTGCTGGAAGCCACGACGACCGGCAACGTACGTCTCATCGGCATCGCGCCCGAGCGGATCGCGGCCCTGCGTCAGGAGCATCCGTACTACTCGAGTGGTGTGATTCCGGCAGGGGCGTACCCGGGCGTGGACAAGGAGATTTCGACCGTGGCGATGATGAACTGGATCGTGGCGGCGGAGTCGCTTTCGGAGGAAGTGGTGGCGGAAGTTCTGAACATTCTCGGTCGCGACCGTGTCTCTCTCGAACAGGTCCACGAGATGGCGAAGCAGATCGATCTGGCTCGACTCGATGAGGCTCCGATCCCGCTGCACGTGGCTGCCGAGCACTGGCGTACAGGGGGGTAGATGAGGCAGTACGGACACAATCCGATGTTGACGTTGCTCGTGGCCGGGGTCCTGTCGGGGGCGGCGCTGACGGCTGTGCCGCCCGCGGCGGCCGGTCAGGATGCCGGCGAGGGGAGCACCGATCGTCCGCCGACCGATGCGGGATATGTCCACGCCGCTCCTGTAGATGCCTTGGACGCCAACAACGAGCTCGGCCCCATCGAGATCGACGGGCGCCTGGACGAGCCGGATTGGCAGGGGGCGCCGGTCGTCACGGGGCTCACGCAGAGCCCGGCGGACGACGCTGTGTCTGCCGAGCACCACAACTGTGTCCCAGGCGC
>CAYYVH010000364.1:0-4109 GCA_964475075.1 uncultured Anaerolineales bacterium | reverse complement strand
CCGGGGCCGCGCAGCCGACGAGGAGCGCGCCGTCCGTCATCATGGTGTAGACGTGCGTGTGCGGCTTCTGGGTGAGAAAGCCGGCTACAAAGAAGGGGCCGGCGAACCACAGGAGGACCGCCCGCCAGGACGCCGGTACGGTCGGCGAGAGGAACAGGACGGCCAGGACCGGCAGGAAGACCAGCCCGGCCAGCGAGAGTTGGCCGAATTGGAACAGCGTGGGTCGGGTGATGAGCAGACCGAACGCCGCCAGCCAGACCACGACCCCCACCACCCCTATCCGCCCAAGGGCGCGCCGCAGTTGCCAGGCGACGGCGGCGGTGAGGACGACGGCGACGAACACGACATAGTAGCTGGCGTTGTAGAACGAAGCCCGGGCGAAGTAGTCGCCCAGCATGTTGTACAGGCCGCCGCCGATGCGGCGCCCGCCGATGTAGGACGCCGTCGCGGCGAACTGCGGATGCCGTACGAAGGGCACGTAGAAGGCCAGAGCTACAGCCACCATCGGGGCGACTGGCAACGCCAGGCGGCACAGCCACTCCCGGGGTGGCCACCGCTCCGCCCAGCCCCGCGAGAGGATGAGCCAGGCGACCGGTGGCAGGGCCAGGATCATCTCGTAGTGGGCCCAGGTGCCGAGACCGACGAGGAGTCCGGCTAGGGCGGCGTAGCGATTGCCCGGCGCGTCAGAGCGGTAGAAACGGAGGGCGCACCATACGGCGAGCACCGCGAACAGGACGACCAGGCTCTGGTACTGGACGATGCGCGAGAAGGCGATGAGGTAGCCGTCGATGGCCAGCAGCATCGCGGCCAGCCAGCCGGCGCGAGGGCCCCACAAGCGTCGACCGAGGGCGAATGCCGCGAGGACCGCCAAGAGACCCGCCACCGCGAAGGGAAGGCGGGCCACGCCTTCGCGAAGGTCTCCCCGCCAGATCGCCGGCGCCGGCAGGAGCACTTCCAGCGGGCCCTTCTTGTGCCACAGCAACGCCTCCAGGCCACCCCCCTCGACCAGGTGGCGCGCCAAGAGCGCGGCGCGGGCCTCATCGCCCTGGAACTCGCTGTAACCCAGGTGGCGGAAGCGGAAGAACCCGGCCAGGAGCACGAGGATCAGCACCCCGAGGGTGACGGCGCTCCCTTGGCCCCGCAGCCGGTCCGCGACGTTCGCTGTCGTGGTGCCGAGCGGCCGGTTCTCACCCACCGGCGGAGTCTGCCGGAGGTGGCGGCGGGGGGGCGACGATGAGCCCCTGGAGCAGCACGTAGTCCTGCCGCCGGCCGTCCTGCTCGACCGGTGGGCGGGGCGAGGCCGGATCATCCGGGTCGTAGAGGGCGGCGATGAGCAAATAGTCCCCCGCTGCTAGATCCGACGGCAGCGCGAGCTCGTGCCGGTCGGTGATCACCTCACCTGGTAGCCATCCAGCGGTGGGGCGAGTGCCCTCGGCCGGCAGCCCGTCGTGCTGGGCCACCGGCTCGCCGCGCGGCACGAGTGCGCCCGATGGTTCCTCGATCCCGGCGGGCGCCATCTGAACGGTCACGCGGAAGCTAGTCGTGTTCCGCGCCAACGCTCGCCAGTAGAGCGTCACCAGAATATCCGCCCCGGGCGTGACCGACTCCACGTCCAAGTCGTAGCCCAGCAGCTCGATCGTCTCTCCGACGGGGAGGTCCGTTCTGTACCCCATCTCGGGCACGGCAGTCCGCCGCGCCGGAGCGGTCACGTCCAGCCAACGCAGCCACACGCGCTCCACGGGTAGCAGCCCGCGGCGCAGCACGAGGGAGTCGTCGCCCGCGATCACCGCGAGGCGCAGGACGTATCGACCCTCCTCGGGGGGCAGGTCCACGGCGAGGGCCAGCCGCCGCAGGTCGCCCACCAACCAGTCAAGGGCCGGATCGTCCGCCGTGCCCAGCCGGACCTCGTGCGTGGCGACCGGGCGCCCACGACGGTCCACGAGCTCCAGGCGCACCGATGAGGCGGTGACCGGGCTGCGGCGGACCCGCAACCAGACGGTCACGGGAAGGCGCTCGCCAACCGTCCATTGCCGTGACGGCAGCTCGTAGCCGAAGATCTCGAGGCCGCCACCCACCGCCGCCAGTCGGTGGCCTACTCCCACCCTGGCCGGAGGGATCGGATCCGGTGGGCGCACGACTTCGACCTGCCCCAGAAAGAACGGCTCCTCCGCTGGATACGTCACGCCGGTGTCCGGATCGTAGACCGTGACCGCCAGCTCATACCGACCCGGTGGTGCGGCGGGGCTCACGAGCAGGTCGTGCGGCTCGTAGGTCAGCTCTCCCCATGGCCAGTGCGAGGTCGGGAATAGTCCGTGGAAAGGCGCGTGGTCGCCCCGCGCGTAGTCCCGCCCGCCTTCGCCCAGCAGCCGCAGAGCCACCTTGAAATCCGGCACTTCGCCGGCGACCTGCCAGGAGAGGCCGACGCGCGCCGCCCGCCCGGCCACCAGGGGGTCGGGCATGACCTGCCACCCCAGGAGGCGCAACCCGCCCAGGTCGACGTCCCATGCGGCCCGTGGCGGGAAGTCGCCCGTTCGCAGGCTGGGCCGCTGCTCGTAGGCGTCCACGTGCACCGGGATGGTGCGGCCGTCAAAGGTGGCCTGGTCCACGTGCAGGGCATGTCGCGGCCGTCCGTCCTCCGTGGCCTCCAGCCAATCGCGCAGCGGGTCGTGCGGTGTCATGAACCAGAGCCGGGAGTGGTCGGCCAGGAGCGGCGTGAGGAGCACGTTTGGCGGCCGACCGTCCAGCTCGCCCGTTTCCGTCATGTCGGGGACGGCGATTACCGGCATGCGCTCCAGCAAGTGCTCGAAGGACAACACCAGCCGCGGATCCGAAACTGCCAGCACGTCGCCGGGCACGGCGCGGGCCTCGACGTACTCGGCCAGACCCCGCAACTCGTCCTTGCGGAACTGGGGGTCGGAGTAGAAGTTGCGGTCCGCAAACAGCATTCCCCCCGCTACCACCGCGCCCGCCAGAAGCGCTAGCGGCGTGCGGTTCCGGGCCAGGCCCACCAGGCCGGCCGCCACGAGCAGGTAGAACGGCGGCGACGCCAACAGGATGTGGCGCACGCCCATGTATACCGGTTTGACCAGGGTGACGGCGAAGAGTGCCAGGACCGGAACGAGTAGGTAGCCGGTCAGCGCCGAGAGTGCACCGCGACGGTATTGCCACAGCAGCCCCACGCCGGACAGCAACACGGCCAGCACGACGACCTCGACCCAGAGAACGCGTTCGGGAGCCGCTGTCCAGCCGAAGGTGAAACCGTGCACGATGTCCTGGAGCATGACCCTGAGCGGGACGAACTTCTGGTCGGTCTCAGCTCCAAGCCCGAGCCGCCTCAAGGCGAACGGCACGAGTGGTGCTGCCCCGACGGCGAGCGCCGCCAGCGGCGCCAGCACGCCCCACCTCCGGCCACGGCGCAGGTGCGCGAGCACGAGCAGCACCTCGAAGGCTAATAGGAAGAAGCCCAGGTAGTGCGCCCAGATCAGCAGGGCGTTGGCCACAGCACTCCCCGAGGCCAAGATCAACCGTCGGCGTCCGCTGGTTGTGGCTCCGAGAGCCCTGTCCAGGGCGTACACGGCGATCAGGCCCAACGTCACCAGCAGCGTGTAGCTGCGGATCTCCTGGCTGTACCAGAGGTACACCGGTGAGATGGCTCCCAGGGTGGCGGCGACGAGGGCGGTCCGACGGCCGATCCAACGGTACCCCAGTGCCCACAGGAGCGGCACCGTGGGCAGCCCAGCCAGGAGCGAGAACCACTTCCCTGCCCAAGTGGAGACACCCACCAGCCTGAACCAGCCCGCCAGGAACAGGAAGTACAGCGGCGGCTGTACGTCGCGGGTGACGAACTGCCCGATGCGGATCTGCCCCGACAGGATGAAATCCAGATCCTTCGTCGCCCGGTACAGCGACAGGCCCTCGTCCTGCCAGATGGACATCCAATCAGGGTGCCACGCCCGGATCAGGGCCGCCAGCAGCAGCAGGGCGCTGACGCTCGCCCGCGGATGCCGTACGGCCCACCAGGCCGCCCGGCGCGCGGGGCGCGGCGCGGGCTTTGACCGAGACGCGCCCCGCGAAACCCTCAGCGCATCCCGCGGGACCTCAGCGGGCAC
>CAYYVH010000363.1:0-4113 GCA_964475075.1 uncultured Anaerolineales bacterium | reverse complement strand
CACGCGGGTCAACGAGGTCCCGCCCGCGCTCTGCGAGCGCGCTCCCAGCGCGGCGCTGCTGGCCGCGGCGGAGCGGGCCGAGCTCGAAGAGATGTTTCGTCCCACGGGCTTCTATCGCCAGAAGGCGCGCTTCATTCACGAATCCTGCCAGGCCATCGTTTCCGAGCACGGTGGACGGGTGCCGGACGAGATGGAGGCGCTCCTGGCGCTGCCCGGTGTGGCGCGGAAGACGGCCAACGTAGTGCTGGGTGTGGCCTTCGGCAAGGCGGAGGGCGTCGTCGTGGATACCCACGTCAAACGTCTCGCGGGGCGGTTGGGTTTGTCAGAGCAGAAGAATCCCGAAAGAATCGAGCTGGACCTCATGGGCCTAGCGCCGCGGGAGACATGGATCGACCTGGCGCACCTGCTGATCTTCCACGGGCGGCGGGTCTGTCGGGCGCGCAAGCCCGATTGCCTCAACTGCGTGGCGAACGACCTGTGTCCGTCGGCACAGTTGTAGGCCCGGTGGGACGGCGGCGAGGGGGCGGTAGCGTGGCTGTTCGCGGTAGGGGAATGAGGAAACCTCTGCCATACGTTGTTGCGGGCCGCAGGGGTGTTTCGCGCGCCGCTGTTGTTGCGGCCAGCGTGTTGACGTGCGTGGCCCTGCTGGCCGTCACCTGGCCACGGGCGGGCAGTGCCGACGCCCGTTCCGGGCTGCAGGTCCCCGGCGCGGTCGTCTGCCGCTGGCGTGAGAGGATCGCGAGAGCCAACGCCGACGCCTGTGTGCTCAGCACGGAGCCCTTTGCCAACTACGGTGACACCGATCGCATCTGCGTAGGCCAGGGCGAGGCCGGCACGTGGCGCTCCCTGGTGCGGTTCACGCTGCCAGTGTTCCAGCCGTCGGACCTGTTGCTGGGGGCCACGCTGCGGCTGTTCTTGAAGGACACGACGGGCGATCGACGCAACGCAGTTCAGGTCTGCCGCTCCAGCCTGGGCTGGTCGGAGGACGGCGTGACCTGGCGCACGTTGCCGCCGGCGAACGAGCCATGCACTGAGGTCCAGGTCGGCACGGAGCTCCGTGACTACGAGTGGGACGTGGCGGAGTACATCCGAGGCGTTCGTGAGGAGCGATGGGACGACACCGGCTTCGTCCTGCGCAGCATCAATGAGTTCCAGTGGAATGAGCGGGGTTTCCACGGCCGGCAGAGCCGCGATGGCCGCAGCCAGCCCCAGCTCGTCCTACGTCTGTTGCACGTGCCGCAGGGCATCACCGCCACCGTCACGGCGCAGTCGCTACCGGGTGGCGGTGAGCTCGCCGTCCGGCTCACCGACGATTCGTTCGGAGAAGGTGTGTACGACGTGGAGTGGTTTTCCCAGGAACAGACGCCGGCCTGGAGCGCCGTCGAAGTAGTACACACGCCGGGGGAATGGAGTGCCGCGTCGATCGATACCCGCTGCGAGGGCGAGAGCGGTCCGCTGGACTCGGAAGGTGTCCGCGTCCACGCGCTGGGTCGCCCGCTCCGGGCGGGTCAGGAGCTCGAGTTTCGGCTGCGATTCGAGGCCGACCGAATCCCTGACCGACTAGTGCTGCACCTGAGCGACGAGAGGGGAGAACACATCGGCCTGCTCGTTGCGCCGGTCCAGACGGCCAGCACCCCGACCGCCACCGCTACGGCGACGCCAACCGTCACGCCGACGTTCTCCGCGCCTACGCCCACCACTACCTTGACCGCGATGCCTACGGGCACACTGACGCCCACCCCGACCGACGTACCTTCGGCCACGCCGACGCCAACCGAGACCCCGACCGCGCATCGCCTTTTCCTGCCCCGACTCGAAGGCCGCCGGCGCCGGTAGAAACGAGTGAGGAGACTTGCTGGGGTAGCCGGCTACGTAATTTCGTGGTATGCCCGGAGTTTGGGCCTCGAGCGTGGCCTACTGCCGTTCCAGAGTGAAGTCGACCTCAGCCGTCTCCCCCTCGCCCACGGTAACCTCGGACCGTTTGGCCGCGTAACCGTCGCGGTATGCCTCGACGGTGTACGTGCCCGGACGCACGGTCCAGCTGTAGCGGCCCTCGGCGTCGGTAAAGACGGCCATGTTGGGCACGGGCACCGAGCCTTCGACGAGGGCCACAGTGACGTCGACCAGCCCCTCCCCGTTCGCATCCCTGACGAGGCCGGTGATGGTCGGCCGGGGCGGGGCCGTTGAGACAGGTGTTGCCTCGGCCGTGCTGGTGGGTTCTTTGTCCGTGACCGCAAAGGCTGTGCCGGTGGCACCTGCGGGTTCGCCGGCCGGGGCGCCTTCCGCTGTGGGGGCCGATCGGGGCGCAACCGTGGGTGAATCCGGCGGGGGCGCGGAGCTGGGCACGGAAACAGGGGCAGCGGCGCTCGAGCAACCGGCCAGGGCGACACCGGCCGCCAGCAGGACGAGGGGTACGACGTGCGCGATTCCACGCGGATGCACTGAGTGGGTCCTTGCAGGCGGACCGCCCACCGTTGAGTTCGACATGGCCACCTCCGAAGCATGAGTGCGAGATCGTACGCCGCGAGCGGCGAGGAGTCAAACTCTAGCACGGTCATAACAAGACCGCGGGGGATCGATCCCCCGCGGTCTTGCATCAGTTTGTGGCGCGCGCCACGCGCCACACCGGCGCGCGGCGTTACGTAGCCTACACGCCGTCAACCGCGTTTCCGACGATGAGGACCAGGCCGCCGAGGATGGCCAGCCAATAGGCCAGACCGCCGGCGTCACCGACGACCAGCGTGTCGATCGCGGTTACCCAGTTGCCGATCAGGCCTAGAAGCCACAGAATCACGGCGATGTAGAACGTGACCTGCTTTGGCGGCGAAAGGGACATCTCACACCTCCTGAGCGTGAAACTACATGGACCCCGGCTTTGGCCCGGGGACACAGGGCATACCCCTGCAACATGCAGTAACACCCAACTCACGAAAAGGTTGCGCGTGGATCACCGGTACTTCTTGTCCGCATCGGCGAGTGGGCTCAGGGCCCGTCGCAGACGGCCAGCGAGGTAGGTGTGGCGTGCCGCCACGCGGTCGTTGCCAACCGCCATTCCGATTGCCCGCGGCGAGCCCACGATGACGCACAGCCGCCGTGCACGCGTGACGCCGGTGTAGAGCAGGTTGCGCTGCAACATCATGAAGTGGGCGGGCAGCAGGGCCATGACTACGGCCGGGTACTCAGCGCCCTGGCTCTTGTGGGTGGAGCATGCAAAAGCATGCATCAGCTCGTCGAGCTCGTTGAACTCGTAGGCCACCCTTCGCTCATCGAAGGCCACCGTCATCATGTGGTCCTCGCTGTCCAACTCCACGATCCGCCCAAGGTCACCGTTGTAGACGTCCTTCGTGTAGTTGTTGCGGATTTGCATCACCTTGTCGCCGAGCCGAAAGGAGCGGTCCCCGATGCGAGCCTCGGGTTTGTCCGGACTTGGCGGGTTGAGGGTCTCGCGCAGTCGGGCGTTCAGCGCCGTCACCCCCGCGGCACCGCGGTGCATCGGAGAGAGCACCTGGATCTCGTCGACCGGATCGAACCCGAAGCGCGATGGGATGCGGTTCGCGACGACGTCCACGACGCGCTCGGCCGCCGCCTCCTGGTCCTCCACCCGGAATAAGAAGAAGTCGCCCTGCCCCCGGGCTAGGATGGGCATGTCACCGTTGTTAATGCGGTGGGCGTTGACGACGATGAGGCTCTGTCGGGCCTGGCGGAAGATCTGGTCCAGCGTGACCGTGGGAACAACGCCGCTCGCGATCAGGTCCCTCAGCACGTTTCCCGCCCCCACTGACGGCAGCTGATCCGCGTCACCTACCAGGAGGAGGTGGCTCATGGGGTCCAGCGCCCTGGTGAGGGCGTTCATCAGGAGGCAGTCGACCATCGACACCTCGTCGATGACGACCAGGTCGGCGTCGACCGGGTTGTCGGTGTTGCGCTCGAAGTGGAAGCCCTGGGACGGCTTGAACTCGAGCAGGCGGTGAATCGTCTTGGCCGCGACTCCGGTCGTCTCCTCGAGTCGCTTGGCCGCCCGGCCCGTAGGGGCGGCCCGCGCCGTGGAGGCGCCGCGTGTCTCGAGGAGGGCCCGACACGCGCGCACGCGGGTGCGCTCGCGCGAGCCTGGGA
>CAYYVH010000362.1:0-4131 GCA_964475075.1 uncultured Anaerolineales bacterium | reverse complement strand
GTGTGGGTGAAGGAGGGCTTGGGTGGGACCCACGGCTTCCTCGCCGGCTGGATGGGCTGGTTTGCCTCCATCGCCGCCGGCAGCCTCTATGCCCTCACCTTCGGGCGCTTTGCCAGCGAGTTGCTGCTCGCCGCTGGCGGGCCCGATTTCGGACTGTCCGTGCACCAGATGACCCTGGGGTTCATGATCCTGGTTATCGCCGCCTTCACGGCGCTCAACTACCGCGGCGCCTCGGAGACGGGCAGCGTGGGTAACCTGGTCACCACGATCAAGGTGATAATCCTGGGCGTGTTCGTCATCTTCGCCGTGCTCGCGATGGGACGGACGGAAGCCTGGCAAGACCGGTTCACCACGGGATTTCTGCCCAACGGCATCGGCGGCGTCCTGGTGGCCATGGGCCTGACCTTCATCGCCTTCGAGGGCTACGAGATCATCGCCCAGTCGGCGGAAGAGGTGGTGGATCCAAGGCGCAACATCCCGCGGGCCACTTTCGCCTCCATCCTTGTCGCCGTGGTCATTTACGTCTTTGTGGGCGCGACGGCCATTGGGGCCATCGTCCCACCGGTTGGCATGGCGGCCCATGAGTACCTGGGCCAGATGAGAGAGGTGGCCATCGTCGAGGTGGCGCAGCAGGTCTTCCCGCTGGGCATCGGGGCGGTGGTGCTCCTCCTGAGTGGTCTTGTGTCCACCATGTCGGCTCTCAACGCCACTACCTATTCGGCATCACGTGTCTCGTTCGCCATGGGGCGGGACCACAATCTGCTGCCCTTCTTTGCGCGCATCCATCCGTACCGCCACACGCCGCATTGGGCGGTCTTCTGCTCCGGCGCTCTGGTGGCCGGCATGGCTCTCATGCTGCCCATCGAAAACGCGGCGGCGGCGGCCAGCATCATGTTCCTCCTGCTCTTCGTGCAGGTCAATCTGACGGTGATGACTCTGCGCAACAAGAAACCCGAGCTCGAGCGGGGGTTCGTGATTCCCTGGATGCCCGCCATACCAGTCATCGCTATCGTCAGCAACGGGATCCTCGCTGCGGTCCTCTTCTCGTTCAGCCAAGTCGCCTGGTTCCTCGCCGTTGGCTGGATCGTCATCGGTCTGCTGGCCTACTACGCCCATTTCTCCAAGATCGAGGAGATGGAGAAGCCGAAGGAGATTCTGCTCGAGGAGGTGCTCGTCAGCCGCGACTACTCGGTGCTGGTGCCGGTGGTCGATCAGGAGCAGGCGCGGATCCTAGGCCAGATCGGCGCCGTCCTGGCGCAGGCAAACGAAGGTGAGCTGCTGGCCCTGCACGTGGTACGAGTGCCCCCGCAGTTGACCCTGGGCGAGGGGCGGCTCTTCCTCAAGGAGGGGCGCTCCTGCCTCGAGACGGTGATCGAGCAGGCCAAGGCGCTGGAGGTGCCGGTCCACACCCTCATCCGCCTGGGTCGCGACGTAGCCGAGGCGGTGCGCAAGACGGCCGCGGAAAACACCTCGGATCTCATCGTCCTCGGCTGGCCCGGCTTTACCGGCAGCAGCGGCCACGTGTACGGGTCGGTCATCGATCCGATCGTGGACGATCCCCCGACCGACATCGCCGTCGTCCGATGTCGGGCTTTCCGACCGTTGCGCTCGATCCTCGTGCCGGTGGGCAGCGGTCCCAACAGCCGGCGAGGCGCGAAGATGGCCGTCAGCATGGCGCGGGGCGAAGGTGGCCGGGTGAAGGTCACCCTGCTGCATGTCGTGCCGCCGGGGACGGGCAACGGCGGCTTGGCCAGTGCCCGCAAGTCCCTCGAGCGTACCCTCGATGGGCCCAGCTACGAGCATGTGGAGCACCGCGTCGCTGAGGGTACGGACATTGTGGAGACGGTCCTGGCGGAGGCCGAGGGATACGACCTGCTCGTCGTAGGCGCCAGCGCAGAGCCGTTGTTCCGGAATCTGTTGATGGGCAACGTCGCTGCTCAGATCGCCCGAAGGGCCTCCGTAACAACGATTCTCGTCAAACGGCGCAGCAGTCGGATCCACTCGTTTCTGCGCCAGACGGTCCTCAGGCCGACCTCCCCCTCATCCGGGTAAGCCCTGACGGCTTCAACGCCGCGGCCAGGCATGCCTACCGCCGGCTACCACTTCCAGATGCACGGCAGGTGGAGGCGGTTGTTCCGGTCGCTATCCGTGCCGGCCGTGGCCCACACTGGTCCGTGCATCGTGCTCCGGCCGTGGGTATCGATGTCCTCCAGCTTGTAGTGGAACGTTGTGTTGCCAACGGCGGTGTTGTCTTCGTACTCGTAGGCGGCTCCCTGGAGCGGGTTCCCTTGGGCGGGGATGAGCGCTGCGTTCAGCTGGGAGTAGGGTCCGTCGGCCGCGTCTGCCCGCCACAGGTTGAAACCCACCGTGTCAAGCTCGCTGGCCGTCTCCCAGGTAACGAGGATATGGCCATCGTGGGTCTTGGCGTCGAAGGAGACCAGCTCGACCCGGAGTTCCTGTGAGGTGACCTCGGCGAGGGCGACGCCGCTGCCAGGAGCGGTGAAGGTGAACTCGCCGTTGGACATCGTTGGTGTGGCGACAATCACGTCCTTGTTCGTGCTGCTGTACTCGTAGACGTTCACGCTGCCGGTGGACACGCCCAGGGCCGAGATGTCGGCCTGGATCGACGTCCCGCCATTGATCACGACGATGTACAGCTTGTTCCCGGCGGTCGTGACCATGATGTCGCCACCGACGCCGCTCGAGGTGTACGACAGTCGGTCCTTGCCGCCGCCCAGTCCCCGGATCATCAGGCGGTAGGCGTAGTACGTCTCGGTGGGAGAACCGCCGCTGTCGATGAGGCCGGATGAGCTGCCCCAGTCGTAGAACAGGAAGATGTGGTTGCCCTCCACCCCCTGCTCGGAGTGGATCATCAACTGGCCGGCGGTCAGCATCGCCCGGCTGAACGTATCGTAGGACGAGTTGTACGTTCCCCATTCGGACAACCAGAGCGGTTCGATCGTGCTATCGGGGTTGTTGCTGGAAACGGTGTTCTTGACGGTCGTGATGCTCGTCGTGGGGTCGTTGTCGTAGTTGTGGTAGTCGACGACGTCGATTTTGTCATCGGCGTTGTTCAGCGAATAGGAGATGTAGGTGCTGTTGTAGTTGGAGACGACCGGGGCGTGGACGATCGTGTCGATGCCCGCGATGTCGTTGGCGGTCTTGATCGCGTCGTGTGCCGTTTCCACCAGCTGTACGTACTCGGCCTGAGTGCCACCCCAGCCCTGACCGGGAAGGTCCGGTTCGTTGTGAATCTCGAAGCGCGTGACCCCGTAGCTGTTGACCACATTGAACCAATAGGCTACGGCGAAGGAGTACTGCCACCACTCGTTCAGGTCGTCCGCAGTCGTTGGGGGATTGGCTATCCAGGCCGGCAAGTCGTTTTCGTCCCTGTTCCGAAGGCTCAGTACGGGGACGATGCCCTTCGACTTCAGGTTGCTGACCATGGTGCCGAAGGTAGTGCTCGGGTCTTTCCCCGTGCGCCAGCGATAGGTCGCGTTGTTGATGTGGTTGCCCCACAGCGTCCAGTTGATGATGGATGGGTCCGCCTTGATCTGGGCGATGGTGGGTGTGCCGTAGTTGGACCCCGCCGGGCATTGCCAGTTGTAGCCACCGGGATCGTCGTCGTCGCAGTACTCCACGTCCGACATGCCGATCCAGATGCGGTAGGTCTCGATACCGCAGTCCGTCAGATCGTCGATGTCGAACGCGCCCCCCTCCGTGGCACCGATATAGGTGGTGGTCTGGCCCAGCACGGTGTCGGAGACGGTGATGCTACCCGCCGGTTGGAGGAGCCTGGCGTCGGCGTGACCGGCCTCGCCCAGGATCGCGCTGGGACCCAGCAGGGCGAGTAAGGCCACCAGTGACCGCTTCATCTCTCTCATCAAGTGCTCCAATCGCTCAATGGCGCCACCGAATTTCATAATATCGTAACATGGCCGCAGCCCTCTGCGTAAACCGCCCGGCGGATAGCCGGACGCGACTCCTAAGAAACTGGCCCCTCTGGGAACCAGTTTCTACCCGAAATCTCCTGGGCGCCCTGCGCCCGGGTGAGTGACTTGACAGACTTGACAGACTACTAGTACACGTCGGCGGAAGTCTCTCCCCAGTCCGGGGCGACCCGCCGGGTCG
>CAYYVH010000361.1:0-4153 GCA_964475075.1 uncultured Anaerolineales bacterium | reverse complement strand
CGGGTGGCCGCGTGAGCCGCTCTCCAACCCAGATTAGCCAGACTCCCTCGGTCGTGTAGCCAACGTCGCACTTTAAGAGCTATGAAAACCAAAGGGCGGCGCTCTCGTGCTGTCAGCGCTGCCCCCAGAAGTCCTCCGGCGGACAGTCGATGTCCCGCGCCACTTCGCTGTAGATTTGCTTGAGGTGGCCTGAGTCTGGTGCGAAGTGGTAGCGGCTCCGGTTACCGGCCATCTCGACCAGTGCGGCCTCGTCCACATCGGACCCGAGGCCGATCGTGTAGAGCCTGATACCATCGTTTCTCACTTCCTGGGCCGCTATGAGCTCAGCTCCCTCTCTGCCGGTCTGCCTGCCGTCAGTTAAGAGCACCATCACTGGCGTGTTGTCCTCGATGCGCCTCGGGCTTTGCAATTCCTCGAGTGCGTTGCGCAGCCCCTTGTCGATGTGCGTGCCGCGGCGAGTCTCGAGCGCGCCGATAGCCCGCTCCACGACAGCCCGGCCACCGCCAAGCTCAGCCACCAACTCGGCGTCGGTGTCAAACCGCACCACCGCGACCTGGTCGCGGCCTGGTGCGAGATCCAGCAGCCGCGCAAAGCTGATGGCGGCGTCTTTCGCGTCAGCCAGTTTCGGACCTGTCATGCTGCTGGATGTGTCTAGTACGAGCACTATGTCCGCGCGCACGAGCGTCGGGTCGCAATGTTCCTTCAGCACCAACGGCAGGAAGAGTGGTCGCGGCTGGGGCTTCCTTGTTGCGGTCGGCACCGCGGTCCGGGTCGACGTGGCCGTCGGTGTGGCGGTGGCCCTCGGTGTGGCCGTCGCTGTAGGCGGCGGCGTGGGCGGCGGAGTGACGAAACCGTTGGCGGTGAGGATATCGTTTGGCGAGCCGGTCGGTGGGTGGACTCTGGGGCACGCAGTATACCAGTGCCCTCGCGTGAGCTTGCGCCCCCCTGCGTCTACTCCGATCACCAGGAACTCCGACAGCTCGCGCTGTGCCGCAACGATCACGTGACCCCCGGCGGCGCTCCACGCGACACTGGCCACGGCCGTCGTGCAGGCCGGAAAGTAGCATTCGAAGGTCCGGAAGGCTGGTCGGAACTCGTGGCGCCCCAGTTCCGTGAGCGCGGCAGACCCCCGCTCCGGCTCGAAGCGGTACACTACCACCGCTGGCCCCGCGTGGAGGGCCAGCAGGCCTGGGTTGTACCAGCCCTTGTTGATGGCTACACCGCCCGTCCACTCGACGCCTGCCACCGGTATCGTCCACGCCTGCCGCGTTAGCAGGTCAGCAACGTTGAGCTCGGGCGTGTCCCACCGATTCGCCACCAGGTACCGCCCGTCACCGGTGATGTCGGCGTGCCCTTTGCTCAGCCGGTTCCATGGCTCCACGGGTTCGGTGACCAGAGGGCTCAACTGGATCCGGGGGTGGCTCTCGGTCATCGAGGTGACATCTATGGTGTAAACCGTGCCCTGCTCGGTGACGACGTGGGCTTCACCATCCTTGGTCGGAAGCACACTGAACGGCGGTCCGTCCAGTTCGATGCTGCCGTGGACGGGTCCGATCTGTCCGGCGCTGATCTCATCTAGGCGGTACTTATTGAGGTGATAGGGGGGAACGAGTGGCGTCTGCAAGCTGTAACCACGGGCGCCCACGACCGGAACAAGAAGCCCGTTGCCATCAGGCAGTACGGCCAGTCCCGCCAGGACCGCGAAGCGGTCGCCCACGACCACGTCGCTAGTCCACTTGGTGCGGTCGGCGGGATTCCCCCGCAGGAGGTACAGGAAGGGCTCGAAGGGGCCCGGCAGCCCGGTGTTGGAGTTCAGAGCAACAATAAGCGAGAACTGCTCGTTCGCAGCTAGTCGTCCGGGCGACACCTGGGTCGTACCCCGATGGACCGGCTCGGATTGGCTCAGAGAAAACACCGAGATGGCGTCGCAACCGGGTTCGCGGAAGGGATTGTCCTCTGTGACGAAAACCAGGTCGCCGAGGTTGAAGGCGTCCTGCCCGCGCACCGGCTTGGGCTGCGATGCGCCCAACAGCGCGACGAGAATCACCGGCAGCGCGCGGACTGCGGCACACTCGATCCGGCGTACCCGCAGGATCAGCAAGATGCGCGCTACCCGACCGAACTCTAGGTCTCCCTCGGTATCTCTAGGGGCCGTACTCGTCGCCCTGGGTATTGACCACAAGGTAGTCCTCGGTCTCGCCAGTCTCGTATCCGAACTGCACTCCGCGCCCGTCGGAGGCGGGCGCCGGCGCTTCTGCCACGCTGATTCGCATCCAGATGTCACTGTCCACATCCAGACTACGGAACTGCGGTGTGCTGACCACGTGGAGTCCGGCACCCAGATTCGTCATCTGGTTCTGCACCGCCCACTCATTGACGGTGTAGGGCTGGCCCTGATACATGCATTGTATCTGGTCGCCCCACTGCCCGTTACGGTTGTAGTCGAACCACACGTTGCTGTAGTGGTCAATCTGCCCGCCCGCGCGCAGCCGATAGCTCATCGCGGTCATTTGACACTGCGGCAGGTGGATCGGAAACAGCACGCCGTCGTCCGCTCCGTCTCGGTCTGGCGCATCAGCCGGCGGATCGATGTTCGTTATGACATCCTCATCGTACAACATGTCCGCATCGGCCTCAGCTGAGACATCGTCGCCTAGCCAAGAGTACTGGCGGGGCGCATGGTGCCGCGGCCCTTGCGGAAAGCCGGTGCTCATATCGTAGACGACTGGGAAGCTCGCCTGTACCCCGCCGTACGCGGTCATGCCCACGGCGTAATGGTTGGTGCTGTCCGGCGCGTCGCCCAGATCAGCACGCGGGGCATTCGAACCGCGGCAAGGCGTGGACGCGAGGTCGGTAATTCCCGCCGGCACCCACATGTGGAAGGACCAGCCGCCTGCGACGTTCACCGCATATAGCGCTCCTGCCGACTTCGCCCACAACCGGTTGAAACCGTCGTAAGCGAGCCCATCAGCAAAATTGGGGACGGCTCTGGGATTTAGCCGCTGCCCGCTTGCGCGGCTAACATCCACGAGCGAGAAGAAAAAGGGCGCCGAGGGCGGCGACGTGACTATCGCCTTGAGAGGCCATGGCGAATCCGCCGAGTGGTCGAACGCCAGATCGCTTTCCGGGAGGCTGTAGTCGCCGATGATGGTGGACGGCAACAAAGCGAATGGGGTGGCGGTATTCACACCTACACCGGCGAATAGCTGATTGCCTTCCCCTCACTGAACGCCGTTGCGCCCGGTGCGATCGTGCCGGGGGCTGCGGCGCCAGGAGGACCATTCGGCAGAGGGTAGGCCGCAGTGTTCCCAGGGGCGTCGCCTAGTATAATTGCGTACGCGAAGTTGTTGGCTGCAGCTGTCTGGTATTGTGGGCCTACAAACGGACCGTGCGCCACAACGGTCTTGTTGCAGACGTCAATCTCATAAACCACCGCACCGAACGCGTAGGGATCCACTCCCCAAATCAGGCACTGATTGATGTCCTCACAGAGCGGATCGGTGTCTCCGCCCTGCGCCGCCACGCTGTAGGAGCCGTTCGACCAGGACCAAGCCACACCAAACGCAGTGAGGACGAGGAGCAAGGTCATGAGGCGGATGAGTCGAGAGAGAGTTGGACTGGGTTCCGACATGGGAAGTGCCTCCTTATCGGCTAGATGGTGGCCGAACGCACTCGCCAGCGATGATCGGTCGTTTATGCACTACCTTATGATAGCAATCTGGACCCAGAGCGCCAAAGGCCTGGATTGCCAGGGGCCTGCGAACCCGACCGAGTAGGTAGAGTCCAAATTTGACTAGACGGGAAGCGGCAGCAGGGGAGTCCCTACGGTACGCGTCTGACTCGCCGTTGCCGTTTATCTGCCTGCAGCCAGCCAACGGACCCGGGCAGAGTATCAAAGTCGGATTGCCAGACACTTGTCGTTGGCTCTCGAGGTGAGGGGATAGGCAGGTCCCTCACCCCGCCTCCAGCTTCTCCACCGCTCGCCGCAGGTCCTCACCTCGCGGAACTTGCCGCCCTTGCCCGAGCGGACGGTGAGTTTGCCCTTGCGCTCGGACATCTCCAGATCGGACTGGCGCAGGGCAGACAGCTCCCCGACCCGAACCCCAGTGTAGCGAAGCACTTGGATGATCGCCAGGTTGCGCTTGGCGTACCA
>CAYYVH010000360.1:0-4160 GCA_964475075.1 uncultured Anaerolineales bacterium | reverse complement strand
CTCGGCCGGCGTGTCTCAATCTGAGCACAGCAGACCCCACTCGCCCTCTGCGCCCCCCGCGATCTCACCCCGCTGGTGGAGCATCTCGAATGTCTCCAGGAAATAGAAGGGGTTCCCGCCAGTATGGTCGAATAGCACATCTGAGAAACCAGGTGCTTTGAGCCTGTCAACCTTCTTGCACAGGATTTGGGAAATGGCCTCTGGATCGAGCGGCGGCAATGCTATCTCGGTGAGCACCCTGGCGCGGCGTAGGTTCTCTACCAACTCGGCGACCAGTTCCGGAACAGGTGCGCCCCCAGTACGGTAGGTGCCGATCACGAGCAGAGGCTCATCGGGGTTGACCGTGAGCATGGACTGGACGCACGACAGCGTGCCCGGATCGGTCCACTGGAGGTCGTCCAGCAAGAGAATCGTCGGCGTCTCGTGCGCCAGGGCGAGCAGATAGGTCGACCACGCCCACTGCCGCCGCACGTGTGCCTGCTCTGGGTCTACGACGGGCAGGGGCGGTAGGTCCGGTCGGAGGTCTTCGAGCTCGGGTATCCACTTCGCGATCTCGGCCAGCGCCGATGTCGCGATCGGCGGAATGGTGCCACGGATCACGAGCGGCCGGAGTGCCTCGGCGAGGGCAAGGTACGGCGCTTTTTGGTTGCCGTTGTACGCCCGGAAGGTTAGCCATTCGGATTGCCCGGTGACCTGGCCGTTGAAGAACTCCTGCACGAGCCGTGTCTTGCCGACCCCGGCTTCGCCAGCTACCAGGACGGCACGGGCCGCGTGCTTGCCGCGAACCTCCTCCCATTCTGAAACGAGTGTCGCGAGCTGCCGCGAGCGGCCCATCAGGGGCACTTCCGCCGGGGCCCAGCGCACCGCCTTCTCGCCAGGCGGCGGGGTATCATCGCCATCCCGCAGTTCTTCTCGCTCGCGGTCGCGCAGTGCCCTCGCAAGCAGGTCTACGCCATGCTTCAACCGGGTGCGCCTCAGCGTGTTTGGGTCAATTCCCACCCGTGACGAGGCCTTGGCCACCTGCGGTCTCCCATTCGCCAGGTAGCGGATATAAGTCCAGCTCAAGGCTTCGAGATCCCGGTTGCTGGCCCGGAAGTCCCTTACCAACTCGTCCAGCTCAGCCTCCGGCGTCAGATCGCCCACGGTCAGTCTGTTCGGTCGGAGCTTGGCCAGCTGGTGCCAGACTGCTGCGATGAGAAGGCCTTCGAGCTGCTCCTCTCGGGAATCAGGGGTGTCGCCGACGTGCTGTGACCACATCCGCTTGCTCAGAGCGGCCATGCCCATGAGAGGGTTGCCTTCCAGCGGCTTCTGGTACCGGATTGCGTCCAGCGCGTGGAGGACTGCGCTGGGAGTGATGGCATTTGGATCCATGCTGCTCTTGTTCCCTTGCTGTTGCCTGTAGCCTCGCCCGCAACTGCCTTCTCAAACATTGTACCCTGCAATCCACTTGAGCGTTAGCACCCTCCCAAATCCGTGCTGCGGAGCTCCAGGCGATCAATCGTCGGGGCTGTCCGCTTGATCAGACGAGGGGCACTGCGGCGTCGGGCGGTGTACCGGCCAGCACCCGATGTCGGCGAGGGCGCGATCGGGCTCGTATGTCCGCAGGAGCTCCATCGTACGCCGTATGACGGCGGCGAAGTCAGGCTGGGCCATCTCCGCGGCGATTGAGTCGGCCGTGCCCTTCACACAGGCACGCCCATTGAGGACATGGGGATGATCGAGGTTCCTGAGCGCTGGTCGAGCGCGGCTGTCGAGATTGCGTATCGTGACGCCCTCGCCCGGCACTACTTCGATCCTGAACCGGCCAATCCGATGGTCCCGGCCATCGGAGGCTCGCAGGGTAACGGCGTCTGTCCATACCCGGATACCAGCGTTGTCGACGGCGATGCAGTTCACGTGGGGCAAGTTGAGCAGTAGGTCGTACTCCCGGGCACACGCCTCCAAATCCGGAGGCCGCTGGCCACCCAGGCAAATCTTCACGTAGTTGGAGCGATACCGATCGCGGTCCTTCATGATCGCCGTCAAATCCGACCGTCGGGGTTGGCCTGAATGTGAGGGGTGTGCGACCGAGGGTTGGCCCGATTGATGTTTGCTGCTCTCGAATGTCGATCCACGTGTGATTCCCTTTTTGCACGGATTTTCCTGAGCGATCCGGCTGTCGTGCAAACCGCTCAGGATCATCTGGCACGCATGCCGGTCGCGCGCCGCACACCTGCCGCGCGTCCTTCCTGTCCTCTTGGCCTTCCGGGCCAGCCTGTTGTTACCGGCGGCCCGGAAGGCCTGAGAGAGAGGCGCCTACGGCAGTACGTACACGTCGTCCACGAAGGTCCACGTGTTGTACTGCTCGGCTCCACGACCCCGGCTGTAGCCGTTCCAGTTGGCGAGCCGCACGGTTACCGTCTGGCCGCGGTACTGGCTGAGACTGATGGTCCCTTCCTGCCAGCCGAAGTCGCGCCGCTGGCCGGGCTCCGAATCCAGAGCATTCCCGAACTCGAAAACCTGATCGCCATCGACGTGCACGGTGAACAGGTCCCAGTACTTGCGCATGTCATCCTGCATGATGTCGTAGGTCGTCATGTTGAACTGGAAGGTCAATCGGGCACCGGGGGTGTCCGGTATCGTCACCACTTGTTCGATCCACGCCGAACCCACCGGAACCGAGTTCCCGCCCGGCAGACCTGCGCCCAAGCTGGGATCACCCAGCAGCGCGGCACACTGGCCGGTGAGGGCCTCTGGCCCGCAGACTACGCTGCCCGGCAGTTCCCCGCCGTGATACCAGCACTCGTCGCCCGGCAGCGGAGCCGGCGTGGGCGTCGGCTGCTCCGGCGGCACCGTCGTCGCGGTCGGCCATACATACGGCGTCGCGGTGACCGTTGGCACGGCCACTGTCGCCGTCGGCCACGCGTACGGCGTGGCGGTGGGCGGAACCGCCGTCGACGTGGGCGGCACACGGGTGGCTGTCGGCGGAATCGGCGTCGATGTGGGCGGTACGAGCGTGGCCGTGGGAGGCGATGGGGCGTAGCGCGGGAACCCGCTCAGAGCCAGCGTCTCGTGTGCGTCGAGCTTGCCTGCTCCCCAGTCGTCGTTAGGGGCGGAGCCCACGTGAGAGTCAACTCGCGCGCCAGTTGTCAGCAGATCGCGGACATCGATCGCATCGAGCGCTTCGCCTCCCGGAAGCCCCATCAGGAGTGCTACCGCGCCGGTAACGTGCGGTGCCGCCATTGATGTGCCCGGCATGATGGCGTGGTCTGACGAGATCACGTAGTCCGACTCCATCGCGGCCGAGTGCGATCGGGCCGAGATGATCCACTCACCGGGTGCAGTCAGCTCCGGCTTCACCCGGCCGTCGCGTGTCGGTCCGCGCGAGGAGAAATCCGACAAACCACCAACGGTGCCCTCGGTACGCCAACTCTTGCCCGTGGAATCCGTCCACTCCAGCCGTGTGACGTGCGAGCCGACCGCGATGATGTTGTGGGCGGCGGCTGGCGAACCGATCGTCATGCGGTTGTCGCCGCGTCTGCCGAAAGGCTCCCCGAACCAGGACCACGCGTTCCAGTCGCCGCGGGCCCGCCCGAACACGAGCTCCCAGTCACCCCGCGGTAGGTAGTCCCCGTTTCCGGCCAAGAGGACCCACATTTCGTACAGGTTGTTGTAAGGGCTCTTCGCCTCCCAGAAGATGTCGGCGTAGGCCAGCACGGTGCCGAATCGGTGGAAGAGGATCCGTCGGCCATATCCGCCAGGGGTGACGGCGATGTCATCGCACCCCGGCATGCAGTCGAACCCGCCCGGATGGCGGATGCCGAACTTCAAGGTCTCTGGGCCTTCGAACCAGACCTCTAGCACATCCCCGTATGTCAACGCGGGGATCGTCAGATCGACCGAGTTCCGGAAAGACGTGAACTGCCCCGAAGCGTGGCCGCGCATGTCGCCGCTGTTCCCGGCCGAAGTGACGATCGCCTTGCCCGGCTTACCCTCGCCCACCAGGCCATCGATCGCGCGCTCCTGAGGCGTAGTGCCGTCCCGGGGCCCGGAGTTACCGCCGAGGCTCAAGTTGGCGACGTACGGCTGGCCGCTGTCGCGAGCGAACCGGTCGAGCCACTCCAGCGCGGTGATGATGTCGTCCGTCGCGGAGTTCTCCAGGTTTCTCGTGGCCCGCACGA
>CAYYVH010000359.1:0-4161 GCA_964475075.1 uncultured Anaerolineales bacterium | reverse complement strand
CCCCACACCTTTCTCCCCCGCTCCCCCTCGCTTAGAACGCCGCTGGGCGCTTCTGTTCTGTCCCCTGGTTGGAGGGCCCAAAGGGGGCGTTGCCCCCTCGTTTGTAAAGGGTCGAGATGAACTCCCCCGACTTCGCTACCGCTCGTCGGGCTCGCCCTTGACAACCTCACCCCCTGTTTAGCAGCTCAGTTACGCGGGAGCAGGTACGCTGCTCCCGCCACTCACAAAAGGCTCCGGCCCCGGCGGGAAAACAAGAACCGCCCGGAAAGGAAATCGGTCCATGGCCAGCAACGTCACGAACGTCCCGCTTCAGATCGACCGGCGTGTCCTGGGCGCCGCCAGGAGTTTGGACATAAACCGGAGGAACAAGGAGATCGTCGAGGGCCGCATAGACCGGGCCACCGACACCATCATGGCGCACCTGGCCATTCACGGCCTGGGCGGTGTTCGCCTCGGCCTCTACGAGATCGAACTTGAGAACGGGGGGCTCCGCCTTACCAAGCTTCCCGCGCCAGGGTCCGACCAGCTTGAGCTGCCGAGGATTAATGCGGAATGATCTACCGAATTTGAAATACCCACGGGTGCATCTCGTTGTCTGCTGGGGTTGTCAGGCATCCTAGACATGGCCTTCATGGCGCTTCGACGGTCGTGTCTCCCCCTCCGCCGGCCATCAGCTACGGGGCCGCTTGGGCGTTACCCCCGGCCGGACTTCCACCGGCAATCCGATCACAGCTTCTCAGGACATACACTACCGGAGCCCCGCGATCGCCTCCGCGTCTCTCTTTTTTCTACCGAACACTCCTTTGGCTCCTCTGACCATTCCGACGATTGGCCGCTTGACATAACTATAGGCCCGTGATACGATCGCCTCACTATGACCAACGAAAACCAAGAGGGCGAACACATCACTATCGAACCTGGGCGGGAACATGCTTGGATCTGCGTCTGCGGCAATACGCCCCATGCTCAAGGCTTCTACGCCTGTAACCTGAAGGGGGAACATGTAGACCCCTCGCCAGAGCATTGGACCACTGACTGCTACGTTTGCGACAAGTGCAGCAGGATAATCCACATGCACACCCTGAAGGTCGTTGGTGTGAGGGCGTGTCCGCGATCTACCCCGAGGCCCGCGAAGAGTGGGATGGCTGGCAGGATAGCAGCACCCACCATCACACCACCACATAATGCGGTGATCACATAATCACCGCATTTCTCTTTCACCGCAATCCTGGCCGTGGAGGACCTCGTGGGGTGCGGCCACTCCCTTTGCTCTCCCCTACCCTACATCCGCGTTACAACACCCCATGTCCCCATCACAGTCACAGTCCCCGCTGGCACACTCGTTGTACTCGCACGAGCAGAGCGCATCGGCATCCTTCTCCCGCTCCCGTCGCAGGAAGACGATCTCGCCCACCTCGAAACCCGCCGGTATCTCTCGCTGCATGTCATCCTCCCATTGGACCCGACTCTTCGTTCTCCAGCACCTTCTCGACCAGGAGTCGCTTGGTCAGTTCTCTCACCAGCTCGCACCGCACTGGCGCGCCACCAACCGTTTTCCACTGCGCGGCTCTAAGCGCGAGGCAATCGCCGGCGCAGGTCCAGCGAGCGTAGCACTCGCCGCACTCCGGCAGCGCGTGCGCGTTGATGCCCCTCAGAACGTCGAACTTCGAGATGTCGAGTACCACCCGTCCATCCCCAACTCCACCGTAGACGAACTCACCGTACCCGGCATCGTCTTCGCCAGACACCCGGTGGCACGCGGTTACCTCGCCGTCCGGTGTCACGCAGAACTCGCCCGTACAAAACCGCGCCTGCGCCTTGCGCATCGATTTCGATACGGAGCAGGCGACGTCGATCCCCAGTGCCTTCCCTACCCGCCGGGCCTGCATGAACCCTTCAGCAAACGCTTCGCCTCCGGGTGGCCTCACGTCGCCCGCCGCCACGAATGATCCGTCCGCCATCGGCTCCAGGTGAATGCTCCGGCACCCCTTCAGGTGGGAGCCGGCGTACTCCACCGCCTCCGCCATCCGCGTGACGTTCAGGTTGGTGATCGTTGATCGGATCCCGACGGTCGCCCCGTGATCCAGGAGAAGGCGGATTGATCGCGTGACCGCCTCTGCCGTACTGCCCCCGCCAGCGTAGCGGCGTTGCCGGTCCTGCACGTCCGGCAGGATCTCGGTTGAGACCGAGACGCGGTTGGTTTGCGAGGCGACCCACGAGGCTCGTTCCTCATCCAGCAGCGTGCCATTCGTCACCAGAGAAATCGACAGCCCCACGTCCAGCTTGGCGGCCAGGGCTCGCGCGAACTCGACGGATTCAACCAGGTGCTTCCATCGAACTGTCGGCTCGCCGCCGCCAAGGTAGGTCACGCGCGCCCGTCGATCTTCTGCCGCAGCTGCGTTCTGCAGTACATGCTCCACGGCACCCAGCATCGCCGCCCGCGACAGGTGGCTCGCCGATTTGTCACTCCCGGCATAGCAGTACACACAGCGGAGATTGCACGCCTGGGTGAGGAGCAGCGTGACGTGGCGGAATCCGCCTCTATGGTTGTTGCGCGGCCGAGGGACTTCGCACGCCATGCGTGCCAGTTGCCTGAGGTGTTGGGTGGTTCGGGAGCGGGACTCGTCGTCGGTCAGCGACTGTCCGTCAATGACCTTCTGGGCGATACCGGCGGCGTACTCACTGGCCCGAAAGACGGCACCGCGCAGGGGGGCGTAGACGAGGTGGCCGCCCTCGTGACCGAGGACGAACAGATCGCCTTCAAGGCGGCGGTGGATTGATGTCTCCGTGGTCTCCACGGTCTGCGGGCTCTCTCCGCGCGATCTAGACCTGTCCCGAACCGCCAGCTCGGCCGGGTGCACCCACTGCCAGTTGGTTCGGCAATCTATACTAGCAGTAAGTCGACTGGCAGTAAAACTTGGCCCAGACTCCCCGTGTGGGAGATGTACCGGAGGTCTACTTCAAGCTGGGGATTCGCCTCCGTGAGCTACGCAAGCAACGCGGGCTCACCCAGGAGGAGCTTGCCCTGCAAGCCGGGCTCAACCGGGCTTATGTCGGGTTCATCGAGCGGGCCGAGAGGCGGCCGACGATCGAGACGGTGGAGAGGCTCGCCGGCGTGCTCCAGACCGAACTCCACGAGCTGTTCAGGTTCTGAGTGTGTCCCGGGAGCCCGTAAACCCCTAGCCGCGCGACCCTATTGACAACACGTGTGGGACATGATATGATTCATACACTAAACACCTCCACGTCCGCTTGCGCACGTGGAGTTTTGTTTTCCCCCATGTTACTATTCCCAAATGACAAGCAGAGTCTTCATTGACGGCAGCAACTTCTACCACAGACTGAGGCACCTCGGCCTCCACCAGCACCGGTTCGATTTCACGGTGTTCAGCCAATGGCTGGCCGGCAGCAAGGATGTCCAGTGCATCTACTACGTTGGTGCCGTCCGGCAGGAAAAGGGCAACGAGAAGAGCCAGCAGCTCTACGCTCGACAGCGGTCATTCATCGCCCACCTTCAGACCCAGGGCGTGCAAGTCGATCTCGGCTACATCATGAAATCCAACGGCTATCACGAGAAGGGCGTTGATGTCAAGATCGCCGTCGATCTGCTGGCCGGTGCCTTTGAGGGCCTCTTCCATCGAGCGTATCTGGTCAGCTCCGATACCGACCTCATCCCAGCGGTTGCGAAGACCACCACCAAGGGCACCAACGTCGAGTACGTGGGCTTCGCCCATCGTCCCAGTTACGCCCTCGTCCGGGCCTGTCCTTCGTCAAGGCTTCTCAACAAGCATCAACTGCTGCAGTTCGTCATGGATCGCTCGGCGAAAGACAAGGCTGCCCCTGTTGCCCCGGCCGCTAAAGCTGCTTGATTTCCCCCCGCCCAGCATGTTATTGTCGAACGTGAGGACACACTCGGCGACCAAGGTCAATCCGGTTGGCTCCGCGTCACCGGCGTGGAATCTGCAAGGTTGTGTTTCTGGTTGCCTGTGTGAGGGGCGGTCGACCTTCCCGGCCGATCGCCCCCTTTCATTTCCTGCCTTATCCCTCACCCTCTCTATAATCCCGCTTAGAAAGGCCCCCCCTCTGTGCCAAGATTGCGTGAGACAGGGGGCGCATCCGGAAGATGGGGGAGGGCATGAGACACGGCATCTGAGATCTGCT
>CAYYVH010000358.1:0-4195 GCA_964475075.1 uncultured Anaerolineales bacterium | reverse complement strand
CATCCTAGAGGTCGCTGCGAGACCGGGACCGCTCGGCGCGTCCTCCGTCGCGGAGACGGCCGCTCCCGTTCCTACCGACCGAACCTTGTCCCTGATATCCTCCCGGATCTGAGCCCGGAGGTCTGGGTCCACGTGCAGCGTCACCGGCAGGTCCTCGAACCGCCCGGCCACGGGCCGGTACATCTGGAGACAAGCTTTCACGTTGCCCCGGCGGTTCAACACGAGCGCCAGAATCCAGTCGGCCTGTGGGAAAGAGGATTCGACAGTCTGGAGGTCGACGGCACTCCAGAAGACCTCGAAGTTGGCATGGGAGTGCCAGTACAGGTGCAGTCGACCCGTGTCGACCCCGCTGTCAAGCATCTCGTCCAGGAAGTGGGTGAGGTCCTCCTCTGTGATCTCCGAACTCGCGGCGGAGGAGCGCTGGGAGGGCACGAACACGTCGCGGATGACCAGACGGCCGGCCACGTAGTCGACCAACCCGAAGCCACTCAACTCGCCCGGGCAGGAGTTGACGTAGGCCCATAGCTTGACGTAGGCAGAAGTCTGAATCTCGACTGATGGGATCGTCAACGCCGAACCGTCGGCACGGCTGGTGCAGTGGTCGTTGCTCTTGGACATGAGGATCTCCTTGGTCGTGTACAGGATCGAATCGGGCATCACGCACGCTCGTCGCCGGCTACTTCCTCCGCTGACCCCGGTTGTTCTGGTGAGAAGACGGGCCACTCCTCAACCTTCGCGAAGCAGCTGCCACGGTTGTACGAGTTGAGGAACTCGATGGCTTGCTGCACGATGATCGGAAAGGAATGCCGACCAAGGTGTCTGGTGAAGAAGGGTTCCATGTTGCCCCAGCACGCGCTGCCCTTGATTACGTGAGGGTGGTCATAGCGCCCCAATGGCGCCCCGATTCTATTGTCGACGTTGTGCAGCCGCACCCGCTCACCCGGGAGAATGTCAATCCGGAAGCGCCCGATCAGGCGCCGCCGGCCATCCTCGTCACGCAGAACAATGGGATCGGTAGGAACACGAATGGCCTTCTTCTCGACGGAGACGCCGGTCACGCCCGGTAGCTCGGTAAGCAGGTCATACTGCCGCCCGTAGTGTTCGGCACTTTTCTCGTCATTAGCTACGTGATCCTCCAGGGCGCGCGCCGCCAGGATGGCCCAACGTAGCGTGCGTGTCATCTCGCGCGTGATCCAAGCCATCTGCTCCTCCACCTTCTCCAGGCTCTCATCCTCGGTGCGGGTTTCGCGCAGCTGTTTCGTGCGCCAGCCGACGTATGCGTTGCGGGCACGATCCGGTGCGCGGGTTGGCCCGTCGCCCGCGGAAGCGGAAGGATCCCTCGCCACCCTCGCCGCCCGTCACGCTGAGCGCCAAAGCGATCGGCTGCACCCAGGGAACGAGCACGTTGAGGTCCAGTTCCCGGGTGTAGGTGGTCCTGTTCGCCTCGACGACGACGTCCAGGGCCTGGGAAAAGAACGCGGCCGCATCTTCGCCCGCCCGGCGGTTTGGGATTCCCACCGGCAGGAGCCGTGCCTGGCAAGCCTCCCCCACCGGCAGGCACCCATGGCGCACGGCCTGGAACTGGGCAGCGCGGCAGATGCGCTTCACCAGCGACTCCGGTACCGGCTCCACGGCCTGCAACTTGCCGTCCCGGAAGAGCGCCAGAGTGTAGGCGAACGGTGGCTGCCTCAGCATGCCGGCTTCATCTCCGGTGCCAGGCGGGCCCGGAAGCGCTCCTCGGACTCCCGTACCACGTCGGCCACGGACTCGTCCGGCAGCAAGGCCTCGCCCGTCCGGTCGTCGTAGATGTGGTAGATCACGGGTTAACCGCCGACGTGGGTGGGCAGGTCCAGCAGCTCTACTGACTGGGCACTGACCTCAGCCCAGGACGTGCGGCCGTGGAGGGTAAGATCAGTTTGTTTCTGGTCGGTCTCGTCGGCGACCATGAGCTGGTACTGGCTGTTCATGTGTTGTCTCCTGTGCGATTGAGATGATCAGGCATCCATCGGCGGCGCTGTCATCGACGCGCCGCGCTGCGTTTGGCAGAGGATAAACAACTGGGCCACCTGCGAGTTACAAAGGGCTTCGACCTCCCGCCGTAGCACGGCGTACCCGGCGCACACCGCGGCCACGGCTTGGGCGACCTGCACCTGCTCGAGACCGGCCAGGGGGATGGCCGCTTCAATCCTGACTTCCGGTGCGGCAGCCGGGTCCGGGTTCGATCCCGCCAATCCCGAGCGGACCGTCAGGCGGGCATTCTTCCGGAGCAGAAACAGGGCTAGGGCCTCCCGGCACTCTCGCGCCAGCTCACCGCGTAGCGGCAGGGCCGCACTCGCCACCAGCGTGGTCGGGGTGAGGTCCAGCTGGCAGACGGGCGGCTGGCCGGCAGGCGCCCAGGATTCGCGGATGAGACGCCAGCAATGATCTTGGGCAATGGGCTGCCATCCGATGGCCACGGCATCTTGCAGCCAGGTCGCAACCGCCTCCACGGCGGCCCCTCGTACCTGGCGCGCCACGGCGCGCGGGCGGCGCAGTGATGACCGCCGGAGTCTCCTGCGCCGACCAGACTCACAGTGCTCCGCGTAGGCGGACCGACCGGTTGCCAGGTCGAGTCTCAGGAGCCGCAGGTGCGCCGCCAATTCGCCCTCGTCCTTGTGGGCCGGCGACTCCGCCGCCAGGCACAGCTCCCCTCCGGATAGAGCGAAACGGCAGATGCTCAATGCGCCTTGGGTTGCCGCCAGGCGAAGCGTCCACCGGCCGTGGTCAGGCGGTCTGGACCCCAACGACATGCGGTAGCTGAATCGCGGCCGCCGCAGGTCCAGGGATACGGTGACTGCGCCGGTGCCGCCGGGCAGGGCCAGCGAGCGACGGCCAGGCGTGCCGGTGCTGGCCAGGGGCCACTTCAGGCGCTTCGCGGCGCGTTCCAGGGACGCCCACGGAAGGCGGGCCGCGCCGGCACCTGCACCGGTGGCAGACCGCCGCTCGCCGACCCGTGCCACGGTCATAGTTGACCGGGTCACCGGTTCCCGTCCTCGCCGCGACCCCGCTCCACTAGCGCCCGCTGCTCGGTGGGGATGAGCTCCGGCGTCTCGGCTAGAACCCGGTTGACCCATCGTACGGCGGGCGGCGAGAGGCAGTCCCGGAGCTCGCGGGAGTACCGTCCGAATCGGTAGCCCAGCATGTCGTAGAGCTGCTCGACGATGTCCGCCAACCGCAGCTGCGGCGCAGGTCGGTCGGTGTAGCAGACCACGCCGCGACCGAGCCGTTGCCACCATTCGGGCACGGAGTCCGGCGTGTCATCCTCCGTAGGGTAGAAGACGTTGGGATGCAAAATGTCCACCGGTCTTCGGTGGAAGACCAGGAGCCGCTCGACCGGCCAGGCGTCCGGACGCAAGATGTCGATGACGTGCTCGCACACGCCGATCAACGGTTCGCGCCCGGCCCGGGCCACCGGCGAGCGACAGCTGAGTTGCAGCCGTAGGCCGTCAGGTTTGGTCTCGAAGGA
This sequence comes from uncultured Anaerolineales bacterium, assembly GCA_964475075.1. Taxonomy (GTDB): domain Bacteria; phylum Chloroflexota; class Anaerolineae; order Epilineales; family Epilineaceae; genus CAYYVH01. The sequence continues at coordinate 690 of CAYYVH010000358.1, read as the reverse complement.
CAGCTTGCCGTTGGCTCGGCGCGCCAACTCCTCGAGCTCCCCCAGTTCCTTTTCCCAGCGGGCCTGGGCCAGTTTGTGGGTCATGACTCTACTCCAGTCTCGGTGGTTTCTCCGGATCCGTGCCAGTGGACCGGCGGGGCCAGCGCCAGGTGGATGGACTCATCCCCGTTTACGAAGGTGATCACACCACCTGGGGGCACGATGTTGTCCACGAGTGGCGTGTCGAGCAGGCCGCCGGCCCCATCTATGGTGAGGCACAGCGACTGGTTCACCGCGATGCCCTCAGCTGAGCAGATGGGGCATTCGGGCGGCGTCAGGTGTTGCCGCCGCAGGCACGGCCACTCGTGGCCGGCTGCGCAAGCGAACCGAGTTGTGACCATCTGCTCGAGGCGCAGGTGCGGAATGCCCGGGAGGTGATCGGTAGCCAGGGCGAAGGCCTCGCCGAGGACCGGTGTGGGTCCGTCGTGCAGCAGTCTGACCGCCTGCCGATTCAGAATAGCGTGGTCGAACCGGCAGGCTGGGTTCCGCCGGGGGCGGAAGATGATGAACCGGCGTTCCGTGGGGTGCAGGCGGGCCTCACGGGCCGGGCTCTCTAGTGCACCGGTCTGCAGCAGACGCTCGACCTCCTCGACCATCCACGCCGCAGTTCGGGCGGCCACGCTCAGTCGCGTCGCGGGCTCCCGCCGCGCC
>CAYYVH010000357.1:0-4215 GCA_964475075.1 uncultured Anaerolineales bacterium | reverse complement strand
GGCGATCTGAGCCGGGCGAAGTGTAAGCTTCCTGTTCCAAAACTACCGGGACCCCAGCTCCCCCGCCGTGTGCGACGTCTCTCTGAAGCCCAATCGAGATTCGACATGCCTGTTCCTCCCGCACTGGCTACAAGTGAGGCGAGTGGGCGCAAGAGCCTGATCGGCAGGTAAACGCCGGCCCACGTCAACCTCGGCCAAACCGATGATCCCAACGATTCGAACAGCAACGTCTTCCGATAGTTGACGACACGACGCCTGCGCACTACACTCGTGGTGTAATCTAGCCGCCGAGGGGAATGCGCGGTCGCCCCGTCGGAAGAGTGAAAGGGCTGGTGTCCGGTTTCCCTCGGTCCGCCTTTCACCTCCAACGGGGTCGCCCGTCGTGCCGCCCGTCGCGGTGGATATTACGTGGTCATCGTACACGGGACCGCACAGGCGCCATAGGAATACGGCGGGGCAGCTGAGGCGAGAGGACGTAGTCATGAACCTGAGGTTCGGCAAACTCCGTATTCTGGTCCCAATGGCGCTGGCCGCCATCGTTGCGGGCGCCTACGTCGCGACTGGGTGGCCACCCGATGAGCAGCTATTCGTCACGACAGGTCAATCAGGCACCGCCACACCGTCGCCGACTTTTGTCTACGTCTTGGAGACTGTCACGCCGGGGGGGGCCGACACCCACTATCGAGGGGTTCCTCCTGCTGACGCCGTCGCCGACCCCGCCCTACCCAGATCCAATCTATACGGAGCAACAAGCGATCGACCGTTCACTGGATCGGTTCCCGGAAGGCTATCCTCCATACGGAGAGGTCGCCATACTAATGCCGTACAGCCAACTCGACGCGTGGCGCGGGGGCTCAAGTCCAAAGACGCAACCGGACTCTCCGGCGTGGCTGGTCGGTATTTTGGCTGATGGTATGACTATGTTCGATGTTCTTCTCCCGTGGCTCGGATACGCCGGCCTCGGTGACCCGAATCTGCCGAGTTCGGTGCCAGCCTCGGCGGCAGACAGCGACTGGGTCATTGAAGGCCTATTCTACGCATGGGATGCGAACGGAGGCTCCTTGATAGGGCTCGGAGTACTGACTAATCCATCGTCACCAATGTACACCGCGTCGTCCAGAAGCTACGAATCTCTGCTCGCCTTACCGAGCCACAACATGCCCATAGAGCCAGCAACGCCTATACCCTCGCCCACCCCAGGGCCGTCCCCGACTAGTATAGGGCCCGTATATCCTGGGGGTGAGTCATGATGAATGAGTCAAAGGCTGGCTCTTCACGTGCGGCAACATCACGAGATCCGAGGGCAGGTCTGAAAATGGCTACCCGATTTAGCATCGTGCCGAGAGCAGTTGCGTTTCTCGCCGGCGCGTGCTCCGTTCTCTTCTTCAGCGCCCACCTTGTGGTCGCCCAGGGATCGGGATTCGGCTTTGGGATCAAGTCTGATCTGAACGACTGTGGACCGATTGGCCCAGGGTACGTTCCAGACGATCCTGAGAATCCGCACACTTACTTCGATCGAGTGGTGAATCGTTTGGGAGACGAGCTCCTTGAGGGGCCGCCTTATTCGACCTGTAAGCCCACCGGCAGTCGGAAGACCGCCGCTATCTCCCACTAGTGGTGTTTACTCGATCCAGGTGTCCAGGCAACTCAGATTTTGCAGCTAGCGCGCTACGGGAACGCGCTTTACATTCAGGGAGCGGGTTGGCGCACGGACTACTGGCTCGACTACTGGGATAGGAGAAAGTCCGGATGGTTCCAGCCGTACTGCATCGTCGCCGGGCCAGGCTCCGCCCAGGTGGTTATGGGACCTGAAGTAGAGATCAACGTGTCCGGCGCACCCGCGCTTGCATCGCTTCTGCGCCTGGATGCGGAATCTGCCTGCAATCTTGACCCGAGTCGGTGTTCTGGGGGCAACCCAAACGCGACCGAGTGGGTGTGGGAGTGCGGTTGGGCCGACCACAAGCCTTGGATCTTACCAAGCGAAATACAGCAGCTGGCCCCAACCGTGAGTACCGATCCTCCAGTCATAGAACGTCTCTACCACGGGTTCAGATCGTTCAACACGAACGAGGGCAACGATGCAGACACGAAGTTCTACTTCAATGCTTACTTCGTGGCGCCCGAGTGGCTTGGTGGCCCCTACTTCAATGAGTCATCGGAAGTCTTCTGGGGGAACGACAGCTATGACGAGCATGACGGGGAGCGCGTCCAGATCTACGTTGATGAACCGCCTGACGGGGGTGAGTTGCTGTCAGACGCTGTGGGCCGTACATCATCTGGCGCCCCGCTCGGCGCGGAGAGCTTCGGCAAGCCGGCGGGTGATTTCACGTGGTATGCTTGCCTGGGCAATGTCGAACCGTGCGCGAACGGTCAGCCGCCCAAGAAACGGTGCTGGAAATCTCCCGACTGGGGCCTGATTAGGATCGAACGTGTTGAGCAGGACATTAAGTACCACTGCACAGCGTGCGACGTTACGCTTTGGGCAGAGGACAATTGTCGACCCCTGCGTTGGGTCATCTTGTCCGACGCGCATGGTCTCGTTAAATCTACGAGCGCGCCAAACAGCAATCCGTTTGTGATTGGCCTTGACGAGGAGAAACTGAGGACGGTCCCCTACACGGGGAACCCATATAGCACCATAATAGTCAAGGTCTACGACGCGCAGTTCCAGAACTACTGGGACGCCGAAGTCATCAAGGTGTGGCGGCCCCCCGTGGGTGTTGGGGGAATGGACTGCGTAATCGAGATCTTGGGTCGTGGGGTCTATACCGTAGAAGGTACGACACCTTCAGAGTGCGAGTTCCTTCAGACCCATCGTTTCTGCGCAGCCAAAAACTGGGACATCCGGGCCGAGCGGCAGAGAGAATCCGCTAGGTACTTCCACGAATACTGCAACGACCCGGGTGCGAGGAACGCTTTCGAGCATGCATGGATTAGCTGCATGACGGTTCGCAGATGTGGCCTGCAGGAGGCTGCGGAACAGTGGACTGCACATGAAGAACACAGTGCGAATGCATGCGAGCAAGCAAGCATGGATCTCCACAACAACGCCGTCGGACGAGCGAACGTGCCACCATGTGTGATACCAGGTGGGCCCTGCCAGTCCTGTGCCGAGAAGGTGTTCGAGGACCTTGACGCAGGACGACTCAGGTGGTCAAACGAGCACGTAGAGTACTACCGCAACGGCTTACCTGTGCCTTCGCTCGAAGACTGTCCAACATGGTCGGGTCAGCTCGGTGAAAACGATCCTTGTGAGCCATACGCACGACCATAGGGCGTGGAGGATAGTACTTCGCTTGCTTGACGGCATCAGCTATGGGACCGTGTCTCTGTCACGCGACATGCGGAGGCATCAGAGGCAGAAAGGACAGAACGGCATGGTGATTCACAGACTCGGGTTACTCTGGGTGTTGGTCCTAGTGTTGACGTCGTGTGGCACACATTTCGAGAATGCCCCTGCGGGACCCACTGTCGAACCAGAGCCGTACCTTGGAGAGTGGCTGCCCGCCGAAGGGTCGGGCGGAACCGATAGGTTGCTTGTGGAAAGCGGGCCAGGAGGAACTCCTGTTGCCACGTTCACGGACGTAGGCACGGGAGAGTCGATCACTAACACCCTGCGTATCGTAGGGGTGAGCGGCGAAACCATTGTATCGGTCCCTGGTGAGATAGAAGGGTGGGCCCACTTCAAGGTTGAGCGAGTAACAGACACACTACGGGTGGCCGGACCGGACTTCGGTAAGATACGTAGCGATGTCGAGGCGGGCATTCTGCCTGGCGAGGTGGTTACGAACACATACGAACCGTACGAAGACTTGGTGATCGTGACTGCGTCAGACACGGGACTCCGAGACTACCTAGCAAGCAATCCAGGCGCCTTCTCTTCTCCACCCGAGTTCGTCTTGCACTTGGCCGAGGTGCCGCAGGCGCTCAGTGAATCGCCGTTTCCGATACGCCAGCGGTGGCGAATACTTGGGCTAGTTGCACTAGGCATTTTGGCGCTGGCTTCATTGGCTGGCCTCAGCCGGCGTTCGCGCGGATGACAGAGGGGTGACACGGCCTCAAGCAGTGGATGGCGCGCTGAAGCCGAAGGAATACTAGAGATAGAGAAGTTGCCTGTCCAAGGAGTTGACCCAACCGGGCCGGTGTTCATCTGTTACCGCCTGTTTCTCGTCACCGAAAAGTCCCCCACCCTCGTCAACGAAAATGGGGCCACCC
>CAYYVH010000356.1:0-4227 GCA_964475075.1 uncultured Anaerolineales bacterium | reverse complement strand
CATGTTCGCGTGGACCGCAGCGGGCCCCGGGCGAGCCAGCAGAGGCGCCCCGGAAAAGAACGCGAGGGGTGGGGGAGGGCTAGACTCTCTGCTTGGGCTCGCGAAGCGACACCCCGCCGCCGCAGCCATCAGTGCCATCGCAGCCCCGATCGGCGCTGCTGCGGGTCAGGGACTGGTGAGTTCCGCTCGAGGCGGCGAGTTCACAGCCGGGTTTGAGCAGAGCATCAACCGCACAGTCGGCAAGATTCCCATTATTGGTGAGGTGACCGGCATAGCAGGAGCCAACCGGATCGAGGAAGCAACCACCAAGCGCATTGGCCAGGCAGTCGGGGCCATCGAGGCTATCGCGGGTTCTGGGTCGATCACGCCTGACATGGAGCAGTTTCTACTGAAGGAGGTGTCGGGCCAGGAGGAGCGCCGCGAGTCCGCGCTGGAACGCATCCGTATGCGGTCCCAGGAGTACTTTCGAGACCACCCCGAGGCACGGGGTAACCGATCTCGCCTCACGGGGCAGGACGTGATGCAGGGGCTTATGATGGGGGCAGGGGCTCCCATGTGGCGCCGAATGATGGAAAGCAACGGGCTGGGGACACACAAATAATGCCTGCACCAGTAGTCACTCGCGCGAACACAGTCACCTATGGCGGGTTCGCTATGGGTGGGTCGACCAAGTACCACATCCACGGAGTTACCTCCGCGGAGAAGGACTACTCGAGTCTCATCGTGTCTTGGCAGATATTCCTCCAGCACGACGTGACAGGCACGTTCACCGCAGACGCGCAGGCGCTAGAGGCTGCGATGCGGGTTCCCAATGGGGACCTCGTTGTGTCGGTCGGTGGGACGGACTGGATAAACCTTAGCCACTCCAGCAACACCGGGATGCTGGCAGAGCCGAGCATCACTAAAGCTGGCGGTGGCGGGGATAGCAACAACACACGCATCTACGACTGCTCCGTGAGGGTGATGCTTCCCGCGGACCTGTCGGGCCAGAACGGGCGAAGAACATCCAGGGTAACGCTAACCGAGGATGGCTCTGAGGCGATCCACCTGGACGTCACCGCCACATACACCGCACTCGGCGGAAACGATGCACTAACGCAAGCGCAAGCGCAGTTCCCAACGTACACCGCGGCCCAGAAGACTGCTGCCGGTGGGGTGTGGGACGAATACGCGGCCCGTTCCTACGCTCACGACACCTTCAACAAGACGTGCAAATGTTCGGCGTCGTACCGGCAGATTCTAGCCGCACAGTCGCAGTCCGGGACAAACGACACCACGCTGCAAAACGTCTGGACGGAGGTCACCACAAGCAGAGCAGGGATAGGGGCGGATCCTGGGGGCACCTCTCCCCTCGTCAAGATTAGTGTACGCTACGCCTGCACGGTGCGGAGCACGGTCACCACTGACCTTAAATCAACGTACCTGAACAACGTCCGGCCGCACATGATCTCGATAGCGTCGGCGTATGCCACGGACTCCACACAGATGTCGGCCATTTCGGAGACTCCCGGGCTTAGGCCGCAGGACAACACCATCGCAGCACGCATCGTGTTCCTGGCGCCTGGGGACTCGTCCCTGATACGTGCAGACACCAACGTAGCCATGATCGAGCGTCTGCCGATATTCTTTGAGCCTGTGCTAGACGGGGATGACTACAGCCGAGACCGGCACAACCGACCAGGGTACAAGGCCGCCGCCGTCGTTTCTACGGTACTGATGCTCGACTCTAGCCCGACTGCTGGTAGTGCATTCAGCGTTGGCGGTGCTGGGTCCCAGGTGTTCTCTACTGCGGACGCCCACGTCGCGAGGCTGAAGCGTCAGAACTACCACGTAGTGGAGAAGCAGCAGCCTGTGTTCAAGCGTGTAGAGTTTGACAGCATGAGGCTGGGGGGTGCCAAGCTGAACCTGGTATCAGTTCGGCGCACAATTCTTATGGAGAAGGCCAAGATACGAACTATTGAGGGGGCTGGCGGCCGAGCCACCCAACGTAGGGATTCCTCGCGCGGGACGTTCCACTCATCTAGCGCTCGCGGCGGGGGCGGCGGGTGGATTGACTGATGGGAACCAAGGTTACCCTCGGCGGCGTCCCTGTCACGCTAGGGTCTGGTCAGGTTTGGTCTCTTAGTTACGGCGTCCAGCCACATGAGCGCACGTTCGTAATGTCGAGGTCCCGTGCCAAGAAGATACTGGCCATCAGTGGCCCTATCACTCTCGAGGTAAAGCCCAGTGGGTTCCCAACTCTCCGCGTAAGGAACTTGTATGCACTGACCGCGGCACCCGTTGATGAAAATAACATGGGTGTGGTCGTGGCTGATGTGCGGTGGAAATTCTCGCGCAAGTCCATCACTCGCGACTACAACGTAAGGCGACGCACGGGGGACAAGCGCCGAGTAGGCGCGCAGCTAGTCCCCATACAAGTGAAGGACATCATTGGGGACGTCGTGTATCGGAGAGCGACGCTCAAGGACTACACTACTCGATGGACCGCACGCGAGGTACTGCAGGACGTGCTGGCGTCTCTTGTCGGAGCCGGTAACTTCCGCGTGGGCGAGACACAGTTCACGTCTGAGGTCGAGGGGCTAGTGCTAGATCGGGACCGCGGAGACTCCGCGCTGTCGCGTGTGCTGAGCCACATCCCGGGTGCTCGCTGCTTCGTTGACAAGGGCGGCATCGTGAATGTTGTAAACAGCCTCGACGGAAGCGAGGAGAAGGCGATCAAGATAGGAGGAGATCGCTACCGCAGCCACCCAGGACAACTGGAGAAGATAGATCGCAGCAAGTTACGTCCGAGCTCGGTAGACGTCCAATTTGAGCCTGAGCCCGAGATACGATTCGACTACGATGAGGATGACTGGAGTCCTGCAACCACGCCAGGCAGGGAGCGGCGTAACCTGCACAACGTCATCCCTTGCGTCGATACTGAGATAACCTACCAGAACTCAGGTGGGGACACGGTAACCGTGACTGAGGGCACTTGGATGCCGGTTCAGGAGTGGATACTGGCGGTGAACTCTAGGGCGAGAGAGGTAAACTCTGGAGAGGCTGGAGCGCTCCCTGGCGGGATGCCCATACTCAGCATGGAGATACTGAGGAGTCAGATACTGTCCGGCTTCCAACATCTCCGAAACAAATACACCTTGGCTCACGTAGGAGCCCCAGACACTCTTTGGGATCGGAGGCTCTCTGCTCTTGCTGCCCACTTCAGGAGGACGTTCCAGATAAGCCCTCGGTTTATGGATCTCCTGCGGTCCATACGGGCGGTGCGAGCGTCTATCGCAGATCAAGAGAACGGGACTCGAGGGAAGGCTGAGATATTCACAGATTACTTCCTGAAGCCTAGCCGACGCACTCTTGTCAAGAATCGCAGAGAGAATGGGATCAACATCAGCCTCGGGCACAACATACGCGGGTACGCGAGTGACCTAACCGGCGCGGAGAGTGCCCCTGCTACAGTCAAGATTATCGACGAGCAGGCAGGCGTGTTCTCTGTCGCATGGAGGACGGACCCGTGGGGGGACGCCGCTAGTATCGTGCCTGGTACGCTGGACCCGCTGAGCGTCCAGGGCGTGGCGATGTCAATCCCAGCCCTTCTGGACTCCAACAAGATCACTCTCGATAGTGGGTGGAAACTCGCAGTGGTGCTCACAGTCGCCGTAGCAGTCCCCAACAACTCGCAGCGGCTATACACGGTGTCAGTGAACACAGAGGACGCCTACGCAAAATTGAATGGGCCTCCCACCCCCGCTCTGAGCCTTGGCCCCAAGTGGACCATTGGGATTGGGAGCGGGGTGGAGACGGCTAGGTTCATGTGGCTAGACGGTCAGTCCAGCAACATTGAGAATGCGATCTTCCAGTTGCCCCCAGTGCCGTCGGAGGATCCAGACTACGTTGCTCCTACCGCCTCCTGGGAGTCGCTCAAGTCCACCCTGCTCACGAACAAAGCGACTACGGACGCGCTGGCGGTTGCCATGGCTGCTCGAGTGCATTCACTACTCGTAGACAGGTGGGAGGGAGCTCACTTTGTGGCGTTCAACCCCAAGCTGCACCCGATGGGAAGTATGTCGATGGGGTCCTTCGCAATCCTGGGGAGCGGCGCCGTGGTAACCCAGATGGCCCAGTGGTGGCGGCGCGGCGAGTACGCGCCGGTGATCCGCTTCTACCAGGGTCGGGGGATTCCGATCTTCGACATGGTCACCGCCGGCTGCTTCGGAGGCGGCGACTTCGACA
>CAYYVH010000355.1:0-4229 GCA_964475075.1 uncultured Anaerolineales bacterium | reverse complement strand
GTTCTGAGCGATTGGCCGCTTACGCTAGATTTCGTACACACCCCCCGTCCGCGCGTGTCCGCCCGGCTAGGGAGCGACCCGAACTTACCGGGGATCGGGAAGCATGCGAGCAAGCCTGTCAGACTCGTTGGCCTCGGCAACCGAACGCCGCTCGGCGTAGGGTAGGAAGACCTCCCGGCCGCCGGGGCCCTGGCTCAAGTGGAGAATCGTACCTTCGTTGCCGACAATCCACCCCTCGTCTTCGGTCACCATCACAACATCGCGCAGGTGCTCGCCAGAGGGGCTAGCAACCATCTGCCAAGAGCCGTCCGTATGGTGGATAATGGTGCCCTGATTGCCCACCGCCCACGCTTCGTTTTGCGACACCACATCTACCGAGACGAGACGGTTGTACGTTGGACTCTCGGCGAGAGACCAGATGCCTTCGCTGTAGCGGAGGATCGTGCCTCCGATGGGGCCCCCGACCGCCCAGCCTTCTCCCGCTACCACCTCGATAGACTCAAGTGGGAAGCCGCCCGGGTTAGGGGTGTGCTGCCATGAGCCGCCATCATAACGGAGCATTCGGCTGATGCAGGCCCCCGTCGGATCACACTGCCCGCCGACCGCCCATCCATCGCTCGGGTCGACAATGATCACGCAGTAGAGCCGTTCTACCACCGGGCTTTCGGTCTCTTGCCAAGCACCGTCGACATAGTGGAGCATGGTACCCCTGTCTCCGACTGCCCAGCCCTCTCTGGCAGAGACCATCGCTACTGACAGCAGGTCCTCAGCCGTGGGGGTTCTCGCCTCCTGCCACACCCCGGCCGAGTAGTGAACCACGGTACTCCAGTTGCCGACAGCCCAGACCTCGTCTGGCGTCACCATCGACACGGCTTGTAGATCCATGTTCGTGGGGCCGGGAGCGATCTGCCACATGCCATCACGGTAGTGGAGGATTGTTCCCCTGTCGCCAACCGCCCAGCCCTCGCCGCCGGCGGTCATAACCACGGCGTTTAGGTCTTCGTCGGTCGGACTGTCAACCTGCACCCACGTGCCCCGCCCAGGCTGCTGCGTCGATGTATGACCACCGGCGGTGTTGCTTGGCCACGACACGAACATAGAGACGTAGATTGCGCACAGCGTGACCGTCGCGGCTGATGCTCGAAGATGCACGCTTCGCCGCGGCGGCGCTCCACGGCGAAGCGTCAAAGCAACCTTCTCGATTCCGACCTCCACTTCGCTTAGGCTTGCCTCCCAGCCAGCTATTGAATCTCAATCGTGACGTAGGCACTGTCCGTCGCCCCTAAGGAGTCAGTGGCCCGAAACTCAATCACGTGAATCCCTGGCGTGAGAGGCGGTGTCGGCACGCGGCTCCCGGAGACGGTCAGCATCGTCCCATAGCCGATGTGTCCCGTAATATCGCTATACCAGGCAACACTCGTGCCGTTCAGCAACCCATCCTCAAGATCGTAGGCCGACCCCACGAAACCCACCATCTCGGCCGAGCTGAACACAGCACCGTCCTCTGGTGAGTGGATGAAGGCATTCGGTGCCCGGTTGGGACCGAGCTGGAGTCCGCCCACCGAATCTGTTGTCGTATTGAACCCATCTGAGACCACCACACGGATGATTGAGTCGTTACCGGAGGGGAGAGGCTCCGGAGCGAGTGACACCTGCGTGCCTCTGAGTCGCAGCCCCAACGGAATCCAAGTCTCTCCGTCGTGGCTGTATTGCACATGGGCTTGGAGCATATCGCCGTCGGCATCCGACGCCTCCCAGCTTACGGTCGTGCTCTCGTCGAGCGTCGCACCAGGAAGCGGGCTGAGGATAGTGACCGCAGGGGCATTGGTGCTGCGAGTAATCACGTCCTGAAGGACGTCTTCCCTGTACAGCTCGATGGAGTGAACCTCTGAGCCTGTTGGGATGTCAACTCTGGTTGTCGCCTGTGTCACTCCCCCGTCCCCGCAGAAGTCACCATTGCAGCTTGCGGAGACCCCAAATGTCGTCGTGAGGAGTTCGGACCCGTGAAGGTCGAGAGCGCGGATCAACCCGGTATCCGGGGCATAGGGGTCCTCCACGGTCATGCTGCCGAACTCGGTCTCGAACGCATGGCCTAGTGACCACGGATCCCCCACGATCACCGGCATCGACAGATGCACCTGTCCACCGCCACCACCACGCGGAGGCTCGTAGCCGGGGATACCGTGATAGAGATAGGCTCCTGGATTGACCCAGAACTCGTCCAGCGCGGTTCCGGTGTTGATGTTGGTGATGTCGTCAAGCTCCTTGTGCTTGCCGTCGAACCCGACGCCGACCCGGTTGATGACATCCCAGCCGTACTCATCGGTGTCGGTGAAGTGGCCGTTCCGCATGCCGAACAGGTGGCACGCCTCGTGTCCGAATGTCAGATGGTACGTTTCGCCCTCGCTGGTGCCGAACGCCAAGTTACCCAGCGCCCAACCACCGTTCTCCACCGGGAACTTCTCCGGGAAGGCGTTGCCCCTGAACCAACCGTACAGGCTCTGAGATCTGTGGATTCTCAGGTAGTCAGCAAGCCTGGAGAACGCACCCCAAACGTTGAAGTGGGTGGTCAAGCTGAGATTATCGATTTCGGCGACCCCAACGACATCTGTGATCACCCGGAGGTAGAGGGTCTCCGCCCTCGGTGAGAGAGACCAGTACCAGCCGTTGTTTCGAGTGCCCCTCCGCGATAGCGCCAGCTCGTCGCCGTTCAGGCCAGCTGTCGTACCGGCCTCCACATAGACTTGGTTCGCCTGACCCCCACCAGTTGGGAAGACATCTAACTCCAGGCGAAGCTCTGGGCCGTCCACCAAGGCAGCAGGCAGCGCGATTCCTATCTCGGCTCCCGCAGTTGCCCCCTCGTCCTGTACGGTCAGTCGGAGCGTTCCGCCGGCAGCAGTTGCACTGGCGCCCCCGGTCGATATGTCCGTCCAGTCGTCGAAGTTGTCGAACGTTCCATTGGTTATGAACTCGTCATCGTCATACTCGGCCTCTTCCTCATTGGGCCAGTCCAGGTAGTCGACGTGGAGACGATAGCCTCCTTGCCCCGCGTAGTCCCGGAAGGGCCAGACCGCCTTCAGGGTCCGATCTGCCAGTCCGGGCTCAATGTTGGCTCGGATCGGGCCTCCGTCGCCGCGGTAGTTGATCCCAACGCCCGCGATGTCTGGCGTTGTGCGCCCATGGAACACTCTCGTCTCTTGGTAGTAGTTTTCGCTGCAGTACTGCTCCTCGTCCTGCCAGTAAGGGAAGGCGCAGAGCCGGAAGACCAGCGTCCGCTCGTCAGTGCCAGACGGAGGTATCCCAAAGCTCGCGTTCATCGTTTGCGACGCCTCCGCCCTGTCCCACGGTGGCCCCATGTAGATTTCACCCACGCCGTATCCCCCAAGCATGGGCACGAGACCACCCGGGAGTTGCTCGAGGACTCTGATCCTAAGGCCCGTGCCTTGGCCACAGGTGAAGTTGTTCGGATCGGGCCTCATGTAGACGCGTATAGTAGTGTAACGGGCGTCGATGAGGTCAACCAGTGGTGGATCGGGATTCGTCGGCGGCTCCTGATCACAGCCGTCTGGGTACTGCTCCGGGTCACTGCAGGGGTCGCGTTGGGTGGCCTGAGTGACCTCAATGTGATCCACTTTCGCGCACTGGCCCATCCCCGGGGGAGGGTCATCGGCCGCCAGCACCGCCTGCCGCCCTCGGCCCTCTTCAGAGGACATCAGCACAACAGGGAGCAGCACGACAGCGACGAGCGCCAGCGAGAGCATCACCGGGTGACGGGACATCTCATCCTCCTTGCCTATGGGTGCTAGACTCTATCACAGTATAACATCGGAGCAGCCGATTCCTGACACCTTGCGGTCGATCTCCGATCGCTTTGCGGGCGAGACGACCCGCCGGCCCAGCCGATTTCTCGGTACATGGCTGGTGTAACTCGGTGCATTTCTGCCCGCCCTTGCAGACGCGACCAACCTGGCCTCGGTCGGCAGGCCTTGCGTGCCCACGTCGTCTTCTAGGAAGCCAACCTGGTAGTCGAACTCCTTCAACCGGGCCTCGGTGATCATCGGCGTCAGGTTTGACGTGACACAACGTTCATCGTGGCTGTGCCCGTGATCGCGTACATCCAATGCTTCTGTCCGAATTCCACCGGAAGCCCGGCTCGCGCGGCCGCTGCGTGGAGGGGTTCACGGCGAAGAGTCCGCTGGCCGGCTCCTTATCACAGGTTCCTGTTCCAA
>CAYYVH010000354.1:0-4248 GCA_964475075.1 uncultured Anaerolineales bacterium | reverse complement strand
GTTTACTCGGCGCGGTGCCCCGGCGGTGCCTTGTCCCCGCAGCTGGAGTACAGGGCGGTGCCTGCCGTTGAGGGGCTTGCCCGCCCCATCCGTCAGCCGGCCCTGGTAGCTGATCTTGCCGGCTGCCGGTCCGGCCAGGCTGAGGGATTCGGTCATGGCGGGATCATCGGCGGGTGGGCCGGCCGCCGCCGAGCCGGCCACGGGCAGCACCACCAGAGCCGCCAACAGGACGAGTATGCACAGGGTCATTCGGGATCGCATCGGTCACGCTCCTTTTTTTGTTGATGTCTCTGGTAGAAAATGTAGCACAGCCCCGTGGGCGCTGCACGCCGCGCCCCTACACAACTCGAATACTCGAATCCCGCGAAGCGGCTCGTTGTGCCGTGCCGCCGACGCCCACCGCCAACTGACGGGGCGCTCAGCGGATTCGTAGCTGAATGTTCCGCGGCAGGTAGACCCGATAGCCGACGTACACCTCGACCCGGGCCAACCCGACTTGCCCGTCGTCGTCCGCTGCGCGCAGGGTGATCGTGAGCCAACCCGGCGACAAGGTGTCCCCAGGCAGAACCACCGTCCCGCCACGCCCCAACAGTCCTTCACGGACCGACCACCACGACAGGGCGGTATCTGCTACCGGACCGTCCTCCGGGTCGTACGCCGAGCCGTCAAGGTAGACAGCGCGCCCTGGAGGCAGCACCGCGCTCGCAGCCGGAGCGGCGACGAGCACCTCGGGCGCCTTCGTCGGAACGACCAAGGGCACCGAGTCGGCCGTCGCCGTGTGGAAGCCATCGCTGGCCAGCACGCGGATCCGCACCAGGTCGCCGCCCGGGAGGGAAGTCGTGTCGAGCCGGAAGCTGGTCGCCGTCAGGTCCAGGGCGACGGGCGCCCAAGTCGCGCCGTCGTCATCGCTATAGAGGACACCGAAGGTCAGCGCGTCGCCGTCGGCATCTTCGGCGGTCCAGGCCACCGTCTGGATACCGTCCCAGGCTTCGCCACCCGAGGGCGCCTCGAGCACGAGCTCCGGCACGTTGACGCTGGCCCTCCTCTCGTCGACCAATGCGCCTCCATGGTGCAGCGCTACGCGCGCCGTAGCTGCCGGGAACGGCAGGGCGTGGACGAAGTGGGCGATGTCGCCCTGCTCGCCGGATTCCACGTTGGTGAAGGAGAGATCGAAGCAGTGGCTGGCCAGGGGACCATCGGACGAGTCGTAGAAGGTGAGGCAGAACTCGCCACCGGTCGGTTGGTCCGGGGGCGCCGCGTCCGAGTCCAGGCGGATGAGTGGATCGAGCCAGCCGGTGTCATCCCGGCCTACCAGGCCACTAACCAGCACGTAGGACTGCGGCGCGGCGCGAACCTCACTGCTCGTCATCGTAGTGGGCGCCAGCTCGTCAAAGAGCTTCTTCCAGTGGTAGGGCGAGATCCACCGTTCAGCGCAGTAGCTCATGATGTCACTGGCGCTCGTGCTCTTCGTGTTCCACCGGCCTACGTCGAAGCCCACCTCCTGGGCCAGGCCGTCGGCGTAGGGCCACTGCGGGTCCAGGTAGGCCGAGGGCGCACCAGGCTGGCCCTTGGCCGGGCAGGGAGCGTGAAATAGCTTCAAGTTGTGACCGGTCTCGTGGGCCAGAATCTGATACTGCTTCTCCTCACCGAACGCCGCCCGTCCTTTGCCGTTGGCGACGGGTTTCGGCGCGTCGGCGGCCCCGACGCCCAGCGGCGCCCGGGCGTTCTCCGGCAACCAGGCGAAGATCTGGTCAGGAGTGTACTTGCCGGATAGCTTCCAGGCTTCCCATTGCTTCGTGAGCTGGTTGAGCATCTCGCACGCGCCGCAGACCTTCTTCTTGGTGGTCGAGTCCGTGTAGCTGTCCCGCACGTCCGTTCCCGTGTACTTCCACAGGCCGCTGCCGAACTTCTGGTAGCTGAGGGACCCGCTGGGGTAGATCGCATCGAAGAGCCCGTACGCCGCCTTCGATGCCGCCCACAACGCGCCGGGCTTGGGCTGCTTCCACAGCTTGAACCCCGACCAGCTTTGCGACGGCTTGGGGTGATAATCCACGAGCAGGTAGCCGATGCTCAGCGGTCGCCGTTTCTTGAACTCCACGTCCTCCGTGCCAGCCACCGGGAAGCGGTTGTTCGTGTAATCCGGCTCGGGCCAGGCCTTGTCCGCGTTGACTTCGGCGAACAGGCTGATCTTGCGGTCCGTGGGCACGACGAGGTAGAAGTTCGCCGAGCCGAGACTGCCCCTGCGCCGGTCCTCGCCCACGCTGGTAAACATCGATATCCGCTTGGCGCACGGCACCTTGTACATCGTGCTCGTCTTGTAGCCACCCGTGCCCCACGACACGGTCAGGTCGACGCGCGCACCGGCCACGATCTCCGGCACATGGCACGAGCGGTTCGTGGCGGCGTAGACGCGAACGACCGCCGGCTTGCCGGCCGCCAGGGGCAAGTCGTTCCAATCGGAGCAGACCTTGCTCTTCCCGGTGTACGTCACGTCTGAGCACTGGATGGCCTGCGTCACCTCGATGGCGTCGATGACGAGGTCCTCCGGCTTGACAAGCTTGAACGGTCCGGGAACCGTGGGGATCTCCCACGGCCCCGCCTTGGGGGTCGGATCGGGTGGCGGGAAGTTGATCAACATGAAGTCATTGTCGCCGTAGGCACCGGGTCCGATCCCCTCGAACCTGATCCGGGAGTCGATTGTGATGATCCCCCCGCTGCGTGATTCGGCCCGCGCCACGTCATAGGCCGGGTCAGCGACGACGATGATGAAGACAGGGTACTCGAGCCGGCGCGAATCCGCCGCGCCATAACGCAGCTCGTAGGAACCGTCACGACCGGTAGGCACGCTGGCCAAGCGCTCACCCAGCTCCTCCGGATCATCCGATCCGAAAAGCCTGACCTCGACGGGCACGGGGCGCGGGAAGCGCGGATCGGTGTCCAGATCTACGCGCCCGGCGAACATCCAGCCCACCACCGAGAACTCTGACGTGTTTCCGTTTCCGTCGGCGGCAGTGGCGGTCACGTTCTTGCCCGTGACGGACCCGCTCCACGCCCAGTTACCGCTGCTGTCGGCGAAGGCGTAGGGCGGCGAGTGGACGTGCTGCCCCTCGTCCGCCGGGTCGGAGAAGACCTCCACGGTGCAGCCGCCGCAGGCGGTGCCGCTGACGCTCAAGCTTGTCACGGCCGTGACGACCGGCGGCGCCAACTCCTTGTTGCCGCCGCTAACGAGCTCGATACCCTTGCCCCCGTTGGCGGTGATCGAGCTGACGGTGATCCGATTGCGAACTGCCGCGGCACCCTCCACCCGCACGCCATCGGCACCATTACGGGCGATCGTGCTCGAGCTCACGCTGTTGTCGGACCCGCCGACCACGTGCACACCATAGAAGCCGTTGCCCAGGTCCATGGCCCCACCCGCGTCCGTGCCGATGTAGCTGCCGAAGACGGCGTTGGTGTTGCTGTTCACGATGGCCACGCCGCTCCAGCCATTGGCCCCGATCACGTTCGGCTCCAAGACGCTGCTGCCCACCTGATTGATGACCGCCCCGCCGTAGATTCCCACGCCATGGTGGGCATTGCCGAGCTTCGAGCTGCCATCGGCAGCGATGCCGATCAGGTTGGCGCCGACCCGGTTGATCGCGGTGTTACCGCCATCGATCATCACGCCGGAGTGGCTGTTGCCGGCGATGACGTTGCCATGCTCCGCCAGTTCGCCGCCGACGTCGTTGTATTGAGCATCGCCGCTGATGTGGACGCCGTGCCCCGTGTTTGCCCGAGCCGTCCTGCCATCCTCGTTGGTGCCGACGAGGTTGCCAAGCACTCGGTTGAAGTCCGTACCCTTGCCCGTGATGCGCACTCCGTCGCCGCTGTTCCCCGAGATTAGGTTTCCGCCCAGCGGCCCGCCCACGGTGGTGTGATCCGCCCCGGAGTCGATCCGCACGCCGTCGCCGAGGTTATCGATCAGTTGGTTGCAGGCCACCGTGTTGTAGTCGGCAGCCGCGCCGGTGACGTGCACGCCGTTGCCCGGCCAGTTGCTGAGGATCATGCCCAGGAGCTTCTGCTGGGACCCGTTCAGCACGAAGCCGTTCATGCCCGGCGGCATGAGCGTGCCGTCCAGCACGACGAGGAGCTTCGCCGCGCAGATGTCGGCGAACGAGCCGCTCGGCGGGGCCGGCTCCGGGCGCGGATCCACCACGAAGGCCTCGCCCACCAGCCGGCGCGGCGCCCGGCGCAGATCGGAGGAGCCGC
>CAYYVH010000353.1:0-4259 GCA_964475075.1 uncultured Anaerolineales bacterium | reverse complement strand
GGTGCCCCTCTAGCGGCCCGCGAGAACCGTCAGTCCTACTCTACCTGAGCGGTGGCGCGGATCGATCGCACTTCCTGGAGGATCGCGGTCAGAACCTCGTTGCCGGCAGGGGCCGGTTCGTACTCCGCCTGGGTGGGGGCAATGGCGCCACGGAAACGCCGCAACGTGGTTGCCACAAGGTCGTAGACCTCTTGGTGGTTGGGCAGTCCCGCCAGCTTCTCCTCAGCGCCTGACTGGCCGCTCATGCCGGCCGTCTGTATGTCCAACGACCCAATTCCAAACAGCCGGTCGAACGGTCCCTGGTTGACCTTCAGGTTTGTCACCGTCCGAAACGGAACGTGCTTCACCGACTTCGTGATCACGCCGGCACGGACTATGACCTCGTCCTCATGGATCTCGTAGTAGAGACTGCGATAGTACGGGTGGATGAGCAGCAACGCCGGCGCGATCCACGCAAGGTTGAGCAGTACGGCCGCGGCAATGCCGGCGGACGCACCAGCAGCGCCGCCAGCCTCAGCGCCGACTAGCCCTCCGAACCCAACGCTCAAGAACAGTGATACGGCACCACTGAACAACGTGATGAGATACACTTTGTGCCGGTACTTGACGTCCGGTCGATAGGTAACTGGGGCCATGATGGGACTCCTCGTGGTGTTGCGATTGTTCATTCTGTTGCCGGCGCATCGGCGCCCTTCGTTGCACGATCTGATTTTCTATACGCCGTCGACAGCAGTCGCGTTCTGGAGTTTTCCGCGCTATCGGGGAGCACGATCCCCACCGCCGAGCGTTACGGCAGCCGTTCAGTCGTCCGTGTGCCGGTCCCGTGGCCCGATCGCCGGGTCTCCTACGGTTTGCTGGTCCACGGGGCGTAGATAGGTTGGGAGATGACGACCATTCCGCCCAGGAGACCGTTCTCCGTGGCCAACCATACGGTGCCGTCCGTGCCGCAGGCGATGTCGGTGATGCGCTCCTGGTCGTCGAGCGGGAGTTCGTCGCCCGTGATCTCCCAACTGCCATCCGTGTGTCGCGCCGCGACGGTTCCGGACGACGAGCCGAGCCACAGCGAGCCGTCCGAACAGTAGACGGACGCTACGATGCGTTCGTACCTGACGTCGCCGCCGAACATCGGGCTCGTCGTCAAGTCGACCACCTCCCAGTCACTGCCCGTCCAGGTGTTTGCCAGAACCAGCCAGGAGACGTCCCTGCTGGGTGGCAGGGAGTGCTTCTCCACCCACGTGAAGACCTCGAGGCGTCCATCGGGTCTCAACGTCGCTGCCGTGGCGTAGCCTGCGTTTCGGGCAAGTGGGCCGCCAGGTGACGGAGGTTCCTCCAGCAGTGGGTAGGGCACCGGGGCGGTGTCGGGCAACACGTATAGACCCTTCCGGGCTACCGCGTACGCCGGGCCAGACGTGCCCTGATCTGGACTCTGCTGGTCGAGGAGTCGTGCGAGGCCTTTTGCGCCGGTGTTGAGGCTCAGCCCGGCTGCGGGTCGTCTGACGGAGGGAACGAGGTGCACGTCGGCCAGGCTGTAGCGACCGGCCTCGGGTGCCCCGTCGAATCGCACGTCGAACACGACATCGTGTCCAATTGTGTAACCTCGCAGGCCATCATAGTGACACAGGCTGGGTGGTGGGCATTCGATCGAGGTGCTGAACGGCACGGCGGCCTCGGCGTCTCCGAAGGTGAGGGCGCGGCTGTCGTGCTCCAGGGTAGCACCGGTTGATGCTGCGCTCTCTGCCACCACGGTCCAGGTCTGGCCATCGTAGAATTCGGGGCCGGTCCACACGTGGCCTGTCTGATCCACGGCCCACATGTCGCGCAGTGAGCCCTGGTCCCAGATCGAGTCGGATTCGGCCTCCACTGCGTCACGCAGATTGTCGAACCTGCGCCACGGAAGCTCCGGGTGGACGACGACCACGTAGTCGGGCCCGCCTTCCGGTCGGGGCAGGCGCAACCAGACGTACCCATCCTGACCAGCCTCGGCGTAGCGCGTGTGCGGCACCTGCAGCAGCGAGTTCTGGGGTGTGAATCGAGTCCACTTCCGCAATACGTCGGGGGTGCGGACCGGGGCCGGTGATGCTTCGCGCGTTGGAGTGCTCGTGGCTTGCCGGGGAGTCACCGAAGGTGAGACAGTGGATGTTCTCGTTGGTGCCCGCCGTGTGCTGGTGGGCGAGGGTGTCGCAGTGCTCGTCGGTTCGTGCCGTGTGGCGGTCGGGGAGGGGGATGCCTTAGGAGTCGGTTCCTGGAGGAGGTCCGGTGGCCATGCGCTGTAGACGAGTGGTGCCACGAGCACGTTCGCCGCGAGTTCCACGGGAACGCCCTCGTAGGCGGCGATCGCTTCCTCGTTATCCGACGCGGTAATGGCCTGGACCGTGAGCGGCCACTCGGACCTGATACGGATGGCGCCAGTTACCCCTGCGGGCACACGAGCGAAAAGGCGATCTCGGGCTAGATCGAATGTGATGGACGCACCGGGCTTGATCTCTATGGCGGTGCTCAGCAGTGGCTTCGACTGCCCCGCCGGCAGGAACTCCAGAATCGCGGGTGCCGGCTTGTCAGGCGTGGTGTTGTGGATGGACAAGAAGGACGTCTGGCCAGCACTGTCGTTGATCAACAGCGGAACCGCAACGTCGCTGGATGGCGCAGGGGCGTTGTTGAAAGCCGCACCCCCGCTGTCCGGCCAGTCGGTCCGCACGACGCCGCCCACTGGCACGGTGGACCGGCCAACGGCGGCATACATTCCAGGAGGCAGCTCGGGGAGCTTCCGTGGGTCTATATCGATCGTGTGATCTGCCGCGGGGCCGGGAAAACCGCGCGGCCCGATCCGACCGCCGCCAGGATCGAAGAACACAACCCCCATATCGGCCTCGTTCCGCACGTCGAAGTTCTGCACCCGGATGGTGCTCCAACCCGGCACGTGCAGCACCGCCGCTTCCTTGAGCAGGATGGGTAGATCGAACACGTCTTCCCCGGGATCGAAGCCGATGTCCGTGTTGAGTCCGTTGTACAGCGCCATGTCCGCGATACCGGCCCGGGGGATGTCGCTCACGACCACCGCGACCGGCTGGTCAGACTCGATTCTGGCCGAGCCGTACGAGTCATCTGGAACGGCCTCCATGTCCGGGAGATACCACGTGCCAGTCTCGCCCGGTGCTACAACCCGGTCGGCGTCCGTCCCGAGGGTGATAGGGTTTCCGCTGCTTTCTCGGAGTCGGAGCGAGGCGTGGGCATCCTGTGGGCCGAGGTTCACGACGTGCACGCCGGAGGCAAACAGGGGTTCGGCCACATGACGCCGATAGAGGGGCACGGCCACATCATGTGTCCCTTGCGCAACACCGATGGCGGTGTACGCCGCCAGCCAGTGCGGCGGCTCAGACTTCAGGGCGTCGTCCACGCTGATGACCGCGGCGATGCGGCTGGCCGCCGTGCGAGACGGCTCAGCCTCGATGATGGCGGAGGCAACGCATTCTGCCGGCAGTATGCTATCGTCGTCCGGTGCCGGCGCGAACATCACCATCGCGCCGGCGGGTATGGCAACGGGGCCTTGGGCGAAGGCCTCGCCCTGGCAGGTACCCTGCGCGCCCCGGTAGTGCACCGTCACCACGGCCGGTTCGGACACCACGTTCATGACAGCTATCGTGGTGTTCAGCGGGCCTATCGGTCGGGCCTGGGCGGATTCGAGCGCTTTCCCGAGCCCGGACGCAATGGCGACGCTGAGGAGGGCAGTGATGATGACTCCGAGCGCGTTCTTCATGGGTCGGCCTCCCGTGGCGTGCACGGAACCCGTGTTCCTGCCAGCCGTGCGGTAAAGTGAAGACGCTTTATTCGAGCATAGGCTCGTTGCAGGCCTGCGTCAACCCGCCGGTTGACCGGTCGGGGCCGAAGGGTATACTGGTTGTTGAGGGAACGGAGGCCGGTGGTGTTCCGGTTCAGTTGAAATTGGAGTTTTCCCAAGCCGGAGTTGTATAAAACCGGCACGAAAGGAGAACGTCCATGACCCGGAAGCGTCGACCCAACTTCAGACCTGCAGAGAAGGTCGCCATCCTGCGCGAGGTCCTGTTGGACCACCAGCCCGTCTCCGACGTGTGCGAGGGGCACCGGATCCAGCCCAGCCAATTCTACACCTGGCAGAAGCAGTTGTTCGAGAACGGCGGGGCGGCCTTCATGTGAACTTCAGAGTTATTTGTCGTATTTTCTTCAGTGGTATTTGTCATTCGCCTGGCTTCGACTCTCGGACCAGAATCGTGGGGTGCCCTCTC
>CAYYVH010000352.1:0-4271 GCA_964475075.1 uncultured Anaerolineales bacterium | reverse complement strand
CCGCTGCAGGACTACTTGGACCATCGGCCTGACATCCCGGACGACCACGTGTTCGTTGGCCAGCGCGGTGAGGGCCTTTCACCGGAGGCCATTGCCGACGTCGTGAAGAAGTACGCGGCTCGTGCAGGCCTGGAGCATGTCACGCCCCACGTCTTGCGCCACAGCTTCGGCCGCGGGCTGGTCGACGCCGGCGTCGATCTTGTGTCGGTGGCCACCCTCCTGGGCCACGAGCGGCTGGAGACCACGGCGATCTACACGAGGCCGAGCGGGGCGGACCTGCAGCGAGCAGTGGAGAAGCTTCAGGCGGCATGATGCCCGGGACCCCTACCACGATTTGGAGTCCGTCAGTGCCGACCTCGAGCGAGATCCATCCCAGACGGTCCAACCCAACCGACGGGCTGTCTGCTCAATGCAGGATCGCTGTCTCCGGGGGAACGAAGAGACAATTGATCGGGTGTACGCACGGAAAAGCTCGCGGAGCTAGAGACGAGCAATCACCCGAATATCGGTAGTCCTGTCTGAACCATGGGAATCCCTGATTCTCTTGTGTCAAGGAGGCAAGACGGCCGTGTGACACGTAGTCGTACTGCACCTGCCACTCTGTGAAAAACGCCTCCACACGCTTCTGCAAGGTCATGCCGAGGGCGCTATACTCATAGCCGTACCAGAGCCCGTCATCCTGCCCGTCTCCATAGTAGATGAGCCGACCAGCTGAATCGTAGCGCAGAAGGAACAACCTTTCGCCGCCGCCGTAGACGTTGTCGATACTGGCTATCCTCACCAACTGCTCGCCCTCCCAATCATATGTATAGACGAGCCAGGGCTCTGTCGATTCTGGTTCATACCACTCTTCCTTGACGGGCCTAGTGCCGGCGTAGTGCAGCTGTCCAGTCTGATCCAAAGAGCCGTTCCGCCACTCCGCGATGCTGACAAGCTGTCCGTTCGAGTAGGTGTACGTATCCTGCGATTCGTATCTCGGCGCTCCGGCCTCGTCAAAACTGCCGTGTTTTGTCGACCGAAGCAACCCCTCCTCGTCGTACTGATACTCGTTGATGGAATCGACGTACGAGCCTGGCACTCCGGGTGTCAGGATCTCTCGCTCATAGCGGCGCAGGAACCCATATTGATAGGACCACGTCTCTACATGATCCTGCGTGCCGTCCCTGTCATAGTCGGTATGCTTGGAGCGTATCCGTCCCTCTGCGTCGAACCGGGCCAACTGCTGCAGAGGCTGCAGGACGTCCTGCAAGGGCCGTCTGGTGATCTCGATAACGCAACTGCTGTGGGGAGTCGGGGTGCGATCGGCTCCGTGCTTGCCCTCGAATGCGATTGGCAGCCACACCCTGTGCTTGAGCGGGGCCTCGGTTGCCTCGGCGACTCCCTTAGCGGGTCCAGCCGCGCAAGCCAGCCCGTGGCGAACAATCGACAGGCGCGAAATGGGTAACCATTGGTTCCCGTGTGCCGCCGAAGTGCTGAGCGCAATTAGGATGACGAACAGCTGGACCAGCGTGCCCGTGGTTCGGCGCAGCAAGCTCGCGCCGCGTGCCCGTACCCGACGGAAAATCCCCGGCCGACTATCGGGGTATGATCGTGATCGCAACATGGGTACTATCAAAGGCCCCCTGAGAATCCACGGCCTCCATCGTAGCAAGGTAGTCTCCGGGAGGCAGATCTGGACCATAGGGCCCAGCGGGCTGGCCGCTCAGAAGCGAGAAATACCAGCCACTGCCGGTCACCATGCGCCCATTCCCCACGACGGTCCAGGAGACGTCCTCGTCCGGTATCGAGCCGTCCTCGCGGTCATAGGCGGTTCCGACGAACACTACCTCGGCACCCTGTTTGAAATGATCGCCATGGTTAGGTGCGATCACCGCTACCACAGGAGAGTGGTTGCCGGGCACCGTCAGACTGCCGACCGTTGAAACTGCGGTGTTGATTCCGTCGGAGACCGAGACGCGGACGACGGCGTTGCCGCTACAGGCGAGTCCCGATGCTGGCATGTCCAACTCGGCGCCCGTGTGGTTCACTCCAATCGGGAGCCATGTTGTGCCCCCATCGGCACTGTACTCCACAATCGAGTGCAACTCATCGCCATCAGGGTCCGACGCGGTCCACGCGACGCTCAAGGTAGGTGTAACGACCTCTCCCACCTCCGGACTATCAATTGCCACCTGCGGCGGATTGGGGCTGCGCACAAGGCTATCCTCCATTTGACCGTCGACGCGAAGCTGGATCTCGTACATATCCGGTGGCGCGGGAACCACTTCCGAAACGTGCCTGTTATCGCCATCGACCGTGAATGCCGTGGAATAGAGCAGAAAGCCCGTCGCGTCTCGAAGTTCCAGGCTGCCGTTCCCTGTAACTTCCGGCACGATTGCCAACTGGTCCATCTCAAGGTACGTAGGATCCAGATAGCCGGGATCCTGTGGGTCAAGCGGCACGTAGCCCGTGATATGGAAATACTCGATCGGCGGCAAACTCTCGCCTCGCAGCTGGTTTGGGCATCTGAGAGCCTTGTTGTACGCGTCTTCGTTGCTTGCCACCGTCATGTAGTGGGGATGTCTATTGATCCAGTATTGTCGGAACGGGGGACCCCCCACGGGCATCATTAAGCTGTCAAGTGATAGGGGCTTCACCCTCGGCGGATGGTTGGGAATCGGTACTATGTTGTTGACGTCCCATCCAACATCGTCGAGACCATGCTGTTGAACGTGACCTTCCCCGAAATACAGATGGCCCACCTCATGGGCAAGATTGAGCTGCGATGCGTGAGTCGGTGCGAAAGCCACATGGAGATCGTCTGATCCTTCGCCTTTGGAGCGTTCCGTGTGGTTGACCCACCCGATGATCGCATCGGGATCAACGCCAGCCTCGTCCCACCTGCACAGCTTGCGATAGAGGTTCCTTTGGAGGGTTTCTATGCGAGTGCCAACATACTCCTGGTAATTGTCGGGAAAGAACCTATACCCTCCACCCCATCTGTAGTCGGGCAGAGGCCAGACTGCCCAATGGGGCGGATCGACGACTCCCTCGGAAACGTCTCTTTTCTGATCATCCGGGAGTCCGACCCCATTGTACATCACGGGTACGCCCACGATACTTGGGGTGTGCATGGCGCTCACAGGGATCCCGTACTGCGTCCAGTACAGCGGAGGGTCGAAGGGATCGTCGGCCTGAACGAGTTCCGCGATGAAATGGAACTCACCATCCCAGGGAAGCAGCATCCTCGTCACATTGAGGGTCGAGTCCGGATCATGGCGATCCCACTGCGGGTCAAGATGCCCCTGCGTAACGGTGATTGGGCCGTTGTCAGATTTGCCGATCGCACCGGGCCTTCCCCACGGCGTTACCCAACCGGAATTCCGAATGTCGATGTTGGTGAGTTGCGTTATGCCCTGTTGGCTGCAGCTCTCCGACAGGCGAACGTAGAAGCGTGCTGTTAGAGTCTTCCACCCAACTAAGGGCACCACTGGCGTAGGATATGGGTCAGACGAGTGGATCTCGTACTGGGGATCTCCGGGGTTGTTGCCCTTCTGGACCGCCTGAGTGTATTCCACATGATCAATGACGGGCACGCACTGCGCTAGCGGCGGTTGCGCAGAGGTCGAAGTCGCCCCTGCGGCTGATAGCAGCATCAGCAAGCCAACCATCGCTGTCGTTGCCCTTCCTCCGTTCCTGCAATACCGACTGGTAGTCGTGCACCTAAGGGAAGACAATCGCGAATCAGACATATGGTTTCGCTCCTTATGGCTTGGCAGGGTAGTGGAGTTGTCTTGTATTGCCCGAAAGACAGTGACAAAACGGCGGTTCTAACTTGTGAGAGTACGGGCGTGCTCCCCTTCCGCTAACCACTCGTCCCACCAGGTCTTGCGTTCCTCGGCGGCCCACTGGAGCTTGCATTCGCGCTCCGCGGGACGAGCTTCAGAATCGCCCGGGTAGTACTCGATCGCACACAGGTAGTTGAGCGCCGAATGCTGTCGCTCGTGGTTGTATAAGTGAGCCCACACTGGCATCTGGCCGATAGCCTGATGATAGGCCTCAAGGTCGTCTTCGACAAGCCCCCCCTCTCGGTTCTTCGATGCAGGCGTTCAAAAAGTCCGTTCGGCTGGGGCTGGCGCACTGATCCGCCCAGGAAGAGGTGGAACAAACTGACCTGCGCGCAATCAAAGTCGCCCTAGACGACTTATGTAGAGGCCACGCTTCTGTACCGATGCATCCGCCACCGTTCTTGTCGCAGGTTCTGGTCCAGTGGCTACCGCGACGCCTTGTTG
>CAYYVH010000351.1:0-4276 GCA_964475075.1 uncultured Anaerolineales bacterium | reverse complement strand
TCCCAAGGATACTGCGTTCCCGGGGAGCTGGCCTTCTCATGTTATCTATCCTTAGCCGTAGAGGCGCCATCGGCCGGTCCCTTAGCGTTGTTTTCCGGCCGAATACTCGTAGAAGGCCTTGTCGAGTGCTCACGGTTGCGTGCTCCCTCTTGGTCTGTCATTGTACACGCTCCTCGGTTTCCTTGAGGAAGCACTACCCCGCTCTCTTAATTCGCGCCCCCGTTTGTCCCACTTCTTCTTGGGCGGAACAGATCCTGATCCACCGAGCTGATAGCTGATAGCTGATAGCCGATAGCCCAAGCCAGATCATACCCCCGTAAATCCAACAACTCCTCCTACAGCCACACCTCGATGCCGGACTCGCCGCCCTGGAGCCCGGGCGACTTCAGGATCCGCGCTCGCGTCCGCCAGCCGCGGAAGACCCCGCCGCGCCGCAGGAGCCCAATCTTCACCAGCGAAATCCGTAGGGCCGCGGCGTGGGCCAGGGGCCGGTAGTGGTTCTGGGGGGAGGAGAGGATCAGAGTGACGGTCGAGGAGCGACCCAAGGCCGGTGTGACGATGCGCACGAACTGTGCCACGGCGCGTGCCGTAGCGCCGCCCGGCGCCAGGTCCGCCAGCGCGTCCAGTACGACGACGCTGAAGTGGCGGGCCGTTAGGATCTGGGCCGCTATGGCTAGGGCGTGCTCGCCGTGCCGGGGGCGCAGGATGAAGAGCCGCTCCAGGTCCACGCCACAGTTGGCCAGGTAGGCGACGTCGACCAGCCCGGGCACGTCCACCCAGGCGCTGTAGCCACCGGCCGCGGCCACGGTGCGGGCTGCCACTGTCTCGCGCCCGGAGGTGGGCCGGCCGATGAGATCGGTGATGCGCCCGCGGGGGAAGCCCCCCAGCCCCGTAGCTGAGTCGAGCGCCGCAAAGCCGCTGGAGACGGCCGGTAGCTGGGCCACCGGCCCGGCGCCGACGCACACGGCCTGGGAGCGCAGTTGGGCGTTGACCCCCTCGGCTATCCGATGGGCTGGTGTGGCGGGCGCCGTGGGTTGCGGCTCTCGTGCCTCGGTGGCCGGTTGGTGAGCCTGTGCCGACATGAGCCCTGCTTCCTGGAGGGTGCTCGGAGAGTCGGTGCAGGCTTTTCGGGCACCCCCCTTAAGCTTTTGGTGACCTTGAGGACAGTATACAGAACAAACGTTCGACTGTCAAGATCGTGTCCAGCTGGGGCGTTACTCCTACTGGGATGGGAGTGGCGTAGCCGCCGCCGGCTCGCCGGCGCAGGTCTCCGGCGCCCACAGCCCGCGCTCCGACTCCCGGGCGTCCCGTTCGGCAGTTCTGAACTCCTGTTGGTAGGCATAGGGCAGGTCGTAGGTGAACTCGAAGGCATAGCCGGCCTGGACCATCTCGAGGTTGATGAACGTGCCGTCTTCCCGCCACACGTAGACGAGCAGCCGTCCGTAGCGGTCGCGGGTGCTCTGGGTCGGATCGGTTGCGATGCGCACCCACCGGCCGTCAAGCAGCTCGTGTGCGCGTGCCGAGGCCTCGCGCCCGAAGCACTCTACAGGAATGCTTGGGTGCACCGTCTCCGGCGTGTCGATGCCGATCAGCCGGAGCGCCTCGATACCGCCGTCAAACGCGATCTTGATCGTGTCGCCGTCGACGACGCTCACGACCTCGTGGAGCTCGCCCTCAGGCGTCGGGATGGGGGCGGGTGCCGCGTACCCGGGCTGCCCTGTGCTGCCATTGCCGCCGACCCCGGCCGTGCAGCCTGCGGCGATGAGCAATGGGCCGGCAAGCCCGATGAGGCACTTCGGAGCGTGACCCACGGCACCCCCTGGCACGTGGTGGCGGAGAGGGTGGGATTCGAACCCACGTCCCCTTACGGGGAACGCGCTCTCCAGGCGCGCGCACTAGGCCAGACTATGCGACCTCTCCAGTGGCGCCTATTCTAGCACGCCGGGCCCCGTGCCTCAAGGTCGCGCCGACCAGGTTTCGCTCCGGAACAGCCGTATCCGCTGGCTCCATTGTGCGTCTTCAACGCTAGAAGCAGGTCGCAAAAGGGGAGTTTCCGTCACAATCCTTCATCGAGCTCCCCAACCAGTCCCTCGACCTGTGTGATTTGCAGACCCCTATCAGGGGCAGGGGTTGGTGGAGGGCGTGCCGGTGCTTTGGGGCACGCCCTTCGCCGTTCTGGTCGTGGCCCCGACGAGAGGCAAGGGCTGGTTGCGGCGCGCTACGCGTTGGTGTATCCTATCCCTGCAGGCCTGCCTGCGGGTTGCGCCGGATTCTTTACACGCCTGAAGGGGGTTAGACCATGTCCTACACCACCTCGCGCATGCTAGGAGTGCTCTTAGTCGTCGGTCTGTTGACCGTGGTCGGGTCGTCCGCCACCGCGCTCGAGATCTCCCCGGTGGCCGCGCAGCCCCAGCCGGCGTCACCGGATCAGAACCCGAACCCGATCGCCTGCAATCCGGTGCTGTCGCGCGTTATCGAGCCGCTGATCGTCGAGGAGGGCAGTGAGCTCAGCGTCCACGTGGAGTACAACTTCAAGTGCACCGGCGAGGACCGCAAGGTGAACTTCTTCCTCGTCGTGGAGGGGACGGGCGCCCTTCGCCCTGGTGGCAAGCTGGCCATGCTCAACAACGTTAAAAAGGCTCTCCAGAACTTCGTGAACCAGGTCAACTACCGCAACGGGTCCCAGGGCGGGCTGACCCTGTATGCGGATGACTACTCGAATCGTGTGACGCTGCGCGGGGGGGAAGACGGCCGGGAGGCGCTGTTGGGCGCCATCGGGCGGATCTCGCCCAAGCCGGTGGGCAACGCGGCCGGTGCTGCCAGCGCCGTTCGCGACACCACGCAGCGCCTGCCCACCAGCGTCGAGGATCCGGACGCCACCAATGTCCTGCTCATCGTGGATGCGGGCGCGACGCTCTTGACGGCGGGCCAGAAGGCGTCGGACCTCTCCGACGCGTGCAAATCGGCTCATCAGAAGCACGTGACGATGATTCTCGTCGGGCTGCCGGCTGCTGACGGCCGAATGGGGCAATACGGTTGCGTGTCCAGCGGTTGGTACCGCGGTGCCGGGGCGAGCGACGGATCGGACCTGCCGCAGATCTTCAACGACATCGCCGAGCGGCTACTGAAAGGCAAGCAGGCCAATGCGGCCGAGTACTACGACCACATGAACACCGCGTTCGACTACGTGCCCGGGTCGGCCAACCCGATGGAGCCGGACAACTTCATCGGCACCGAATACAGCTGGACCTTTCCGCCGCCGGGTCCGGGCGGCCAGCTGATCGAGTATCGCGTGGTCGCGAAGGAGGATCAGCCGGAGCAGATGACCCGCCTTTCCATCGCTTCGCGGCTGGTGCTGTACTATTTGGGCGGGGGCGACGATTGGGTCGATGCCGACAACCCGCAGATCTGCATCCACCGGGTGGGCAACCCGTCGTTCTGCGATCCGTACAAGGTGACGCTGACGCCGCCCGCTCCGACCAACACCCCGGCGCCGGACACGCCGACGCCGACGGAATCGCCACCCACCCAGACACCCACGGTGGTCTCGGAGACACCCACCCTCACCCCCACGCCCACACAGGAGCCTGGGCCGGCCATCTACTTGCCAGTGGCGCTCAAGGTCGAGGAACTCGGCGGTGAATAGGGCCGCATGCTGACTGCGGGCGGCTGCAAGGCGTGATGCTATTCACAGGGGGCGGAACTCCGCCCCCTGTGCTTTTCGCAAGTCCACGGACGGCAATGGGGATGCGCGCGATCAATGGAGGAAATAAATCATGAACCGCCGATGTGCGTTGGCACCGGCTCTGGTGGCGATCGCCCTCGCTCCTTGGGGCACGGCGTTGCCGCCGGCACAGGCCCAGGGGAACGAGCCCCTGCCGTGTAATCTCACCTTGGATCGCACGGTGGCGCCCCTGGACATCAAGGTCGACGAGAAGGTACACGTGGAGATCCAGATCGAGGGCGTGTGCGATCGCGAGTCGAAGGGCGTCGATGTGTTCTTCGTGGTCGACCGCTCGAATACGATGTTTGACAGAGGTTACATCGATTCCACCCGCCAGGCCCTGATCGCCTTCGTGAACGCCATGGACTTCACGAAGGGGGCGGCCGGGCTCATCACCTATGCTGCTTCGGACTCCGTCCGGAGCAACCTGACCAAGGACCAGGACAAGATCCTTGCGGCCATCAACAGCATCCGCCGCGCCGAGGAGTCCGACGTGAGGGACTTGCAGACGGCCTTCCGCACGGACACGCAGACACGCGACACACATCCGGC
>CAYYVH010000350.1:0-4326 GCA_964475075.1 uncultured Anaerolineales bacterium | reverse complement strand
CTGCCGGATGCAGCGGTGGCCGAATTGCCGGGATTATTCGTTGACACGCCCTAAGAGTGCCACAACGTGAGTGGATGTCAACCGTCTGACCCCGCTGCGGCCGGCACCGGCACGCCGATCTACTGGAGACCGCTCGGAAGGCAATGTTGACAGTCCGGCGGAATGATTTTTCACTTGCGGTCAAAAAAACCTACCCTTGAGGCGAAGCGCCGCGGTGTCGTTCACCACCAAGGAGAAATCGGGATGTTGTTGAACCAGCGGAATGGGTCCATCGTCTTCGCGGTTTTCGCGGCACTTTTGTTGGTGGGGTGCCGGAGTCAGACGCCGGATTTACCTGGCGCAGCGTGCCCGGACCGCTATCGGCGGTCCTTTCCCCGATAGCCCGACTCACCCCTCGTCGCGCTGGCGCACCTGCCGCTGGAGCTCGTACAGCCGCGTCAGGGCCTCGAGCGGCGTCATGGTCTCGACATCGAGCTCACGCAGGGCCGCCACCACCGGATGCTCCTCGTCGAGCGGGGCGAAAAGGGATAGCTGCTCCCGTCCGTGAGGCGGCGGTCGCCCACGAGCATCCTGGAGCGGGACGTTCCCCTCGGCCTCCAGCCTCTCCAGGACCTGCCACGCCCGCGCCACTACGTCGCGCGTCAGGCCGGCCAGCTCGGCGACGTGGATGCCGTACGAGCGATCCGCCGAGCCCGGTTCCACTCTATGGAGGAACACGACCCGCCCGTCGACCTCCGTGACCGCCATGTTGTAGTTGCGGACGCGCGGGAGCAGATCCGCCAGAGCCGTCAGCTCGTGGTAGTGCGTGGCGAACAGCGTGCGCGCGCCCAGCCGCGGATGGTTGTGGACGTGCTCGATCACCGCCCACGCGAGCGCCATGCCATCGTACGTGCTCGTCCCGCGCCCGAGCTCGTCGAGAATGATCAGGCTGCGCGGCGTGGCGTGGTGCAGGATGTTGGCCGTCTCCACCATCTCCACCATGAACGTGCTCCGCCCGGCAGCCAGCTCGTCCTGGGCCCCGATACGCGTGAAGATCCGGTCAACCACACCGATCTCCGCTCTGCCGGCCGGCACGAACGAGCCCACTTGAGCCAACAGCACGATCAAGGCCACCTGTCGACCGACGGTGCTCTTTCCGGCCATGTTGGGGCCGGTGAGGATGACCACCTGACCCTCGCCGATCGTCATGTCGTTGGGCACGAACGGCACGTCCGCCTGCATCCGCTCCACTACCGGATGACGGCCGGCTTCGATGACCAGCTCACGCCCGTCGTTCAGCTGCGGACGGCGGAAGTCGTTCCGCACGGCCACCTCGGCCAGTGATTGCAGCGCGTCCAGCATCCCCACATCCCGTGCTGCTGCCAGCAGCTCCTCGGACCGCGCGGCAACGTCAGCCACCAGGGCGATAAACAGCTCGCGCTCCAGGGCGATTATGCGCTCCTCGGCGTGGAGAACCTCGCTCTCCCGCTCCTTCAGTTCCGGTGTGATATAGCGCTCGGAGTCCACCAGGGTCTGCTTGCGATGGTAGTCGTCCGGCACGGCGTCGGACTGCGACTTCGGAACCGCAAGGTAGTAACCGAACACCTTGTTGTACCCGACCTTCAGCCTTTTGATCCCGGTCCGCTCCCGCTCTCGCCCCTCCAGGTTGGCGATCCACTCACGCGCGTCCGCCACCGCAGCATGGATCCCGTCCAGCTCCGGCGAGTATCCCTCCCGGATTACGCCCGACGTGCCGAGCACAGCCGGAGATTCGTCCGCGATCGCGGCGTCGATCCGATCCGCAATTCCGACAACACCATGCGTGCAGAGCGCAGCCAGCGGGCCGGGCAAGTCATCCTCCGTGTGGAGCAATGCAGCCAGCTCGGGCACGTTCCGCAGGCCCCGCGCCAGGGCCTGGAGTTCCCGCGGCCCGGCGTAGCCGGCCACCACGCGGTTCGTGAGTCGTTCGACGTCGGGCATTCCCTTGAGGGCCGCCCGGATTTCCGCTCGCAGCCGGCCGTGGTCGAAGAGCGCCTCCACGGCATCCAGCCGGCGCTCGATCCGTTCGCGGTCCAGGAGCGGTTGCTCCAGCCAACCCCGCAGCCGGCGGGCGCCCATGGCTGTCAGCGTCTCGTCGAGCACCCAGAGCAGTGAGCCCTTCCGCTCGCCTCGGACCGACGAGGTGATCTCGAGGTTGCGCCGGGTGGCAGCATCGAGGGTCATGTACGCATCGGGCGAGTAGGTCGCCAGGCCCGTCAACTGCACCACCGTCCCGCGCTGCGTCTCCTGCAAGTAAGCCAGAACGGCGCCCGCGGCACTCGCGGCCAGCGGCTGGTCCGCGCAGCCGTAGGCTTCCAGGCCAGCGGCGCCAAAGTGGTCCAGTAACGCCCGCCGCGCGTTCTCCGCGTCGAACCGCCAGGCCGCGCAGGGAGTGACGATCGTCGGGAATCCCAGCGCGCACACTGTCTCCCCCAACCTAACTGCAAAGGGGTCCAGGCCGTCGTCCCGTTCCGGCACCAGAAGCTCCGCCGGGCGCAGGCGCACGACCTCGTCGACGAGGCGCTGCTCGGCGTCCTGGCCGCCGAACTGGGTCGTGGCGAACTCGCCGGTGGTAACGTCGGCGTGCGCCAACCCGACCCCCTCCTGCCGCCGCACGACTGCCGCGAGGTAGTTGTTCGAACGGGCATCCAGCAGGTCACCTTCGACCAGCGTGCCGGGCGTCACGACGCGCACCACCTCGCGCTCCATGAGCCGCCCGGACCTGGGCTTGGGCTGGGGCGCCTCCTCCTCGAGGCCCGTCTCTTCGGCCCTGACAAGCACTCGGCTCATTCTGGCTCGCTTCTCGGGGCTCGTGTCCGGCCCGGTCTGCTCCACGATCGCCACCTTGACCCCGTGACGGACGATCTGCGCGATGTAGCCGTCGACCGCGTGGTAGGGCACGCCCGCCATGGGCACACGCTCGCCCTTTTTCACCGGGCGGCTCGTGAGCACCACGTCACAGATCTCGGCAACGCGGCCGGCATCCTCGTTGAACGCCTCATAGAAATCACCCAGCCGAAACAGGATGACGCAGTCCGGATACGCACGCTTTATCTCGGACCACTGGCGCATCATCGGGGTCTTGGCCAAGAAACTACCTCCCGCGCTTGACACTGGACCAACCAGCCGAGTATAAACGCCTGCCATGGCATGGGTCAAAGCACCAGATTCTGTGCATCAGACGAGCGGCTCCCGATGCATCCGACTGTTAGTTGATAGCTGATAGCCCAAGCCGGACCAGACAAGCGAATTGTGTCACCCCCCCTCCCCACCGGAGAAATCCATGAACCCCCAAGCCTCCCTCGCCATCGACCTCGGCGGAACGAACCTACGCGTCGCCCGAATCACGCGCGACGGGGATATTCAGGCTCACCGGCGGGTCCGGACTCCCGTGGGCGGCCGCCCCGACACTGTCATCGCCACCATCACCGAGCTCGTCGCCGAGGTTCGGCAGGGCATCCAGCCGGACGCTCTGACCGGCGTGGGAGTCGCCGCCCCGGGGCCGTTGAATCCGGCGACAGGCATCGTCTACGCGACCCCCAACTTGACGGGCTGGGACGACTTCCCTCTGGCCGAGCGACTGTCGGCAGCGCTTGATCTTCCAGTCTGGGTGAACAACGACGCTAACCTCGCCGCGCTGGGTGAGGCGCACTGCGGTGCGGGCCGGGGATTCGACCCGCTGATCTACCTCACCGTGAGCACGGGCGTCGGCGGGGGGATCATCCAAGCTGGGCGGATATACACGGGCGCGCACGGCCTGGCTGGGGAACTGGGTCACGTGATCATCCAGGCCGGCGGGCCGCGCTGCAACTTCGGCCACGCAGGCTGTCTGGAGGCACTGGCGTCGGGCACGGGAATCGCGCGGCGGGCGACGGAGCGCCTGGCCGAGGGGGAACCGTCGGCTATTCCGGATTTCGTCGACGAGTCGGGCGAGATCACGTCCGTCTCCGTTGCCGAAGCAGCAACAGCCGGCGACGCCTTGGCCCTTCGACTTTACGCCAATGCGGGTCACGCCCTTGGGCTAGGCATCGCCAGCTTCCTGAACGCCTACGATGTGGCTCGTGTCGTCATCGGTGGCGGCGTGAGCCAATCCTGGTCCCTGTTCGAGGGTCCGATGTGGGAGGCGGTTCGCGCCGTCACCATGTCGTGGAGCAAGCGCCCTATCGACATCGTCGCCGCCGAGTTGGGCGACAACGCCGGTCTCGTCGGCGCGGCCCTGTACGCAGCGTTCTCCTCGTCACCGCATACCGAATCCTAGTACATGTCGGCGGGAGTTGTCCGCCGGTTCGGGGCGACCCACCGGGTCGC
>CAYYVH010000349.1:0-4352 GCA_964475075.1 uncultured Anaerolineales bacterium | reverse complement strand
GAACGTTTCGTCCCGACTTATCGTCGGGACTTCACTGGCAGGGGGAGTCGGGCTCGCTATGCGAGACGCTCCCCTCCGCTGTTGCTCCGGGTCGCTCCCGACGCCGCGCTCGCTATTCGCTCGCTGGTGGTACCCCGCCTGGCGGCGAGGTCTAGTTCTTTTGGCTCGCTAACGCTCGCCCAAGCAGCGGGCTCCTCCCCTTGAACCCCTCCGCCCGGCTGCTAGCCCTCCTTGCGCTTGCGCTCCAGTCGGGCCTGCATGCCGTGTGTTAAAAGCCGTCGATACTATTCCGCACACGGCGCACGTAGCATCAGTCAATCGTGGGGCAAACGACTGATTCAGCGGTTGACAAATATATGTTGCTATTGTATATTGTCCGCAAACCTCATAATACGCAAGCGGCGCCACCTTCAAAGGGGCTCCTTGCGGCCGTTGGGTCTTGCGGACTATCCTTCACCCTCAATCTTGCCGTATCCCGCCACACACGTCCTTTTCATGCGAGGGTAGTATGCGAAGCTTCGCACGAAGTAAACAGCGCCGGTGGTCGGTTGTTGTGCTCGCGGCGGTCAGCGGGCTTACCTTCCTGACAATGACCTCACGCTTTGCGGCTCCCTCCTTGCCATCGACCGCGCAGGGGGGCGGTAGCCCCACTCCGACGTTTGAGCAGACCTCGACTCCAGCGTTTCCACGGCCGATATATGGTGAGGCGGAGGCAATTGCTCGCTCGCAGGAGCTATTCCCCGAAGGCCACAACCCGCACGATATCGTTGCTCGCCTTATTACCCACAGGACACTTGAGACGTGGCTCCACGGACCAGAGTATTGGTCCAATCCCTCCGGCAACCCGGAACAAGGCGAATGGCAGGCGCCGGAATTCCATCCTGACCATCCCGCGTGGTTGGTTGGAATACTCGGCGACAACCTCACAGATGTGAACGTTATGTCGATTGCCATACCGGCGCCCTTCCTGTCGTCCACGGCCTCGCTCGTCCCCGGTGCATTTTACGCGTGGGATGCAAACAGCGGCCTCAACGCGGGCTTCGGCACGCTGCTTACAACCTCCGAACAGAATCATGGGTCGATTGAGCTCATGCCTACCGAACAGGTGACTATCGTTCCGGCGACCGACCAACCAGCCATTGGCGAACCCACTCCCACACCATGACGCAGCCAAGCCGCAGGGGAAGAGCACATGATTAGGAGCAGAGGGCGACGGGCCAAGGCGGCCGCTGTATTGATTGTCACTGTGGGGCTTCTTCTTGGCCAGCCCGTCGTGAAGGACGCGTTTAGCCAAGGGAGCCCAGGGTGGGGGTATGGCGTGCGCACGTTCAACAGCCCGTTGGGACCTACGGACCTACCATCCTCCCTCCAGGTGATGGGCAAGGCACGGGACCCTACTATCTCGGGACCCATATGAAGGTGCAGTTCAAGCACCTCCGGCTCACGAGCGCAGCTAGACAGCAGCAGATTCTTATCGCGCACGATATAACCCTAAGTGATGGCAGCGACTTATGGCTTCTCGGTGGATTCTGGAACGACGGTCCAACAGCCGTACGAGTCCATAGCGGCAACCCGCCTTTTCAGTACCACGTCACAGACTTTAAGCCATATATCTGTACTATGCAGCCAGGCGGACGCGCAAACTGCAAATCTAAAGGTCGAATGAAAGTCGATGATCGGTATAGTAATGCCTTCGTCACAATGGCATTGAGGATGGCCTACGGAAACGCCTGCGGGTTCAGCTCGCCTCCTGGCTGCCCGGTGGGGTATCGAATCTACTGGAATTTCAGGTATGATCCTACTGGAAGCTCATATTACAGGCAAGTTAAACACGGAGGGGGATGGGATTGGATTGTCGGCTACAGCTGGACAAACCCCACGCATCCGTACCCGATCAATGTGAAAGAAGCCTATCACGGACTGTATTCGAGCGATACGGACCCAGGCAACGTAGTTCATCTTCACACAGAAGACCACGCATACTACTACACGTATAGGGCGCCACATCCGCAAAGTCTACAGTGTCCGACCAATTTAAGTGGCTGCAAATACGGCGGATGGAAGAACTGGGACAACTCACCCACGAACGTAGTGGAGTGGGGCGGGTTCACACCCTACAAGAGTGGACCTATTAGCGTTTACGAAACACAGGGGGCGGGGACAGCCTATGATGTATGCATGAACCAAGCTACCTGCTGGAACCCACCACCTTGTAATGGCTGTCTTCGCGGGGCGACATATGAGTATCAGGGGTGTGAATATCGCTGCTATCGCGTCACCCACTACTCATGTGATAGGCAGCTGTGCCTCGATGAGGGCTGCACAGACCCAGATAACGGACCTCTTTGCGAGCACTTGCCGCATTGCTGCTACAATCCAAATGCCTGCAACCTAGATCCATATGGACAGACCGGTTATATCGCCACGCTTAGGAATGGAGGGTGCGGGGACGATGCAGAGCTGAGAGATGTAGATGTCGGCGATATCTTCCCAGGGGACTGGGATGATAACGACAGGCTTGGCTTTGACCCCGCGGATGATCCATGCGAGCTTGACTTTGCCTACTGGATCGATTTGCTAAATGAGCCGGATCACGACGATTATTACTGGGGGTGGTTCGAGGGCGGTCACTAAGTCTGGAACGAGGAGGCGGCAATGAGGAGGCGACACTATCAGACCGGGGCGGCGCTGGCTTTTGCCGCAGTGGTGGCTGTGGCGGTATTTTTGTCTAGTAGGACCGTGGGATCACCGAAGAGCGGTTACACAGACGTTGCCAGTGACCAAGAGCGAACATATAGCCTTGGTACGACCGAGCCTGACTCTGTAAATGCCAGTTCGCCAATTGAGTCCTACAGCGTCTACGCCATGTACGAAGAGACCGGCAGCGATGAGGGTTCGGGCGCCACGACGCTGGAAGTGTTCTATGCTGATCCCGATCGCCTGAGAGTCAATCGGTACTCCAGCGGGAAATCGAGGGAGGAAGGCGGCTACAGCATATACACGCTATCGGCAGATGTTGCTAGGCACGCCACATATGGAGGTCGTTCCGGGCTCTTCAGCGTTACGGTTTTTGACAAGGAGCCGGGCCTAGAATCACTTAGGTCACCGTCGGAGACAGGAATCCCAACCTGGATTGGTGCCGCTAGGGCGCCTTTCGGGGAAGCCGAGACCGTGCGCGTGATGGTCGAAAACGGACTGGCCGCCAAGATGGGTCCTGATACAGCTTGTGGGCGGACAACGGTCGTACTCGACGTTGCCTCCGATGGCCAAGACCCTCGGCGCGTGGTCGAGCTAGATGCTGATACGTACTTGCTGCTTGAGAGCAAGGAGTACAGCTCAGACGATGATATACCCTCTCGGTCGTTAGTGTGTCTGAGGCTCGAGTATGGGCGCAACTTCGAACCCGATACGTTTTCGATAGAGGCTCCGCCAGGCTCTGAGGTCACCAGGAACACTGTCTTCGAGGTTAATGGAGATACCGTTTCGCGACTCAGCTTCGTGCCGCTAAGCGCCGATCCCGGGGAGGGGATGGAGTTAGTCAAGTTCGAGGCTGTCATTGACGATAGCAGTGGGGAGGAAGCAGTTAGATATGAGTTCGTTCATCAGGTATTTGAGTCGCCTGACGGGGGGAAGCAGATTCTGATCCAGCAACGACCGCATGGAGCTGCCTGGCCGAGAGGTTCTTTTGCGGCGAAGTTCTCGGCCATGAACCGGGACAACCTGCGGCCGGTTACCATTGAGATGGTGGACAAAACTGCTGTTCTGTACGAGTTAACTTCTGGCGTCGATGCCAAGACGTCTAGTCACGGCGGCCAATTCCTGTTGGATGTCGGCGAGATCGAGGTTGTCTTTGTCTCTACTGGCGTGGGCGGCGAGCAGGCGATGACGATTCTTAGATCTCTCGCGCCAGTAGCTCCTTCCGCCACGGAGGGTTCGTCCGTAGAAACTGATTGACCTACAGGGTCCCTGGAGCCAAGGCGCGTTTCGTCGCGCCGCCGGAGCGTCTGTCCGACCGGTACCAGCTGAAACAGGCACCTTTAGGATTGTCGGCGGCACCGATGGGGCAACCTATCAGATAAGCTGCCCCTTTGCCGCGATGTACTTGGCTGGGCCGGCAGCGCTGGGCCCGGGCAGACGAAAGGTAGAACTTCGCCTCGCCCACGTCAGCCCACGGTCAAGCACGCACCGATAATTTCGGCTACGCTCCTTGAACAAGGGGGTGGCTCGATGCCCAGGTATCACATTCGCCGCAAGTCCTCTGATGAGGTCTTTGCCGAATACGCGCTCCAGGCCATCGTCATCGTCGCCACCCTCGGCCTGGTTGTTGTCGGCTCCGCGGTCGTCGGCGTTTT
>CAYYVH010000348.1:0-4353 GCA_964475075.1 uncultured Anaerolineales bacterium | reverse complement strand
CGATCTCCCGAAAAACGCCGACGACCGCGGAGCCGACAACAACCAGGCCGAGGGTAGCGACGATGACGATGGCCTGGAGCGCGTATTCGGCAAAGACCTCATCAGAGGATTTGCGGCGGACGTAGTACCTGGGCATAGGCAACCTTCATCCGTAACACTGGAAGCGTAGCCGATGTCACCGGCGCGAGCTTGACCGAGGGCTGACGGGAGCGTCAAAGTCACACCACGGGCACTTTTGTTTAGCCCTCCGCTATTGGCGCTGGATCTCTATCACCAGTAACCCTGAGTCTCCTGCGGCAACATAGATATGGTCGGCCATGGCGGCAATCTCCATGGGGCGCGGCGGAACCTCGACGCTTGCGACCGACTGAGGATCACTTCGGTCGCTGACGTCAAGGAGGCGGACGTAGTGATCGAAAAGCCTGTCCCTACCGAACTCGCGAAGATGGGCCTCTGCAGTAACTACCTCATTGTCGCCATGTGCCGCTAAGCCATTAAACACCGGGGGCTCCCCGGTAGTTGAGTACTTGGGATAGGTGTACTCCCCAAGAGGTGTTGGCTCCATCGGTTGTGACACATCAATCACGACTAGTCGGGCTTGATCGTCTTCCGTCACCGCCTCTCCTAGTCCGGCGTAGACGTACTGCCCGGCCGCATCGACCTCCCAGACCGCCGCTTCGACTGGCACGAACGCGCCCACGCCGTTGGGCTCCAGAGGGTCAGCTAGGTCGAACACCGTCATCGCGCCGTAGCCTCCCCAAAACGATTGGGCTGCATATAGCCACTGTCCGTCCGACTTTAAGTCAACTACATCGTACTCCGGCTCTGGCAGGAGACGAGCCTCAGACGGGCTTGCCGGGTCTGTGACATCGAAGACCCGAAGCCCCGCCGCTGTGTCCCACGGGCGTACCTCTGCTACATACAGATGGCCCCCGGCGATAGCGATGTCATACACGCGCGTGATGGGAAGCGTTAGAGAGGCAAGCTCTACAGGAGAGGCAGCGTCGCGAATGTCAAGGACGCGGAGCTGCCCGCCTGCGTCGCGGAGATACGCGTATCCATCGGACACTGCGATCTGCGTCACCGCCTTGGTCGTCGGGTGCGCGCCAATCTCGGCGGGGTGGGCCGGGTCGGTCACGTCCAGGATGCTGAACTTGGAGTCAAAACCCGCGTAGACATAGGTGCCGTCCGCCGCGACAGCCGCGGCGTATGGGCCCGCCTGGTACACTATCGTCATAGACACACCCTGGTGCGCCACAACCGGTGTGCGCTGTTCGGGTGGATATTGCAGATCTCCTATCAGGTCGGCATTCTTGCTTGCATTCGGCAAGTGAACGCGGCGCACGACGGGTTCCTGCTCCGAAACGGCCTGCGAACGGTAGTGTCGTGAAGTGGTCTGGGCGCGCCCGTCGCCCGTGTCGGCCGCGAGCGATAGTCCAACCAGTACGGCCAGGCCGACGACGCCAGCAATAACCACTACAACCACGCTCCTCGAAAGCGCTCTCAGCTGAATCATGATAGCCTCCGCTCTTTTACTTCCGGGGCAGCAATGGCCTCAGCGGCCCCGCATAATTCACACTCCTTCTTGACACGGCGGTGGCGACCCCGGCCTACGGGGGCGGTGTGGGTGTTTTGCGGTCACATCCCCCTAAGTTTTCGTCAGGCGGGCAATTGAAGGGTGTGAAGTCGATGTCCTCGTGTGCCACCCATTGAAACACAGTGCCCCCGTCAGGCGGAACTACCATACCCCACATCCCGGTGTCCAAGCAGCGGGACATGTAGCGCTCCATTATGTTAGGCCACTTTTTATAGGAGGTGTCTGCGTTTCGAAACACCTGGTTCGGGTAAATGCCATTCCGGTCGGTGAAGAACTGGAATCGGCCGGGGTTTGTGCTGAGCGGCCAAGGAAATCCCGTGAAGCTGCTCGGCCAGACCGCAGCGTAGTTCCTGATACCCAAGTCAAACTCCTCGCCCATTGGGAACTTGTATCTCCCGGCAGCGCAAGTAGATTTCGGGTAGCATATTCTCAAGTTGGTCCCGTCAGCAAGCCAACACCGACTCGCACCAGGGTCCACGACCTTGGACTCGTGAAACGTGGCTGTCCTGACCTGCATACAATACACGGCATCGGGCGGTGTTCCTGTAACAGTCTTCATTTCCTCTGGGAGGTGCTCATTGCCGGACTCACGATCCTTCCTGTTCCACACCGCTGGGTTGCACGTCCAGCTTGCTGGGTGCCAAATACGGGTGTCGTATGAAATCGTGCCCGTGTAGCAACCAGTTATCTTTCCAGCGACGTCGAGTCCTGTCTTTGCGGTGTCGGTGTAGTTACTCACAGCTATGAAGAGCTCGTTCTGTGACTGGAGCAGGTCCGGCCGTATGGAGGTGCTAACATGGCTCGCCCTCTTGCGGGTGGCGCCCACCGCCCTCCTCAAGCTGCCCCAAAGGTCCACGCCATTCAGCGTGACCTCCGTTACATAGTCGTCTGCGAGAAGGTGAAGGTCGATGTAGGCCCAAGGGGGAGGATCTTCAAGCGGGTTGTCGAGCGGGAAAACGTACCGATACTCGTATACGCCTTCGCTGCCGGATGCAGCCGCGTCAGCCGATACCCAGGACGTCTGCGGGAGAATCGACCAGTCGGGCTGCTGATCGACGACAAACGCCGGCTCGAATACTTGTCCTGGGGCTTTCGCTTCCCACCGTTGGTCACGACCGTTTGCTACGTCCACGCCGGAGGCAAGGTCGATGTCAAACGCATTGTTACCCTCACACGGGGTGTCGCTGGTGCCGGCATCGCCATGACAGATGTTCTCGACGATTCTGAAGTAGAAGCTCTTGCCGAGGTGTAAGGCAGAGCTTAGTCCATGGTAGTAACCTGCGCTTGTTGCGATTTGCTGCAACGTGTCCGTGTTGACGGTTTCGCCAATACCGACCGCGACGATTTTAATCCCGTCCTGCTTGGCGGCATCGGCGGCGGCGATGGTGTTATTTTCCTCCTCCTCCATGGGGGGGCCGGGCCTGCCATCAGAAACGAGCAGGATCACACGGTTCCTGTCTGGGTCGTCAAAGAGGCCCGCTGCTTGCTCTATCCCCTCGTCCATATGGGTTGTCGGGCCTTCTCCGACGGTCGGCAAGTCCGCTATCGCGGTCAGGACCGCCGCCTTGGTTGTTGTGAGGGGCTGCTTGACTTGGACGTCACCGGCGAACCTGACGACAGCCATCCGGGTAGAGCTGTAACCGCCCTCGCCCATTAACCTATACACCAGCCGGCGCGCACCGGCCTTGGTTGCTGTCAGGTTCCCCTCCTCGCTTTGTTCATCCGTCATTGACCCTGATGTGTCTACCAAAAGCACGATGTCGTGAGCGTCAGATCCACACGTGAACCCCAGGTCAATGGTAGTGTCAGGTGAGGGGTGGGTTGGGGGCAGAGAGAAGCCCGGGGTGCTCCCGTTGATGCCTCCCTCGTTCTCCTCGAAGGGGTCAACGTAGCTTGCCATCAAGTGCGCGTTATTGTCATTATTCTCGAGGTTTGTAGGGTCGGGATCGTAAAAAGGACTTGGAGAGAAAGTACCAAGTCCTCTTACGGCAACCATGTACTGGGTCTCGGGAAGCAGATCAGTAAACGTGTACTGCCCATACTCGTTCGTCACAGCGGTCGGCGGTTGCCGCACCCAGTTGTACTTCTCTTCACGCGGGTCAACATCCATGTATAGATCGACCTGGGCGCCCGCAAAGACCGTATCAGGAAAGTCGTAGAGACCATTCACGCTGATATCTTTCCAGACGGTGCCGCCTATGGTCTTGTGGTCTGACATCGGTGCGAGACCCACATCCCACTTCGTAGAGTTATCGATCGGTCCTCCGATGAAGTCCCATCCGACAGGGAAAGCATCTGTATACCCGGAGGTATAGCCAGAGTCAAACACTTCTCCGGCGTCGTTTTTATAGTCAGCATCACTGTCAAGCTCGTCGTAGGCGCCAGCATCCTTTCTGGTTATGGCATATTCTTGTGGGTCTGGAAAGGAGGCGTCCTCAGCGTCAAAGTGTAGTACGTAGGAGGCGGCCAAGACGCAGAAGTCGTAGTGTCCGGCTGTATCGGTTGTGTCGAATTGTGGACCAACAGAAGGTATGCGAGTTCCGTCTTCGGCCGCCTGAAAGAGCCGAACCCGGACGCCGGGCAACGGTTCCTCTTGAGCCGCTCCGGGGTGAGTTAGCTCCTGAATTCCGTCGCCATCTTTGTCTACCCAGGCGATGTCACCGACAGGAAAGCAGTTTGGTTGTCCTCCGCCTTCTTCTACCACTACAGTTGTATCGTGCTATAATGACCACCCGAAAGAGGAGGGTGGTCGCCAT
>CAYYVH010000347.1:0-4358 GCA_964475075.1 uncultured Anaerolineales bacterium | reverse complement strand
GCGGCCCCCGGACGACGACCGTGGAGGCAGCGAAGAGGATGCTGAGCCACGCGCACAGTTACCCGGGCGTGACCGACCGGGACCTTCGCCGCAAGCTGGCGGCACACCTGGACCCCGCGCTGGAAGAACGCAACTTCGTGATCGGAAACGGTGGAACGGAGGTGTTGCACTTGATCACGCAGGCCTTCGTTTTCGATGGTGGCAACACCGTCATGTGCTGTGCCACTTTCCCCATGTATCATATCTCGACGACCACCTTCGGCGGTACGCCCCGGCAGGTGGCGCCGACACCCGACTACCGTCAGGACCTGGCGGCGATGGCCGATCAGATCGATGCCGACACGCGCATCGTCTACCTATGCTCGCCGAACAACCCCACGGGTCATATCATCACCCAGGCCGAGGCGGACGGCTTCCTGGCCCGTGTGCCCGACCACGTGGTCGTCGTGTTCGACGAGGCATACTGCGACTTCGTGACCGATCCTGACTACGCCGACAGCCTGGCGTACGTCAAGGAGGGGCGCAACGTGCTCATCGCGCGCAGCTTCTCCAAGTGGGCCGGGCTGGCCAACATGCGCGTGGGTTACACGATCGGACCGGTGGAGCTCGCAGAGTACGTCCGCCACGCGCAGCGACCGTTCCACACCGGCGCTGTCGCG
This sequence comes from uncultured Anaerolineales bacterium, assembly GCA_964475075.1. Taxonomy (GTDB): domain Bacteria; phylum Chloroflexota; class Anaerolineae; order Epilineales; family Epilineaceae; genus CAYYVH01. The sequence continues at coordinate 3,699 of CAYYVH010000347.1, read as the reverse complement.
CTGGCTGCGGCCGCTGCCAGCCTGGACGACGAGGACTTCCACGAGCTGAACCGGCGGGTGGTGCTGGAAGGGCGGGATTACCTGCGTTGCGAGCTGTGCCAGATGGGCCTGAACTGCCTGCCCAGCCAGGCGAACTTCCTGTCCGTCATCGACCCGCCGCTGGGGGCCGATGCGTTGGCCGAGGCGCTGCTGCAGCGCGGCATCATCACCCGACCGATGGCGGGTTTCGGGATGCCCAATGCGATCCGGGTGACAGTCGGCTCGCGGCCGGAGAACGAGAAGGTCGTTGCGGAGCTGGAGCGGATCCTGCAGGACGGAGGGCATTCATCGCGTGGCTAGGACTACTGGACGGATGCGATGAGCCTGTTCGACTCGTTTACCGTGCTCTCGATCGAGCAAGCCACGACGCTGCCCTTCATGACGCTGCGGCTGGCCGAGGAGGGGATGCGTGTCATCCGTGTCGAGCGGCCGCCCCGAGGTGACCCCAATCGCTGGGTCGGCCCCGAGGTGCTCCACGAGCAGGGGATCAACGCCTACTTCCTGCCGAACAACCTGGGGAAAGAGTCCATCACGCTGAACCTCGGTGCCCGGGAGGGCCGCGCCCTGCTCCATCGCCTGATCCGGGAGCTGCCGGTGGATGTCTTCGCCACCAATCAGCGTGCCCGTTCGTACCAGAAGCTCGGAATCGACTACGAGACCCTTCATGCGATCAAGCCTGACCTGATCTGGGTGGGCATCTCCGGGTTCGGGCCCGAGAGCGATGAGGCGGCCTACGACCCCATCCTCCAAGCCCGCTCCGGGTTCATGGATCTCACCGGCGAGCCGGACGGCGACCCCATGGTCTTCGGCCTGCCGATGGTGGACCTGGGCGCGGGGGAGCACGGGTACGGGCAGGTGATGAAGGCGCTGTACCGCCGTGCCGTCACGGGTGAGGGCTCGCGCATCGATCTGTCCATGTTCCGGTCGGCGGTGTCTTGGATGGTCTCGCCGGTCATGCTCGCCCACAGCTTCGGCCTGCCGATCACGCGGCGCGGGAACACCCACCGCTTCTTCGCGCCGGTATCGGTCTTTCCCACGGCGGACGGCTTCGCCTATCTCAACGTGGGCAACGACCGGCAGTGGGAGGCCATCACTCGGCTGCCGGGCTTCGAGTCCCTGGCCCGTGAGGAGTACGCGGTGAACGCCGGGCGCATCGCCGCGGTGGATCGGCTCGTCGGGGAGATCGCATCCGTCACGCGCACTTTTTCCACGGTTGAGCTGATCGCCGCGTTCAACGCCATCGGCGTCCCCATCTCCAGCGTTCACAGCGTCCGCGACGTGTGCGCCGATCCGCTCGTAGCCGAGCACATGGTGTGCTCGCGTGACGATCGGTCCGGTCTGGAGATCGCCATTTCGCCGCCGCCTGTGGCATCCGCGTATCTGCTCGAGCGGGGCATGACGTTGGGCTTCCCGCCGCGCCTGGGGGAGCACAACGAGGTGGTATACGGTGCCTTGGGCAATGATGCCGCCGACCTCAGGGCCAAGGGGGTGATTTGACGATGAGCAGGCGAATCCGGGTGCTGATTGCCAAGCCGGGCTTGGACGGCCACGACCGCGGGGCCAAGGTGGTTGCACTGGCGCTGCGCGACGCCGGCTTCGAGGTGATCTACACTGGGCTGCATCAGACGGTGGACCAGATCGTGGAGACCGCCGTCCAGGAGGACGTGGACGTGATCGGCCTGTCCGTCCTGTCGGGGGCGCACCTGCCCATCGCGGAGAAGCTCATGGCGAAGCTGCGCGAAGCGGGTGCCGAGGACAAGATCGTGCTGGTCGGCGGCAGTGTTCCGGAACGGGACATCGCTGCCCTGGAGGCACTCGAGGTGGCCGGCGTGTTCCCGACTGGCAGCCAGTTCGATGAGATCGCGGCCTTCATTCGCCAGCGCGTGGGTGATTGAGCAGCGGGAGGGGGCCCTACGATGTCAGCGAAGGTGCGTGACGTGGTCCTGGAGTCGGGAATTCCGGTCAAGCCGGTCTACGGTCCCGAGGACGTGGCCGATATCGACCCCGAGCGGGACATTGGAGCGCCGGGGGAGTTCCCGTTCACGCGGGGGATCCATCCGCTCATGTACCGGGCGCGGCCCTTCACCATGCGCCAATACGCCGGCTTCGGCACGCCGGAGGAAACGAACAGGCGCTTCAAGTTCCTGATCGAGCACGGGCAGAATGCCCTCAACGTGGCTTTCGATCTCCCCACACAGATGGGCCTGGACTCGGATGACCCTCGCGCCGAGGGCGAGGTCGGCCGCCTGGGCATGGCGGTGGACACGCTGGCCGACATGGAGATCGCGTTCGACGGAATCCCCATCGACAAGATCAGCGTCTCGCTGACCGTCAACGCGGTGGCGGCACCGATCATGGCGATGTACTTCGTCGTTGCCGAGAAACACGGGGTGGGGTTGGCGGAGGTGCGCGGTACGGCGCAGAACGACATTCTCAAGGAGTACATCGGGCGGGGGGCGTGGGTCTTCCCGGTAGAACCCGCCGTCCGCCTGATCGGGGACACGATCGAGTTCTGCGCCCGCAACGCGCCGAAGTACTACCCGGTCTCCGTGTGCGGCTACCATATCCGCGAGTCGGGCGCCAACCCGGTGCAGGAGATCGCTTACGCGTACTGTATCGCCCGGGCCTACGTCCGCGTTGGGCTGGAGCGTGGACTGGGCGTGGACGACTTCGCCGGGCGCATCTCATTCAACTTCGACATCTTCGGCAACTTCTTCGAACAGATCGCCAAGTTCCGCGCCGCAAGGCGGCTGTGGGCCAAGATCATGCGCGAGGAGTTCGGAGCTGCGGATCCGCGAACGATGCAGATGAAGATGATCGCCGGTGGCGGGGGGGGAGGGCTGACCGTCGAGCAGCCGGAGAACAACATCGTGCGCGGTGCCTACTACGCGCTGATCTCCGCCCTTTCGGGCACGCAGACGATGGCCTTGTGCAGCTACGACGAGGCCTATACGATTCCTACCGAGAAGGCGGCCCTGATCGCCCTGCGCACGATGCAGATCCTGGTGGAGGAGATGGGCATCAGCGACACGGTGGATCCTCTGGCCGGTTCGCACTACGTCGAGTGGCTGACGAACGAGATCGAGAAGCGTATCGTCGCCGAGATGGCACGGGTGGACCAGGAGTGGGGCGGCATCGTCCAGGCGGTTGGCGAGGGCATCGTCCAGAGCGAGGTCGCCCGTCAGGCGTACCGCTACGAGCAGGGGATCCAGGACGGGACGATTCGCAAGGTGGGCGTGAACGTCTACCGCGTGGCGCAGGAAGAAAGGGATGTGGCGCTGCATGCCTACGATCCGGAGCAAGCCGCCTCATCGGTCCGGCGCACGGCCCAGACCGTGACCAACCGCGACGGGGATGCGGCGGCCGCGGCCCTCGAGGCGGTGCGAGAGGCAGCCGTGGGCGGCCAGAACACCATGCCGGCGATGATCCGGGCGGTGCGGGCCTACGCCACGCTGGGCGAGATCACCGCCGTGCTGAAAGATGTGTTCGGCGAGTTCCAGGAGCCGGTGCGGCTGTAGAGGGTTAGTGGTGGAGTCGGTTGCGTGATCTGGCTTGGGCTATCGGCTATCAGCTATCAGTCTGGCTGGCCCGGACGCGGGACCGCCTGGTGACAATTCACCGATTTTCTCGGTCGTGAACGTGCTACGCAATGGCCGTCCG
>CAYYVH010000346.1:0-4374 GCA_964475075.1 uncultured Anaerolineales bacterium | reverse complement strand
CAGTTTCTACCCGAAATCTCCTGGGCGCCCTGCGCCCGGGTGAGTGACTTGACAACGCCCCGTATCAAGCCTTCCATCCCTGAGGCCTCAAACGTGAGTTGTGCGTGAGCCGGTAACGCCTCAACCGCATCAATCAGCCTCTTCTCGCTCGTTGCGAATCGGCCATCGGCCAGATCCGTGCCGTGGTCGTCGATCGCGACCAGGTGACACGTCCTCGACCCAGCGTCCAGACCAGACCGCAGTAGACTTTGCTCATCGGATGCCTCCTTCTTGTTTGAGATCTGCGGGTATTGTGCCCGCTGGGGGCATCCGATCATCTTGACTTCCCGACTGGCCAGGCCGGCTTTCATTCTACCAGGTCACCCTCGTCAACTCGGCGTTCGAGACCGCCGACTTCCTCGCGAACAACGGTGCGAATCGCTTTCAACTCTTCTTTGGTCATTAGATCATCGTAACAGATGCGAGGGAATGTGTAAGCGGAGGTGCGTACGTGTGCGGGCGGAGACGTCGGCGAGGCCCCGGCCGTGCCTGGACGGGCACCGGGTGAAGTGCTACTGTTGATGCGAGCCACAGCACTAACGTGTCCAACTTCTGGGGCGCAGGCCTCCCCCCGCGCACAAAGGAGTACAAGACGATGTTGTCGAGCTGCAGGCGTACGGCGGTAGCCTTCGGAATCGGGTTGTTGCTAGTGATTCCGGGCCAGGGAAGAGCAAATTCCGTTCCTTGTCACCCGGTGTTGGACCATCTTGAGTTCACGCAGGGCATTCAGCTGGACCCGTACGAGGACACGGGATTACTGGGCGGCGACCCAGAAGACCCAACAATCCCTCTCGTTGACGGTCGTTGGTTAACGGTTCGGGCCTATGCCAGGATTGAAGGCGACTGTCCACCTGATATCCAACCCCCATTCCCGTACACGCACAAGATCCCAATCGACGGTTTCATAATGGCCTGGCCTGGCGATTCCGGGAAAATGTGGCCCCCGTATGCGACAGGCAAAACGGCGTTCGCGCACAGACCGGGTTGGGACCGCGGCCGTCCGGAAGAAAGCCTCAACTTCCCCTTGATTGGATACGGCGACTCGCTCCCGGGGGATCCGGGATCGATGACCGTTGAGGTGTGTTTTGGGGAATTGGCCCGAGTCCGACTGTTTGCGCCAGACGGTGCCCTTCCAGCACGTTCCCGAGCACAAGATCCTGGGTGTCCGCATGGCTTACGATGATGGCCAAGTCCTGCATGAAATGCCGCCCCAGGAACAGGTTGCTCCTGGGAGAGGCGACGTGATGTTTTGGGCAACCTGGCCGGTGCCCAACATGGGTCCTCGCTATGTCCTCGAGGACGCGATTGCGGGTAGTGAGTTCGATCCCGTGGACAGCTCCGACTTCGATCTGACCACCGACGACGGCCAGCTGGCATTTGTGAAAGGGTTAGCGGACTGGAGGTGGTTGTACCGGGATGGGTCCGGCTCCCCGACTCGTTACGACTACGTCTTTGCCTGGTTTAACAGTGACGCCTTTGACGACTATGGCTTCGCCTACTGGTCACGCGCCGGCTGGGGACTGTGCGCTGCGGCTGGCCGCACGGCTTCAGGACGGTATCGAGGGACCTTCGCGCACGAGCACGGTCACTCAGTCTACGGCTTCGGTGACAACATAGATCCACCGGCGATAGGCATAGATGGCTACGAGCCGTTTCTTGAGAACGGCGCTGTCGGCTGGGACGTTCTGCGGGCGGCGCACAAGACAGACCCCGCCGTGGACAGCACGACGCCAGCGCTGATGCTCCAGGGTTACCGGACGACGAACCGTTGGGTCCCCCCTCATCACTATGTCCCCAAGATTGGGGTCAAGCCGGAGTGCGCCAAAGGCGGCACCCTGCAGGCGTTCTATCCGATCCACTTCGACGTACCTGCCGACCCGCAGAATCCTGCCGCTCTGGATCCAACTGTTCGCTTTGTCAACTACGTTGATCTCACCCCGTCATTAGAAGGGAATGTTCTTATCAGAGTGCTAGACTCACTGGAGGCCGAACTCTACTCGACTGCGTTCGACGTTCCAGCTGGCGAGAGGACCACAGGCGCGACAAATGTCCCGGCGTTGCCCGATGTGTACAGGGTGGAACTGTACCGCGACGGCAACTTGGAGGACGCTTTGGAGCGATCGGACAATCCTCCCGTGGTGACCATCTTGAGTCCGGCGCCCGGCGCGACTCTTGACGGTGCCACTGTGGTGCAATGGACAGCGTCGGACGCCGACGGAGATCTCCTCCGGACGCTCGTTCAGTATAGCCACAACGGAGGACTGACCTGGCGGCCACTCGCCGCCAATGCCCAAGGTTCGCAGTTAACGCTGGACGCCGACCGACTGCCCTCTGGAGACAACGCCGCAATCAAGGTGGTCGTATCTGACGGGCTCAATACGACGGAGGCGCAGGTTACTGATCTGCACCTGCAGCCGAATCGCCCACCGGTGGTATTTATCGTGTCGCCACAACAGAATGACTCTTTCCGGTTCGCGTCCAACGTGCCTCTGCAGGGCACCGCTCACGATCCGGAAGAGGGGTTCCTGGATCCCAGCCAGCTCGAGTGGTACAGTGATCGCGATGGGTTCCTCGGGACCGGCACTGCTATTCACGGCTTCGGCATGGTCTCTGACGTACCGCTGTCGCTGGGCACCCACACCATCGAACTGCGTGCTACGGATGGGTCTGGTGCGGTCAGCAGCGACTACGTCACCATCACGATTGAGTAGCTCTGCCGCATCAGGGCTCTGCTACTATCGTTTCAAGGGGCGTCAACCGTGACTGCCGCACGCGAGGGGTTCGAAAGGTAGGGAGAGGCATTCGGGCGACCTCTATGGGTTTTCTGATTCAGAATCGTGTGCGCCGGACTGTCGTCCAGGCGCTTGTGGTTGCGGCGTTTGTGGTTCCAGGCAGCCGTGCGGTCGACGTGCTGCCTTCTCCCGGAGTTGTCGGCGGTCAGCCGGTTTCGTCTGCCGCTGACGCAGGCCGGGGCGTGTGTTTCTTGCCGCTTTCGCTCAGGAAGGCCTGGCCTGCTTACCCACCAACGCCTATCCAGGGTCCGCTACCGGCGAATCCGACTCCGGGTTCACCGATACCGATGCCCCCCTCGGACGTCTACGCGAACTGCAAGGTGAGGCTAGAGAGGGACAACGGTGTTGACGGTACGATAGACGAGCTTGAGACTCGTTCATACGGGAGCGCCAGCAATCTGGTTCGGGACATGCGAGACTCCGATGCTGACGGGGTTGCGGACTACCTGAGGTGGCTCCGTTACAGCTCCGGCGGCCTTCTGGAGTTGGTGTTGGTCGATGATGGCTATGACGGTAGTATCGATCAGACGATATCATACACTTATATGGCGGGGCGACTCTATCGTCGCGCGGTTGCGTTGGATGGCCTTCCTCAATATGTATGGTACTACGAGTATGACAGTCATGGAAACATGGTACGCAGGTCGAAGGATTCCGGTGCCGACGGCGATATCGATAGCGTTCACCGGTACGAGTACGACGATCGAGGGCGACGTACAAGGACCGAAGAGGATTGGGGGAACGATGGGGTCGTTGACCGCAGCGTGAGTTACAGCTGGCTTGGCGCAGTGCTCATTCGGACTGACAACGACTTCGGCAACGACGGGAGCGTTGAGCAGTCTTTCGTTTATTCCTACGACGACGGCGGGCGCCTTGTGCGGCTCGAGGTAGCGGACGAGAGCGGTAATGAGAGCCTGGCGGGAACGTACGAGTACGACGAGCTGTATCGTGTTGTCGTCAAGCTCTCCCATCACGGCGCCGAGACGTGGACAGACCGAACAATCTTCAGCTACGATGCGGCCGATCGCGTCGTGGAGCAGCGTTGGGAAAGCCGGACCTTCTATCCTCCATACGTAGTCAATCACTACAACGATTGCCCACAGCTACTCAAGGCGCGTACCCCTTCATTGCGGCATGAGGAGGGCAACGGATCGGATTCATTGCATAGGTAGGCCAAGGAGTCCCTGAAGCACGTCGTGCAACCGCTTCCTCTTGCCGACAGCGCCCGCTCCTCGACGCGGCTCTTCGGCCTGCGGCCAGTCAAGGAACTCGGGCAGAATACCGAAGCCAAACAACCGTCCGTGTGGAGGGCCTTCCTACCAACACCCCTCGCCGGCCTCGAAGCTGAGGACAGGCAAGTCCCTCACCCTGCCTCCAGCTTCTCCACCGCTCGCCGCAGATCCTCCCCACTCGGCCTCGTGTAGATCGCCGTGGTCTCCAGCCGCTCGTGACCCAGGAGCGTGGCCACCGACACAAGGTCAACGCCGGCGTCGCGCCGAGCGACAATTAGAAACCGACATCAGTGACAACTAGAAACCGACAC
>CAYYVH010000345.1:0-4379 GCA_964475075.1 uncultured Anaerolineales bacterium | reverse complement strand
GGGTGTGATCTGGCTTGGGCTATCGGCTATCAGCTATCAGCTATCAGCCTGGCTGTCTTCGGACCACCGCCCGGCGATGAATCGCCGGGCTACATGGCGGCGCCCCATGAATGGGGCTTCTCTTGCAGCCCAGCCGTAGGTCCAGCCCAGCGGTAGGTCGCAAGGCAAGCCGGATTCATCCGGCGCCGTTTCGTAGCCCGGGCATTCATGCCCGGGCGTTCGGCCAGTGGACTACCACCCCTCGATCTCCAGCATCGTCTCGCCGTTCGCCTCCCACGCCGGCTGTAGGGTGAGGTGTGACCAGTGAGGTGGGCTGATGCCGGCGGCGGCCAGGTCGTCCCATCGCACGTCCCGGCCGGGGTGGAAGCCTACGAAGTACACGTGCCCGCCGGCGGCTATGGTGGCGGACATCTCGTCTTCTAGGGCTTCCCAGACCTTTGTGGCGGCCCCGCCGTCAGTCCGATAGCGGTAAAGGAGCGGGACCGTCCGCCGACCGGCGAAGTAGGGGATATTTTGGAAGAGCCCGTCGCCACCCGTGGTGATGATCAGGTCGTCCGGCGTGGTCTCCTCGGCCACGCTGGCCGCGATCTGGTAGGCCCGGTTCCGCTCCAGGTCAAGGTTGGGCCGGACGACGCCCAGCCCGTTGACGATCAGGAGCGCCCCGACGAAAGCGACGGCACCCACGGGTAGGCGCGATCCGCCCGACTCCGCGCGTCCCTCCGTGCCCACCTCGGTCCTGCTCGCAGCCGCACCGTCGGTCGCCAGCGCTAATCCCGTGACCAGCCACCAGGGCGCGAGTACCGGCAGCCAGAACTGAAGGTCGCCTGGTAGCCACCACACGGCGAAAGCGCCGTGGAGCAACGCCCAGACGGCCAGAGCGGCCAACTCCCGCCGGTGCGAGGACGTCAACGCCCGGAGCCGGCTCAGAACGCGGCGCGCCAGGGCGAGGACGGCCAGGAGGACGATGGCGTAGTAGGCGGCGAACAGGAACTGCGGTGCCCGGCCAGCGGTCGTAAGGAAGTCGCCCGTGCGGGCGCCCAGGCCCAGGCCGGGGTAGCCGGCCAGGGAACGCAGGAACGCGTACGCGCCGTGAGGTAGGTTGCGCCAGGTGGGTATGCCGTAGAGGCGGCCCGCTCCGCCGTGCCAGGGGGTGGGAATCCGCCCGTATGCCGTGCCCAGCGTGGGGGCAGTCACCAGGAGATAGACCAGCACGGCGGTGAGCACGAACGAGCCGAGGAACCAAAGACTCTGGCTCAGCCGCTCCCGCCGGCGCAGGGACGTGTCCAGCAGCACGCCGGCGAGCACGACGGGTGCCAATAGGGCGTTGGTCAAGTAGACCAGGCTTGCCAGCCCGGTGAGGAGGCCCAGGCTGATGGCGAATCCCGGTTGCCGGCGACGTTCCCGCCCGGACGTCAGCAACAGCCAGAGCACCGCAATGCTCACGGCCAGCGGGACCGTGGCGAACTCGGCATCGGTGCTCAAGAGCCACGTGCCGCACGAGAAGGCGAATCCGCCCGCCGCCCACAGGGCGATCCTCGGATTGCCCGTCAGGCTTCGCCCGATCGCCCATACGAAGCCCACCGCCAGGGCGCCCGCAAGGGCGTTGAAGACCTGAAGCGGCAGCAGGGCGCGGCCGGACCAGCCGGCAAGTTGCCAGAGACGGCAGAACGCCCACCCCAACGGTGCGTTGAGCAGCTGGTGAGGCTCGGACAGCAGCGCCAGACCGCCGTGCTCGACCGCCTGGGCGAATTCGATGCTGTCGCCGGTGTAGTGGCGCGACAGCGTGGCCAGGTAGAGGACAAAGGCTAGGGCGGTGACGGCAAGCCCGGCCCGGCTCCGTGCCCCGCGGCCTGCCCCCATCAACGGACCCTCTGCTTGCTTATTCGACCTGGAGATCGGCCTCGATGGCCGCCCGCACGCGCGGCAGCAGCGCGCGGCGGCGCGGATACGCCAGGCGCCGTACCGGTACCGCTGCCGCGACCTCTGTGCAGAATGCCATGTGGCGTGCCGCCAGCGCGCCGTCGAACAACCGTGACGCCACGGTGTGCCGCACCAGCGCCAGCATGGCCTGGCGCGTCCCGAGTGGGTGAATGGCTACCGCCGTGTGTCCCTCGCTGTCGGACGACGCTACGGTTGAGGCCGCGCTTGCCGCTGCCGACCCGGCGTCGACTCCCCCGCCCCCTTCCGGTGCGTCGAGGATGTAGACCGCCGCCAGGGGCAGCTGCTCCGGCCCATCCGGAGCCGGCTGCTCCTCGGGCGACAGCTTCAACTGCGGGAAGTGGGGCAGGGCCACAGGTCCGCCCCCCACGGCCGCAACCGGCAGCACGTCGTCTGCCAGGCGCTGCCAGGCCGGTCCGCCCTCCCCCCCCAAGTGGGCAGCCAGGGTCGACTTGCCGGACTGGGATTCGCCCAGGAAGGCGATCGCCCGTTGGCCGAAGGCGGCGGAACTGGCGTGCAGGCAGAATGGACCCTGCAAAGCTAGCGCCAGGACGAGCGCTGGGCCCAGGACCGTCTCGATGCCCAGGCTAGCTTGCCCCTCCGGCTCGGGGACCAGGCGCTCGATTCGGCTGCCGTCTGAGGCGATCCAGTACTCCCCGCCGCCCGCCACGGCAAGCCGGCAGCCAAGCGGGCCGGCGCGATACTCGACCACCCGCTGTGCACCGCCGATCCAGCCCCGACCGCGGAAAACCAGGTGGGTGGTGGCTGGTCCTTCCGCATCCAGATCACCGGTCCGCTCCGGCCAGGCATCTCGTGGGCCCGGTGTGGGACTGTCCCGCCCGAAGGCTGCTAGCGCCAACAGCGGGACGTCCGTCACGAGCGGACGTCCCGCCACACGATACTCCCTGGCGCGGAAGCATTCAGATTCGGAGTGCAATCGGACGACGATCAGGGCGTCCGTCATCTGAAATACAATTGAGGTCTGGCTCGTCAGTACCGCCGCGGTTACTCCGGGACTCTCCTACGTTGGTAGGCGCAGACTGTTGCGATCGCTCCTCTGACGGCTATCGCTGTTCTGTCAGCTTCTACCTATTGGAAGAGCGGCCGCTCAATGAACGAGGCACCACCATCGAGAATGCCCGCGCTCCCACCCAGGGTTACGTCACGTACGTTGCCCAACGCTTCGAGCCGTGGAGGGGAATACGGCCGCTCGACCTTGGAGCGTTCACGGCCGCAGGCCTCCGCCGATCGACGAAGATCTTTCCTATGAGTCATAATGAGGGGTCCCTCTTATCAGTCTCCCACCATATAAACGCAGTACGAGCCGAAAAGATTCGGCCTAAACGGCGCACTCCTCGGCCGAAATGAAAATCTGGCCCAAACATCTCCTGAAGTTAAACAAATGATAACCGGAAACCGGAAAAGCGACAAGTGGTGCCGGTGTGCGAGCGTCATCCGTGCTGTAGGGCCCGTTCTCCTGATCTCGCGCGGGGCCATGCGTGCCAGGGGCTGAATGACTACGCCCGATCTACCCGGCCCGCCGTTGCCGGGCGGCCTCGAAGAGGATGACTGCCGCCGCAATTGCGGCGTTCAGCGACTCGGCGGGGCCGGCCATCGGGATGCGCACCGTCTGGCCGAGGGCCAGAGCTGCCGTCGAGGGACCATGTGCCTCGCTGCCGACGATGAGGGCCGTGGGAGAGCTCCAGTCGACGTCAGTGTAGTCCCGTTCCCCGCCCATGTCCGCGATCCACACGGCCAGCTCGCTCGTGAGATCGCCGATGGTCGCCCAGTCGGCGTGGCGGATTGGCAGCCGGAAGTGCGCGCCCATGCCTGAGCGCACGACCTTGGGATTCGTGTATTCCACCGTGCCGGGCGCGAGCAGCACCGCGTCGACACCGGACGCCAGCGCGGTGCGCAGCGCCGTGCCCAGGTTGCCCGGGTCGCGCACTGCGTCGAGGACCAGGACGAGGTCGGTTGGGGAGGGCGGTGTGATCGTGGGGACGGGCACGACAGCCAGCACGCCCTGTGGGCTGACGGTGTCCGCAACTTGCGCGAGCAGCGGCGGCGCCACCTCGAACAGCGGCACCTCGTGCTCCAGCAGGCGACGGTGCAACACCTGCCCCGGCGGCGAACCGTCCAGCTCCGCGGTGACAAGTACGAAGGAAGGCACGGCACCGGCCTCGAGCGCGTCGGCCACGAGGCGCAGGCCCTCGATGGCAATGCACCCCTCGCGCCGCCGAAAGGCCCGCCGCGCCAGGTGGCGGACGTAGCGGAGGTTGGGGTTTGAGGGGCTGGTGATTGCTTGGGGGTTCGTGGCGTTGTTGTCCCTCTGGGAGCTGGGAGCTGGGAGCTGGGAGCTGGGAACTTGGCTGGTGCGTGCGTTGGGCCGGGGTTGCGTGGGTGAGGTTGGTTGACGGTGTTGGGCCGGGGTTGCGTGGGTG
>CAYYVH010000344.1:0-4387 GCA_964475075.1 uncultured Anaerolineales bacterium | reverse complement strand
CTCCTCCTCAAGGCAGGTGCATCATAGAGCGTAAGTCTAACCATATAGCGGGCTATCAGCTATCAGCTATCAGCTATCAGTCAACGAACCGCAGGGCCTTAAGTGCCCCAGTGATCGTATCCAGCTCCGCGTCCGTCAGCTCAGGATAGGTGGGCAGTGAGAGCACTTCATCCGCCGCCTGCTCGGACACCGGGCACTCACCCCGGCGCGCCGAACCACCATAGACTGGCTGGAGGTGGATCGGCGTGGGGTAATGCACCGCCGTGCCTACACCCGCCTCTGCCAACCGCTCGGCCACCGAGTCCCGGCCCACAGCACGAACGACGTACACATGGAACGCATGCTCCACCTCGTCCGCCACCTTGAGCGGGCGAAGCTCCTGCTGCGTCGCCAGGGCCTCGGCATAGCGCGCCGCGATGGCCCGCCGCCGCGCGTTGTCATCGTCCAATTGGGCCAGCTTCACTGCGAGAACGGCCGCCTGCAGCTCGTCGAGCCGGCTGTTCACGCCCTGGATCTCGTGGCGGTAGCGGCGAGACTGCCCACCGTCGCGCAGTAGGCGAACCCGTTCGGCCACCGCGGGATCGTCCGTCGTCACGGCACCCCCGTCCCCGTAGGCACCGAGGTTCTTGCTGGGGTAGAAGCTGAAGGCCGCGGCATCACCCAGGCCCCCCACCCGCCGGCCCCGGTAACTCGCTCCGTGGGCCTGGGCGGCATCCTCGACCACGGCCAACCCGCGTGCGCGGGCGACCGCTAGGATCACGTCCATGTCGGCCGGCTGCCCGTAGAGGTGAACGGGCAAGATGGCCCGCGTGCGCGGAGTGACCGCGCCCTCGATCCGCCCTGTATCCAGGTTGAGGCTCTCCGGATCAACGTCCACGAACACCGGTGTCGCACCGATCTGAGAAATGGCCAGGGCGGTGAAGGCGGCCGAGAGTGGGGTCGTGATCACCTCGTCACCGGGCTCGACCCCAACCGCGCGGAGCGCCAGGGCGATGGCGTCCGTCCCGTTGCCTACCCCGACCGCATGCTCCACCCCACAGTAGGCGGCAAACGCCTCCTCGAATGCCGCTACCCGCCGGCCCAAGACGAACCAGCCGTCGGCGAGCACCCCGCTCATGGCCTGGTCGATCTCGCCGCGCAACCGGAGGTAGTTGCGCCGCAGGTCACCGAAGGGAATCACGAGTATACCCACCCACGCAGTACCGGTCGCGGAGGGCATGCCCCGCGCGAGCACCAATAATAATCACCAGTACGCCTCACGGTGAGCTCGGTAGAAGTTCACCGTCCGTGCTAGCCCCTCCTCCAGATCCGTCTCGGGCTCCCATCCCAACAGCTGCCGTGCCAGCGCGTGCGTCGAGTAGACGTCGCCGATGTCGATCCGCTTGCGGTCGGCGGGGAAGGGTACCAACCGGTATCGCCCCGCACCAGCGATACGGATCAGCGTCTCGATGAGCTCCAGGTGGCTGACGGGCCGCAGCCCACCGAGATTGATGACCCGCCCGTTCACCGCGTCACTCGCCCCGGCGCGTGCGAAGGCCTCCACGATATCGTCCACATAGGTGTAGTCCCGCAGTTGCTGCCCATCGCCCCAGATCTCGAGCTCGTCGTTGTCGATCACCTGCCGCACGAACCATCCGAGGGCCGTCTGGCGGGGGTGTTTGACCAACATCCGCGGTCCGTAAGTGTTCGTCAGGCGCAGGGAGCAGGCCCGAATGCCGTGGACGTCGTTGTAGAGAATGTGATACCACTCGCCGGCCATCTTGTTGATGCCGTTCACGTCCGTCGGATGGGCCGGGTGCGCCTCGTCGACCGGCAGGTAATCCGGCACGCCGTAGATCTGCCGCGTGCAGGCAAACACCACCTTCGTCTGCCGATTGCCCCGGCGGCAGGCCTCCAGGATCGAGAGCTGGGCCCGGCAGTTGATCTCCAGATCGGTAAAGGGGTCGCGCATGCTGTCGACGTGGCTGACCTGGCCGGCGAGGTTGAAGATCACCTCTTGACCGCGCACCAGGTACTCCATGCCGTGGCCTCGCACGTCGGCGATGTTGACCCGCAGCCGGTCCTCATAGCCGGCGATGTTCGTCAAGTTGCCACCGTACTCCGGAATGAGCGAATCCACCACGAGCACTTCAGCACCCAGATCCACCAGCCGCCGCGCCAGCGTGCTGCCGATGAAGCCGAGGCCACCGGTCACCATCACCCGCCGGCCACAGTAGAACGCCTCCAAGTCGATCGGCTCTGACTCGCCCATGCTACGACATCGGCCGCAGCAGACCCGTCAGGCCACCACCACCCGGACTGATAGCTGATAGCTGATAGCCGATAGCCATCATCATGACTCTCGCCCCACCTCGACGCGACCAACGGGTACGTCCCGCTGCGATTGGCCGGCCACCTCCCGCCCGCCACGCATGTGTTCCTTGCGCACGACCAACCTCCACCACAGCCGGGCGATCTCGCCCACCACGCGCACCAGCCGGGGCACGTTCCAGAACTGCGACTGCCCGTAGACACGGTGGTAGTGGTGCACCGGCACCTCGGCGAACTGGAACCCGGCGTCGGTGAACTTCTTCACCATCTCCAAGGGCAAGGTGCCGCCGGGGGACTCGAGGGTGACGGCATCGAAGCACTCGCGCCGTATCAACCGGAAATCACAGTCCACGTCGCGAATGGCGAAGCCGAAGAGCAGACGCATCAGGTGGTGGTAGATCCGACCGACCAAGATGCGGTGCCAGGGATCGTTGCGGCTGATCTTGAAGCCGTTGACGACGTGGACGCCCTCGCGCATGTACGGATACAGCAATTCCAGCTCGGCCGGATCGTACTGGGCATCGCCGTCGGTGTAGAACACCAGGTCCTTTGAGGCTGCGGCGAACCCGGTGCGCAGGGCGTGGCCGTACCCGCGGTTGGCGGGGTGATGGATCACGTGCAGGAAAGGGTAGGCCGCTGCCAGCTCATCGAGTACTTCCGCGGTGTAGTCGCCGCTGCCGTCGTTGGTTACGATGACCTCGAAGTCATCCGTGAAGCGGCGCATGGTTGAGGCGGCCCGCAGCACCATGCTGGGAATCGTGCCGCCATCGTTGTAGGCCGGGAAAACGGCCGAGATGCTCGGTCTCCGGTCTGCGGACATACACGCACTCCGTCGCGGTGGCCGTGAATACGACGACAGCTCGTCACAGAGAGGTAGTTTAGTGGGCGAAGAGGGACTCGAACCCCCGACCTCCTCGGTGTAAGCGAGGCGCTCTAACCAGCTGAGCTATCCGCCCAGGTGCGGCCCAATGCTCATGAACGCCACAGCCCCTATTCTATGGCCAGCCTCCCCGGAGCGCAAGCACACGTGGGACGGCCGGGCGCCCACATCAGCGTCGGGTGAGCGTTGGGTAAGCGACGGCTGCGGCGCACCCAAACCGGGGGCGGAGTGTTGACAAACGTGACTGACGGCGAGTATAATCGCCCCCGCTTGAGCGTACCGAACCGCTTCGTGTCGCACAAGTGTTCGCTCAAGCTCCTGGTGCCGGCGCCTCTGCCATCGGGTGGGGCTCCCGGCGCAACGCCCAAAAAAGAAGGAGGAGGCAGGAT
The DNA here is from genome assembly GCA_964475075.1 of uncultured Anaerolineales bacterium. Lineage (GTDB taxonomy): Bacteria > Chloroflexota > Anaerolineae > Epilineales > Epilineaceae > CAYYVH01. The sequence continues at coordinate 808 of CAYYVH010000344.1, read as the reverse complement.
GTTGTCTCGCACCGCTGTGATAGCGGTATTTCTGGCTGTGATCATCCTCGCCACGGTAACCCCCACCAACGCCGCACCCACGAGTGACTCGAGCACGTACACGGTGCGCAGTGGTGATACGCTGAGCGCCATCGGGGCCCGTTGTGACGTCGGCTGGCAGAAACTCGCCGCCTTGAATAACCTGGCCAACCCGAACCGCATTTCCGTCGGGCAGGAGCTCAAGATACCAGGCGGTGTCGGCAATTGCCGCCAAGTCGCCCTGGCACCGGCGCAGTCCGCACCGGCAGCGGCACCTGCGGCCGCCGGCGGAGTGGCCATACCGCCGGCACCAGCGCCGCGTCCGTCGGCGGGTGGGTTCGGCTACGGGGTTCAGATCCATGCTCCTGGTGGCGACCAGAAAGCCATCGACATGGTCAATGGCATGGGTTTCAATTGGATCAAGCAGCAGGTCGAGTGGTTCCGCTACGAGGGCTCGAAGGGCAACCGCGACTTCGGCGGCCTGGACAACCTGGTAAACCAGGCCAATGCCGCCGGCGTCAACGTGCTCCTCAGCGTAGTGAAGGCACCGGACTGGGCCCGTCCGCCCAACACCGACCGCTCCGTGGCGGGCCCACCGGCCAACCCCCAGGACATGGGGGACTTCATGGGTGCCATGGCCGCCCACTTCCGCGGGCGGGTCAAGGCATACGAGGTCTGGAACGAGCAGAACCTGCAATACGAGTGGGGCCATGAGCCGCTATCTGTTTTACCTCATTCGCCGAATCGGGTGGTACTTACTCGTTTTTTTGTTCAGGCAGAAGACGGCATA
>CAYYVH010000343.1:0-4387 GCA_964475075.1 uncultured Anaerolineales bacterium | reverse complement strand
GCGGTCGAGTCTCGGCACTTGTCGGTTTGAGGCGCAGCTTCGCTATACGGTTACGGCACAGTTAGCGCCACGGGCCGAGAAGAAGCGGGCAAACAAAAGCGGTTCGAGAGTGGACGGTCGGGCAATGGAACCGAGTTGAGGAGCGTGCGGGCGTGGAGTATGCTTTCGCCTCAGGATCGTTCCGGCGGCCGGCCCTGTCTTCACGTCGAAACAAATATGCCAACCACGATAGGGCAAATGTATTGACACATACCGTATAATTACGCATAGAAACATCCCGTTCGAACCAGCGATCTCGGCGTTGCCCTGACAAGCTCATGCTAGCCGACACTCGGAATAGAGTTCGATCCATCGCCGCGAGGAGGAAGCACGTGTCTAGGATGCCTGTGATCTTCGAACTACACAAACAATCCTCGTCTGACGGGCGATCGCTGTCACGGAGGCTCGGCCTGGCCGTGCTATCCTTTTTGCTTCTACTCTTAGTGCTTTCCCCAACCAATCGGGCCTCGGCGCAGACCTGGGTCCAAGGACCATGCGAGTGTCTCGGAGACGAGATACCTGACCAGCAGACGCTATGCGCCCAGGTCCCCCCAGACGACAAGTTTGCGGCCCCGGGCGGATTAGGAAATCCCGCCAATAAGAGCACTTGCTGGGTGCAACACAACGGGCAAGGGATGCACTACTTCGACGCATACGTATTTGAAGTAAACAGCACGTCTACCTGGACCCTCGTAACCGTCCCCGACGACTTCGATTCCATGCTCTACGTTTTCCGGCACTCTTTCGATCCGGCTTTTCCGTGCAAGACTCTTTTGGCTGCAGTTGACGGACCCGGGTACAGGGGCGAGACCCTTGAGATAGAGCTCGATCCTGATACGTACTTCCTTGCCGTATCATCCTTGGCCGAGTGGGATGATCCTGACGACGACGGCAAGGGTGAGTACTATGTTAAAGTGCTTGTGCCTCCCGGCGAGTCGTTTTCTTTCACCCCGGCTCAATACAACGGCACCAGCCACAGCTGGGGCTATCCTTTCTGTAACGGGCAGCCATACATATCGGCCATTTTCGATCACGAATTCCCACAGTTGCCATTCTTCGACGTGAACCCTGTGCGGGCATATACCAACGACAGCCGCGACCAGTGCAACCCGGGTAGCAAGAACTATAGTACGGGCACCCAAAGAAGGTGCTGGGCATACAACGGGCATAACGGCTGGGACTACAAGGGGTCGTACAAACCTGTGTTTGCAGTGGATAGCGGAGAGGTTGTGTTGGCGGGTGTCGAGCGAGGCAATGCAATCATTGGCGGCTGGCACGAAATCTGCGATAGAGATGAAAGAGCGGGTCTCGGCATACAGATTCACCACCTCGAGGGTGACGTGGATTCATGGTACGCTCACTTGTCAGCGATCTATGTGGAGGCGGGACAATCGGTCAACAAGGGCCAGCTGATTGGGCTTATGGGGAGAACGGGCACGACGGTTTCCAAGCATCTCCACTTCATGGCAAGTGAGCCGGTGGCGCAAACCGCGTGGTACGGAACCGAGTACCCTGGGCTTGCTGCCTTTGATCCCTACGGGTGGTCCCCGGGCGACAGCACGGCAGACCCCTGGCCGACGCAGAAGGGCGGGGCGGTCAGCCGAAGAATGATACTACCAGGCGCCAACGACAACGGGGCCGAGTGTCCAAGGGCCAGCACGTCTTGTGGGCCACGGCGCACCGTGGACGATAGCGAACCTTGCAGCCTGTACGGCCCTGACTGTTTCCGGGACATATCAGGTAGTTGGAACGAGAACGACAAGATCGGGCTAAAGGGAGATAGATCGGGGGTCAAGGGTACGCATTATGCTTCACCTTCTAGATCGAAGGTGTCATCAGCCGAGGTCTCGTGGAAGTTCGAGCCGGTTGATCCCAACAAGCTGTATAAGGTCGAGGTATATGTCCCGCAGAAATCACCAGACAGAATCACTATCGGCGACAATGCCACGCGGGCGGCCCGGTACACGATTCAGGGTACGGGACATACGGCCGATCCGGTAGTTACCATCGATCAATGGGAACACAGAAATGGTGGCGCGAGGGGGCGCTGGATTACCATCGGCTGGTACAAGTTCGGGACGGGAGTTGCTGACATTCGCCTCGGAAACGCGGCATTCTACGCGCACCCTAACCCCGACGTCGAGTACATCGAAGGACTCTGTGTTCCTTCCATTAAGATCTTTGCCGACAAGGTCCGGATCACGCCCGAGTGCAACTGGGAGGACGTTCCCGGCGGCGGCCCGGGGCCCTTCGGTGGCGGGGGGGGCGGGGTTTGAAGCGGACACCGCGTCAGTGGCCATTTTGCGGCACACGCACAAAGGAGCAGACAATGAGGCCCGCAGGTAGCAAGACGGATCTGTTGATACTGCTGGTAGTAGCGACCAGCACCATGGCCATGGCTGTGGCACTGCCTCGATTGCGGGAGGAGAGCCACGAGCCTGGCCAGCTTGTCTCTGCCCAGGGGGGCTATCCTGAGCCACCCACGGCAACACCGGCCCCTACCCCAGATGAATCAGGCCTGCTGCCGCCCCCCGATGTGGTTACGAGTACGAGGATGATCAACATAGGCGAATCGGAATGGGCTGGTGTTCTCCTCGCGCTCAGGCAGAGCCTCGTGGGGCAGAACGCAGCGGAACTCGCCAGCTATCTGAGGCCACAAGGCGTCTCGATAACGAGCGACGGAGCCGGTTATAGTTACCTGTCTGATCCCAATACCGAGGCGGTGCCCATCTTCGAGGACTTGTTTCAATCGGGCTCCACCCCAGTGATTCAGGGCTATTTCGTCGAAGGTTGTATCTGGGTCTTCATCACCGGCTGGCAAGGTGAACCTGAGGTGCCGACGCCCGATGGTCACGGATTTGGAGCGCCGCCAGCGTCAGCTCTTCCGGACCCCGCATATATGTGGCAGGTGTGCGAGGGCTATTCGCCGAACGCACCTTACATCGACTACTGGCACGCGGGGGACTACTACGAGATGTTGATTCAGAGATACATAGATCTGGGACTAAGCTACGAAGACGAGACCGAGATCGAAGAGTGGCCAGAGTACACGATCATCACTTCCTGGTAGACCGGGATCCTGAATGGCCGGGCGTGCAGGTACGGTTGCGTGCGATTATGAATGGGCGTACTTAACGACTAGGAAGATGGCCGACGCTCTTGTCTGCTGCGCACGAACGCATTCAGAGCCCGGTGAAAGAGGTTCACATGCGGCGCGCTATTTATGTCATCATCGGTTTGGGCCTGACGGTCGCGGTTTCGGGCCAGGACACCCCGGTCGGCGGGCTCGACTCGCGATTGCGGGCCCAACCGGGCCTCAATGAGTTCCGCTACGTGCCGCTTCTCTGGCGCGGCGCCAAGAGGTCGGACTTCCCGTCGATCCCCACCGCACGGCCGACGGCGACCGCGACGGCAACTCCCACGCCGACGGCGACCGTGGCTTCGCCGACACCAACGGCGATCCCGGTTACAGCCACGCCGACGACGTTGCCCAGTCGGATCCACGGACGGATCGTGGCCGACGGAGAGCCTCTTCCCGCAGGCTTCGGCTCGTCCCCCGGCGGGCCGCAGATAGAGCTGCGCCGGCGACAAGGTGTAGGGGGAAAGTGGACCAGGATAGCTAATACCGTGACGCGAGACGGGGGCAGCTTCGACTTCGAGAGCCCCCCCGCGCTGCAGCCCGGCGAGGCCTACCAGGTGTGGTGGGACGTCGATCCGAACCTGTTTATCGAGAGTTGGCTCATCCGGTGGACGAGCCGAGAGATCACGGCGCTCGAACCTGACGACGAGGTCGACGTCGGCGAGTTCGATGTGACCAACCTGGAAGTGACAAAACCCGAGAACTTCTGGTGGAACACTTTGCCGCTTACCTTCAGCTGGCGAACGCGTGCTAATTCATCCGAGGGCTATCGGCTCGCGCTGGTCAGGCGCTGCGGATATAACAGTAACGATCTCGACCGCGACGACGCGTATGTCGGCGAGAACCTCGGAAAAAGAGGCAGCTTCCGACTGGAGTCACTGCCTCCCGGATTTGAGTACGACAAGCGCTACTGCTGGTTCGTCATCGCCGACGGCGGAGTCAACGGCACGGGGTATCCCCTGCATTACCGCCATATCACGTTCTGCTCGGATCCTCGCGTGAACTGCCCGCCGTAGGAGCTACAATTCTGACACAGATGATGTCGAAGAGCCTTCTACGCCGACGAGCAGCAGGAAGGCGGAATGCCGTTTCGTATCCCTCACACAGAATCTGGTTAGCGGCTGCACCGAACTGAGAACGGGAAGACCTGTCTCAGGGCGCATCCGTCAGTTGGGGGAGGGTGTCAGGTCGGGTAGGAAGAGCTGATCG
>CAYYVH010000342.1:0-4394 GCA_964475075.1 uncultured Anaerolineales bacterium | reverse complement strand
AAACCACCGGGCTGCGGCACCTGGGCCTGGCCGGCGGCGTGGCACTCAACTGTGTCGCCAACGGCCGTGTTCTCCGCGAGGGTCCGTTCGACGAGGTCTGGATCCAACCGGCTGCCGGAGACGCGGGCGGAGCCCTGGGAGTCGCGGCGGAGGCCGCAGCCCAGCCATCTTGGAAGGAGCAACCCCACACGGGGGGCGAGCCGTACCAAGTAGCCGATTTGCTCCGCCTGGCCTACACCGCCCCGAACTACGGCGGGCAGCGCCCATGGTTCTTGTGCCCGAAGTGCCGACGGCGCCGGGCCATCCTCTACCTAAGCCGCGGTCGCTTCCGGTGCCGGCGGTGTCACGGCCTCACCTACGCTAGCACCCGCACTGATGCGTTTGCGCGTGAGCTCCGCCGCGTGCGGTCGCTCCGCCGCAAACTGGGCGACGACGAGCCCGGCGACCCCACTGGCCGCCCGGTCCGGTGCCTGGGCGGCCGTGGGGCATGCATCTCCGGACGTACAGTCGCCTTGTTGGCCAGCTCCAGGATGCTGAGGCCGAGCTTTGGCGAGTGGCCGGGATAGAGCTCAGGGCTATGAGTCAGTGGGTCGAAAAGGCTCTGGGCGGGTGACCCCAGACCGCCACCAAAGCGCCTCCCCCTCGCCCCGCGCGTTACCGCCTTTGCGTTACCCCCGCCGTGGTGCGCACACCACGCCGCACCCGCGAAACTTCGTGCCCAAAAAAGGGGCGGCGCAAGTGCGCCACGAAAAGGGGCACCCAACCGTTTCCTATCATTTCCTACCTCTACCGGGATCACGCCTGCGAAGTAGGCATTTGTAGGTGTGTGTTGGTATCCGCGCCTGTACCAGGCATGTACCGAGCGTGTACCGACGGAAGCGACCTGGCCGCGGATCCACCAGAACCGGTGGGTGAAAAGTAGGAAGCCCTAGTACACGATGATCCAGCGCAGCCCGAAATGAGCGGTCTCCGAACTAGGGTTAGTGATTCTGATCCTGTAGTGCGTCTTCTTGTCGGGCGTTCTCATAACCGCATGATGAGAATACTCTAGCTTGGGCTCAAACACAGAGAGGAGGCGCGGTACGACCACCGCCATGTAATCGCCGTTAACAATGATCCCCCACTCTACCCAGTGTCCTGCAGCCAATGCGACATGCCCGCCCGAGCTGTGATGAACCTTGGCCACTTCTCTACCCTCCCGGCAGTGTTAGCTCTTGTCTACCTGGACTCGCCGCAGTCGCGGTGTGGTCGTCTCCACCCTCAAGTCGCGCAGGAGATCGGGAAGGCGCCCCTCCTGCATGTCTTCCGGCAGGTCGACACCTTCTGGCAGGTCTATTTCGTACACTACGTGGCCCGCGTCGGGGTCACCTTCGACTGGCAGAAGCTCGACGTCTTCCTCCTTAACGGTTGGCTGTGTGGCGATCGCGACGATTCCCCCCGTCCTATCCACCACCACTGTTGCTTTCATTCTCCACCTCCGTGTAACTCGCCGGCAAAGGGCACTATGCCCTGAACCTCGCCCCTCTACATCTCCGAACCGACTCAATGACTCAGCGCACCACTCCCCGAGATCGAAACCCGCGCCACTTATTATGGCAAGTGCGCCGGATCGGCGTTACGCGTTACGCCTGTCCTTCGCACTTCCTGTGCAACCGGAATTTGCACTCCTCTGTCTGCTCGCATTCGTCTACCAGGCAATACTCGCAAAGCTTGACGTACCTGGCGTAGCCATCGCACGTCCCGGCCCTTGTCCACGAGGTGCATTTTGCGGTTGTGTGCTCGCACGGCCTAAGGAGCTCTCGCCCCGAGGTCGCTGATATGGAGGTCCCGTTCGTGCAGGGCCCCGAGTAGGCCTCAGAGGGCGTTGGCTCGGATGCCTGCAGGACAACTAGAAGGACGGCTATGACTACTCCGGCCGTTACTGCTACCTTGCGGCGCATGGTATATCCCCCGTTACTGGAAGTTAGGCATTGTCTCGGCCATGTCGACGAGATCATCTTCCTGGCCGCTGAGGCCAGAAAGGCTATAGATGTCGCCACTCTGGGTCCACTGTAGGGTCTCAGCGTCATCTTCTTCCCAGTCGCCTGAATCGGCGTCCCAGATGCCGGTAACCAGTGCGGCCACGCCTTCTCCGACATCGACTTCCTCCGCATACGACTGGCCTCCGCCGGCGGTGCCCACCGACCACGAGGAACTCGATTGGTCCTGGATGACCATGAGGATGATCCGCTCGTTGGACGAATTGACCCAGGTCACTTGTATGACTGTCGGATCACCGAAGTCGGTTACGACGGCGTCGCTCGACTCCAGCGAGTAGCCGGTGGGCGCCCAGGAAGGAACATCGAAGCTGTATTCCTGCTGGGCCTCCGATACCGTCATGGTCTCTTCGGTGACGGACATAGGGGTTGATACCGGTGAGCCGTCGGTGTCCTCGACATAGGTGAGGCCCGCGATGACGATGGCAAAGGCACGGTGGCCCCAGGGCGTCAACGTCACGAGCAGGGCAAGGGCGATAGCCACAAGCATTGCGGTGCGCCGGGTGCGCATGGTGGTCTCCTTTCGTGTTTAGCTAAGCAGCTCTATCTTTTCGCAACAGGTTGATTATTCCGAGAGCTGCAAGGGCGGTGACCAGATACCTGATGGTGTCAGCTTCTCGCTGGGTTACGTCTCTCACATCCTCGATTCTCGTGGTCAGCATCTCGACGTTGGCACCTAGCGTTCGGATGTTGGCGTCGATCAAGGTGAGTTGGACCGCTGTTGAGGATGTTTGGACGTAGAGTTCTTGGAGCATGAGGTCCTGGTTGCGATCCGTCTGCCCGTAGTCTTCCGGGAATGGCGACGACGGCGAGACTGGGGTGAGCAAAGATTCTGGAATGGGCCAGTAGCTCTCGATTCGCCACGTCAACTCGCCCCTGGCGTTGCTGTACACCTCGCCTGTTTGCGGAAGCGTTGGAAACGGCTGTAGCTCCTGTAGCGAGACGGGTGTGGGCTGTGCTCGATTGAGCATTGTCCCCACGGCGACCATGATGAGGATACCCCAGGCTGCGAGGTGAATCCACTCGGCTCGACTTCTGTTGATGCGCATTGTTCGTAGGCAGTCTTGAATGGGTTCAGCTACGGCTTTGCCGGGCGCGCTGACGCCGCGCCCCATGGCAGTTCGTAGATCATCACAGTGTCTCCTTCCAGTTGGGTTGGCTGGGGCGGACCAGCCTGCGAAGTTAGCCGCCCATGAAAAAACCCAGGCGTGTGGGCCTGGGCGTTGTTTCCTTGGCCGCGGGGCCTGCCAGCCGTGGTTGTGATGGACGATTTCGCGGGAGGGGGCCGGCGGGCTATGGGCCGCCGTTCCAGATCCGGTGCGTGTGCAGCAAACCAGATTGACTACCACCGTTGGGCCTGGTATCATTGTCAACACTCTTCTATTCGGCGGACCGCTCGCTGCTTGGCCGGCGCAGGCGGTCCGTTAGCGTTAAATACAATAACCGAGCTGCCCTGCGAGAGCAGCTCGGTTGCTGTCTAGATCACAATATTCAGAACCACACGATTACCGACATTCCGCCCCTCCAAGAGGCAGCCTGAGCCCATCTTCTTTTTGCCCGACACCGGCAACCGCTGGGCAGGAGTATACTACATGCAACAAGTTTCTGTCAATGGGTTATTCATTAAGGAGTTGTGAGTTCGTTGCTTGACAGAGCGCCCGGGCCCGCATGCAAGATAGCTTCAGGCGCTAGAACGCCGTAGCAGAGGAGTCGTTGCGGTTGCCGCCTACGGTGCACCGACGCCACGCCCTGCCCTCCCGCGCCCCCATCGTGGTACACTGAGCCAGGGTGGCCACCTACACGCCGATGCCGTGGCAATCATGCCGCACCGAGCCCGATCGCGTGGCGGCGGCGATGGGTGACCTGCAGATCGCAGGGCGCATCGAGAGGCAACTCGACGCTCGCTGGTCCATTGACGACATTTTGGTCGAGCGCTACAAAATGTCACGCGGAAGGGCTGCAAGCAGGTCGGTCCTACGTCCGGGGCACGAACTTCATCGGTCTCAAGCAGGAGACGGCTAAGTGCGACTTTGCGATCCCGAACGCGGATCAACCCAAGATCGTCATGGAGGCAAAGGGATACGAGGCAACCGACAGCAAGCTCACCGACCTTGTTGGCGACGTCAAGAAGATCATTGACGCGAAGGGCTACCAGATGTACTTCTTCCTCAGTAACGGATGGCCGCGGCTGGTACAACAGGCAGAGCGACCTTCGCGCGCTGGTGCAATACCACCACGACGGCTTCATCGACATGATCTATACGAAGGCTCGAATGTCCGAGCTTGCGGCCGCGGTTGGGGTCCCGGTATTACCGATGAGAAAACTTGTCAAGTTAAGATTCTGTCACCGCGAGCGAT
>CAYYVH010000341.1:0-4421 GCA_964475075.1 uncultured Anaerolineales bacterium | reverse complement strand
GGTCCGGGGGTGGCCACAACCGGCCACGCCCCCGCCCCATCCGCCTCGTGACACAGCGGCTCCACGCACCCGAACCGTACACCTACGCCCTGCCCCCCTGGCCCATCGACGAGCGTGAACCGCTACGGTGGCTGACCGGGGGACCGCGCGTGTCCGGCGACAACGTGTTCTTCGCCGGTAACCCGGAGGGGGACGGCTCCACGTACGCGATCTACCGCTTCCACCTCCCCTCCGAGACGCTCACGACACTTGTGGCACATGGTGCGCCGGTGCGCGACGTGGCGGTTCACGGGCAGACCGTCGTCTGGTCCGACGCTCGGCGGGGAGAGTATTCCATCTGGGGTTACGACCTTGCGAGCGGTGCCGAGACCCGGCTGGTCCAGTCGCCCACCGGCAACCAACGCATGCCCGCGATCTCCGGGGACTGGCTCGTATGGCTCGACGAAGGCGTTGATGGCACGCTACTGAACGCACGCCGCAGACCCGACGGCGAGGTGCTCACCCTGTCCCCAAGTGCATGGGATGTTGCACCAGCTCTCGAAGGTTCTCGCGTGGTGTGGTATGAGCTGGAAGGGGGCGCGGGGATCAACGCCCACTTGTACGATCTGGAGCTGGAGGAGGGCGGGCGCTTTGCCAGCGTTCAGCCGGACTGTCCGGCGCCGATCGACGTGGTTCTGATCGTCGACAGCTCCACGAGCATGCTGGAATCAGGACCCGGCGGTGGTGGCGACACCCGCTTCGACGTGGCCAAAGAAGCACTGCTGCTGTTCGTTGAGCAGCTGAGGCTACCTCCCGACCAGGCCGCGCTCAGCTCCTTCAATGGCGCTGCGATGCTGTTGGCGCCGCTCGGCTCGGATCGAGAGTCGCTTTCGAGGGCGATGAGCAGAATGGTGACCCGCCCGGGCAACCGCATGGACCTCGGGCTCCGGTTGGCGACCCAAGAGCTGGTGAGCCCACGCCGGCGTGCCGAGAACATGCCGGCAGCTGTTCTGCTATCCGACGGCCGTCCGACGGTCCCGAACCAGATCGTGGTTCAGGCTGCGGCAGAGATGAAAGCGCTGGGCGTAAACCTCTACACCATCGGCATTGGCGACGAGGCCGACGCCGATCTGCTGCGGGCGGTGGCGAGCCGGCCCGACGCATTCCTCCACGTCCAGGACTTGGGGGACCTGTCACAAGTGCTTCTGTCCGTGCGGTACGAGCTCGGTCTGTGTCAGCCACCTGTCGTCGGTGGCGTTGACCTGTCGCCGAATTGGATCATACGGTCGCTGCCCGCAAGCGATGGCTCCCCTGGCCATCTGGTCGCCCACGATGCCCGGGCGGTATTGGGCTTCGACGGTCTCGGCCAACACCTCACGGAGTGGTCGGTCGTCCAGACCACATCGGCGGCCGTCCAACCCGTCGTCGAGGGTATCCACACGCTTTGGGTCGAACCAGATGCCGGCGACCGGCTCCACGAGGACGACCGGCGGCTGATGTGGTTGGATCTCCTGCCCTGGCGCAACAAGCTGTATCTGCCGCATCTCGATCGGCCATAACTGGCTGGCGATGCACCGCCCATGATAACACCGGCAGGAGTGGGTGGTGTGGCGTGGCCCTCGATCGTCACGGCCACATGGGATTGCACGGAATCTCGTAGGCGATCCGTTCGTAGACCGGCCCCAGGTCCTCCCCGTCCGGCGCGTGGCGGTAGTAGTCGGACCGAGTCGCGATCCGGACCAGTGCGTCGCGCTCGATAGCCTCACCCAACCCGACAGTGAAGATGGTTATGCCGTCGGCCTTCGCCGCGTCGGCAGCATCGATAGCCAACTGCACGGGATCCGGGTTGCTGCGGCCGTCGGTCAGCACGATCATGGCCGGAGTGTTGTCTACGATGTGGCGCGGCCCGGCCAGCAACCGGTGAGCCGCCTGAATCCCGAGGTGGATCCGGGTCAGCTTCCTGTTTTCGATCCCCAGCAAGGCGTCCTCGAGCGCCACGCGGTCGTTCGTCAGCTCATGGAGCACCGCGGCGTCGGCGTTGAACGCCACCACCGCTAGCTGGTCGCCCGAGAGCCTCATGCGCCCGAGGAACAGTAGCGCCGCCTCCCGCGCCGCGTCTTTCTTCGGTCGCCCGGCACGCGTGTCTTCGAGCATGGAGGTCGACGCGTCGATCACCAGCACGACGTCCACGTGCTGGAACTGCGGGTCACACTGGTTCAACAGGATCGGCAAATGAATGGGACGCGGTGCCCGGGTCGGAGTGATCGTCGCTGACGCGGTGGCCGACGCGGACGGTGTCGGAGAGGGCGACGGCGAAGGCGTAGGCACCGGCGGGCCGCACAGCACCTCGATGTCGCCCATGCCCCCGCTCGGCAGCCACTCGTTGTGCAAGGGCAATGCGGGCATTGCCTGCGGCCAGTGGGGAACGACCGGATTCTGGAACGCCGGGAGGTGACAGGTCGACTCCAGCCGCAATGGGTTGCCGCGGTCGTCATGCCACACGACACCCGTCACGCGCCCCAAGCTATAGAACGGGTCCGCCACGCCCGGCAGTAGCCACTGCCGGCCCGTTAGCAGTTGATCCACATCCACGAGCCAGGCCAACCCGCCCGTAATCGACTCGATGGCGGTAGTACCAGCAGTGCGGCCGAGGAATCCGTGATCCGGCGGGCCCGACCAGTCCGTGCCATTGAACGGCAGTCGCAGCACGTCGCCGACACTCAGGCCCGGCTTCAGGTAGGCGCCGCCGAGAAACATCTGGCTGCCGGCCGACATGTCGCCGTGTCGATCCCGCACGTTGACGATCATGTCGCCACCCGGCGTGAACTCAATGTCGGCCAACATGGGTTGGGGAAAGATGGACAGTTGGACGCGGCGATCGCTGAAGTCGTTCTCGCCGCTCTGCCAGTGCTGCCAGTCCGTCGGGACATCGTGCGAGGGCTGCCTCACGACGCCCGGGACCCGAATGGTGCCCCGCTCGTAATCGAGGGGGAACCGTGCTACGAGCCTCATGTCTGACCCGTCAGGCAGGGACTCGTAGACGTTGGCTTCGAGATCCTCACGGCGCCGCGTGTTCTCGGCGGAGTTGACCACACCGTGGTACAGCCGGCCCCGGTGGTATGCGAGTCCGAACGGCCGGGCGTCCTCTGCCCAATCTTCGGTGGCCGCACCGCACCGGAAGCTGCCGAGAAGGCTTCCCGAGGACACGTCGTAACGGTATATCCGTCGATCGTTCAGGTTCACGACGAAGAGCGTGCGATCGTCGGCGCTCAGCTCCACGTCCCCCAGGCTCAACTTGCCCACCCAGTCGCGTCCCGATTGGTCGAGATGCACGAAATCGGGGTCGTGTAGGTCGGGCCCGGCCACGGGCACCGTCGTGAAGAGCGCCACGCCGCCCGTGGCCAGATCGATCCGGTAGATGGCGCCTGGCCCGCCGCTACCGAAGGGCATCATGCGCTTGTGATATGCCGCGGCGTACAGGGCCCGTTCGGTGCCGCTGTAGGCGAGCCCCATGGACGTGCCTACTTGTCGCAGGGAGGCCAACATGTAAACCGGATCGCTGTCAGGCGTATCCCGGAAGGCCACGATGGCCGGCGCGTCCCAGGCGGAAGACCACAGCATCGCGAGATAGCTCTCGGGCTGATAGCAGACCGTCGCCGCGTAGGGATTGTCTCCGAGGCAACTCGCCCTGACGATCTCATCGAATCCCTCGGGGGGCGTGACCGGCGTGGCTCCCGGAAGGCGAAATGGCGTTGCCTGGGCGGTGGCAGTCTGGGTGGCGGATGCGCTCGTCGCCGTGGCGGCGAAGCTGGTCGCCGTGGGTGGGACCTCTGGGCGTGTGTCCACCGAACGAGGACACAAGGACTCCACATCGCCGAGGCCATTTGCCAGGATGCCGGCGGGTCCCCCGGTGTAGTCCGGCTGGATCGGCTCCCGGCGGGCGATCCCACCAGATCCGTTCCACAGCCAGAACGCTCCCAGTGCCGTAGCCCCCTCCCAGCGGTATGTGGGCCACAGGGCCGACGAGACGACGAAGTCGAACCCTGGGAATGCCGCCAGGCCGCCCCACGCCGACTCGTCAACCATGATCTGGTCCACGTAGTGCTCGGGTCCGGTGATGACCGACCAGCCGCCGTTCGTGCGGCGAACGGGGAGCACGTCCCCCACGCCCGGGTGCCAACCGTCCCGGAAGAGGACCGGCAGCATGTCAGACATCCGGTCCCGGATCCCGAGGATCAGCTCGCCATCCAGCGTGAACTCGATGTCGCTGATGATTGGCTGGGCGATGCCCTGTTGGTAGAACCACTGCCCCACTGGTCCGCGCACGCGGTCGTCCCAGTTGTCCCATCGCATGCCGCGGGGGTAGTCCAGGTCGAAGTGCGCCAGCTCGGTCATCTCGGATCCATCGGCGCGCGACCGGTAGACGTACCCTTGCGGCCCCT
>CAYYVH010000340.1:0-4423 GCA_964475075.1 uncultured Anaerolineales bacterium | reverse complement strand
GACATCGACGAAGCCAAGGCGGAGGGTGTGGCGGCTGCCTTTGACATTCCCCGCGTCGTCACCGATCTGGATGAGCTGTGCCGCATGGATGAGCTCGACGTGATCGACATCTGCACGCCGTCCCACCTGCACGCGCCCCAGGCCCTCCAGGTCCTGGAGTCAGGCAAGCACGCGATTTGCGAGAAGCCTCTGGCAGGCTCTCTGGCCTCCGCAGACAAGCTGGCAGAAGCAGAGGCGCGCACCGGCAAGCGGTTGATGCCTATCTTCCAATACCGCTTCGGTCACGGCGCTCAGAAGCTGCGCCACCTGATGGCCGAAGGACTGACCGGGCGAGCCTATCTGAGCACGGTGGAGACAGCCTGGCGGCGTCGGCCAGCGTACTACGCGGTGCCCTGGCGAGGCAAGTGGAAGACGGAGCTAGGTGGTACCCTCGTCACCCACGCCATCCACAACCATGACTTGCTCACCTACATCATAGGCCCGGTCAAGAACGTCTTTGCGCGAACAGCGACGATGGTCAACCCCATTGAGGTCGAAGACTGTGCCTCGATCTCCCTGGAGATGGCCGATGGCTCCTTCGCCTCATCCTCGATCACCCTCGGGTCCGCGGTCGAGATCAGCCGTCACCGCTTCTGTTTCGCCAACCTGGTGGCGGAAAGCAACACGCAGCCCTATCACAGCTCCCACGACCCGTGGCAATTCGTCGGCGACTCGCCTGAACTGACAGAGCAGATCGAGGAATCGCTGTCCCGCTTTGTGCCTCAGCCAGAGCGCTTCGTAGGTCAATTCCTGCGCTTCTATCAGGCTCTCCAGCAGGGTGCTGAACTCCCCGTGACCGTGGCCGACGCGCGTAGGTCTCTGGAATTGATCACCGCCATCTATTACTCAGCGCGGACGGGCCAGCCGGTTGAGCTGCCCATCGGTGAGGACCATCCGCTGTATGAGGGCTGGGCGCCGTATTGATGACGTTCAAAGTGCTCAGTTACAACATCAGATTGGGCGGCGAGGATCGTCTGCACTTGATCACAGAGGTGCTTCTAGCGCAGCAGCCTGATGCCGTGGCCTTGGTGGAGGCCAATAGCCAGGTCAACGTTGAGGCCCTTGCTGATGCACTCGGTGTGCACTTCGTTTATGGTCAGGCAAATAGCGAGTTTGCGATAGCTTGGCTGAGCCATTTGCCAATCGAGTATCGAAAGAACCATCGACTCAAGGTTCTTGCTAAGACGCTGCTGGAGGTCAATATCGTTTGGAAGGGGGCCGGGTTGTCCCTCTTTGCTACCCACCTGGTGGACGGACGTACAGCGACTGCGGCACAGCAGCGGGCAGTGGAAGTTCAGGCTATTCTCCAGGTCCTTCACCCTCTGACAGACCGGTCACATCTGCTCGTTGGGGACTTCAATGCCATCCATCCTGACGATCCGATCGGGACGCCGCCAAGTGGGGAGAAGAAGGGCCATGTAGCACGTCGTCCCATCCAACTCATTCTCGAAACTGGGTACATGGACTGCTACCGAGAACGACATGCCGATGTGCCGGGATACACGTACACCTCACATCATCCGTGGCTGCGGCTCGATTACGTCTTCGCCTCACCGGAAATGGCGGCACGCCTGTGCACTTGTGGCGTGGTTGCGGGACGGGAAGCGAGGCAGGCTTCCGACCATCTACCGATTTGGGCTGAGTTCAAGTAAAAGGAGTGAGATTGACATGATGAATTCACGTGAGATCGTGCTGCGAACGGTCGAGTTTACCGGGCCGGAGCGGATCGCCGGTTCCATGCCACCACCCTATTGGAACGACTTCACTGGCGACAGCTACAAGCTTCGGGACTACGACCCTACGTGGCAGGACGTGGGAGATGGGCGTCAGGAGTATGTGGACGAATGGGGCAACACGTGGGCGCGTCTCGATGCCTACAGCAAAGGCGAGGTCGCTCGTGGAGCAGTCGAGGACATCGACGACGTGTTCACCGTGCCGCTGCCCGATATGGCCAATCCAGGCAACTTTGATGGGCTGTTCAGCTACGCAGAGGACGGCAAGTTCCGCATCGGCAGCCTGCCCGGATTTCCATTCAATATCGCCCGCAAGATGCGCCGGCTGGATCAGTTCTTGATGGACCTTATGCTGGAACGCGACAAGATCTGTGTGCTGCTCAAGCGCATCGAGGACCTACTGGCCGACACCATCGTTCAGTACGCCGAGGCTGGTGCCGATGCGGTGATGTTCCCCGAAGACTGGGGTACGCAGAAGGGCATGATGATCAATCCGGTAACGTGGCGCGAGGTGTTCAAACCCGGTTTCGAGCGCCTCTGCAGCGTGGCTCATGAGCATGGGATCAAGGTTTTCATGCACTCCTGTGGCAAGATCACGGCCATCATCCCCGATCTGATCGAGGCGGGGATTGACGTGCTCCAGTTCGACCAGCCCCAGTTGCACGGCCTGGACAAGCTGGTGGCATTCCACGGCCAGATCACGTTCTGGTGCCCGGTGGATATCCAGACCACGTTGCAAACCAGGGACGCGGCACAGATTGAGGCCGACGCCCGGGCGATGATCGACCAGTTGGGCGGGCCAGACGGGGGCTTCATCGCTGGCTACTACTCCAGCAATGAGGCCATCGGACTCGATCCCAGGTGGCAGGACATCGCCTGTAAGACATTCACCAAATATGGCGACTATCGACAAGGAGGGTTATCATGAGTCTGGAAGGAAAAAGGGTTGCTGTTCTGGCTGAGGATCTGTACGAAGACCCGGAACTGTGGTATCCATACTACCGGCTGCTGGAGGCCGGCGCAGAGGTACAGATCGTCGGCCCGGAGGCCAAGGTTTACCAGAGCAAGCACGGTTATCCCGCTAAAGCGGAGGTGGCGGCCAGTGACGTGAGTGCCGATGACTTCGACGCCGTGGTGGTGCCTGGTGGGTTCGCTTCAGACCGTCTGCGTCGCTATCCGGCTGTGCTCGATCTGGTGCGCGGTATCTTTGAGAAGGGCGGGGTCGTAGCCGCCATCTGCCACGCCGCCTGGGTGCCCATCTCAGCGGGCATCATGAAGGGCAAACGGGCCACTTGCGTGAGCGCCATCAAGGACGATCTGATCAACGCCGGGGCAACCTACCTGGATCAAGAGGTGGTGGTGGATGGCAATCTGATCACGTCCCGCACACCAAGGGACCTGCCGGCCTTCATGCCGCCTATCATCGCCGCACTCGAGGAGTAGGGCGTGGATACAGCCACCGACCGACCTCTTCTGGCCATCACGATGGGCGATCCGGCCGGGATCGGGCCGGAGATCATTCTGAAAGCTCTCCGTCAGGCCGAGGCCTACGCGCGATGCCGTCCGCTGGTTGTCGGCGACCGGCGCATCCTGCAACGGGCCGCGGGCTGGGTCAGTGATCCCGCTCTGGACTACGAGGTCGTTGATGATCCTGCTGCGGGATCATACGAGCCCGGCACGGTGGTGCTGGTGGACCTGGCTAATGCCGACCCTGCGGCCTGTCCACTAGGACGGGTGAGTGCCGCTGCTGGCCGGGCAGCCGTCGAATACGTCTTTCGAGCCTGCGATCTGGCCATGGCCGGCGCGGTAGACGCCATCGTCACCGCTCCCCTCAATAAGGAGGCGATGAACCTGGCTGGCTACACCTATGCCGGCCACACCGAGCTGCTCACGGAACGGACCGGTGCCCGGCAGGTCAGTATGTTGCTCGTCGGCCCGAAACTGCGTGTCGTCCACGTCAGCACCCACGTTTCTGTGAAGGAGGCCGTGCACCGTGTGACGAAAGCGCGGGTGGAAGAGGTCATCGAACTGGCGTACCAGTCCTGCCAGGCCCTGGGTATCTCACAGCCGCGCATCGCCGTGGCGGGCCTCAACCCCCACGCCGGGGAGGGAGGGCTGTTCGGCGACGAGGAGGAGCGGGAGATTATGCCCGCCGTGCAGGCCGCGTGGGCCCGGGGGCTAAACGTCTCAACGCCCCAGCCACCGGACACGGTCTTCCTGCGCGCCGTGAAAGGCGAGTTCGACATCGTCGTGGCCATGTACCACGATCAGGGCCACATTCCAATGAAGCTGCTGGCTTTCGATAGCGGCGTCAACGTCAGCATGGGCCTGCCCATCATCCGCACCTCGGTGGACCACGGCACCGCCTTCGACATCGCCGGGACCGGTCAGGCGCGCGAGACCAGCCTGCTGGCGGCCATCGACGTGGCGCTGAAGATGATCGCTGCGCGGCGTGTTCCTCGAGCATGATGTCCGTCCCCCAAATCGCCATCATCGCTGATGATCTGACCGGTGCCGCTGACACGGGGGCGTCCTTCGCCCTGGCGGGGCTGACGACGCTGGTCGGCGTGACGTCCGGCAAGTATCCGCCCGCCGATGTGCTGGTTATCTCGACCCACAGCCGCCATCTGACGGAAGACGAGAGTGCCCTC
>CAYYVH010000339.1:0-4428 GCA_964475075.1 uncultured Anaerolineales bacterium | reverse complement strand
GCCGGTGCGAATTGGCGGAGGTAGCTGTAGCGTCGACCGAGAAAGTCGTAGTAGGCAGAGATCGCCCGTCTGGCTTCGACATGAATCGGGACGATGCGAAACTTCCCGCCCTTGCCCGAGCGGACAGTCAGAGTGCCCTTTCGCTCGGTGAGGCCGATATCGTCTTTGGTGAGCGCGCATAGCTCCGCGAGCATGCGTTGTAGGGGTACTCAGCCAAGGCTAACTGCTCGTCATTCCCCCAGAGAACCGGGCGTCGCAGTCGGGTAGGGCGTAGGGGTAGGCCACGGTGTCAATCTCGTCTCAAATCTACAAGGTGGCCACGGAGCGTCCTCACCTTGGATGGCAGTCGGAGTGGCCTCAGCACCGTTCATAGGCGTCGCCGTAGGTGGCACAACCGCTGCTGCCGAAACAAGCGGCAACCAAAGGGTCTCTGTCTGAACAGCGGTGCCCAGTCCTGTTATCTCTGCCAACTTCGCACTGGAAATCTCAGCTACGGTCTCAGACCCCCCTGCCAACAAGAGCCCCGGGCCGGTCTCGGTCCTGAATGGCGTTAGAGCCCGATACTGTATCTCGCGGCTCGAGCCCCGCGGCATTACGAATCGCTGCCACCCCGTACTACTTCCGTACCACAGTGCCACGGCACTGATAATCCACACGTCCCCCTGGTCATCTACTTCGAGCGCTAGGAAAAAGTCATCGACCCGAATGCCCTCATCTCCGCCTTCAGGACACATTCCAGTGACGGGCCGCCAGTCGCCGTGCTCATACTTGAGAACAAACTTTCGGCCTATCGCCCATCCCCTGTCCTTGTTAGCGAATCCTACGTCGAAAAGTTCGATCGAGGTGACTGCATCCTCTTCAAGTCGTTCAACCACGGTGGCCGGCATGTCTTCTGCGACCCATGTGACTCCCCGCCGATGCACAAGACCTTGTCCCACTGCCCAGAGTTCGCCATCAGCAAATACGTGAAGGGCAAACAGTGCTCGATCAATAGTGTGCACCTTTGTCCACGATGCACCGATGTACTGGAAAATGTCAGCCTCCTGGCGCGCCCCCGGATAAACACCATTCTCGGGCGGATCTGATGCGAGGGCCCAGAGCTGCTTTGAGGTGCCGACTAGGTCGACAATGCCGCTTGGAGTGTCAAGATTGACGCCGGTCCACTGCGTACCATCTCCATGGAAGACCCGCCCCGGTTCACCGGGAACTTGACTCACACCGATCCAGACATCGTTCCGCCCGAGTGAAACAACCTCTCGTGGCCAGCCAGCACCCACCCCGATGTCTCCGGCCTCCAACCACTTGCCCTCTCTAACGCGTAGAAGCGACTGGCCCGGCCCAGCTGCCCATGCATCTCCATCATCGGATCGCGAAATTGACGTCAAGCCTACACTCGACGGATTGGCAATCCTGCCCCATTCTGACCAAACTCCATTCTGCCTGTGCATCGGACTTCCGTATCCCGCTGCCCATAACTCATCTGCGTCTAGTATCTCTATTGTTAGCAAGTCACCAAGATGACAGCAGAACTCG
Source organism: uncultured Anaerolineales bacterium (assembly GCA_964475075.1). Taxonomy (GTDB): domain Bacteria; phylum Chloroflexota; class Anaerolineae; order Epilineales; family Epilineaceae; genus CAYYVH01. Next base: position 2,895 of record CAYYVH010000339.1, on the reverse strand, counting down.
CGCGCTATCTGACCCCCAACTCCATGCCAGACTTCCCCGCTCAGACCTGCACTAGCGACCGCCCAGACGTCCGCGCCCGAAGTTTCTACATCGAAGAAGGGCGCTCCCTCTCCCTCCCTCACGACGTTCCACTGAGTGCCATTGAAATGTAGAACTAGCTGGCAGTAACGGCAGGCGCCATCAGCACCATCGCCTTGTGCAACGAGTCCTCCAACCGCCCAGACGTTGTCTGAACCCTGGGCGTCCATGGCTATGACTTGACTGGGCGTCTGCGTTGCGGGGAATTCGACAAGATTCCACCGGCGGCCGTCCCAATGAAGAAAGTAGCGCCCATCGCCGTTCTCGACACTAGCGACACTAATCCAGCCATCGCTATCCGAGGCCATTGCGACACTTGTGCCTATCACCCCAGAACCGTCTGCGCCGGTCTGCGAAAGGGGAGATGGAATTAGCTCCCATGAGGTTCCGGCATGACGGGCTATCAGTACCTGGAGTCGCCCGTCAGTCACGGTTTGTCCGGTTATCCACGCCTCTCCCGTGGGAGTGATATCAACCCCCCAGAGCGTACACGGCTCCCTTACCGGCAGGCGCATAAACGACCAACTGCCCGACGAGAACCGCAGCAGCGAACAGCCATCACCAACAGCCCAACCGGATTCCCCCTCTATCGCAATAGCGTGCAGCTGCTCGACGCGGCCCGGCTGCACCATATCCGGGATCACGGCGGCTACTCGCCACACAGCTCCGTCGTAAACGATGAGCTTCGCCTCGCTGACGGCCCAGAGTGTCCCATGGTTGTCCGTGGCCATGTCCGCAATGATCGTGAAACCACCTCGGTGATAATGCACATCCCCTCCGAGCCCCGGACCGGCGACCACGGGCACCATCTGCGCTATGTGCAGCCACGAAGAAGAACTAGCGGAGCCCGAGAGCGCCATCGTTAGCACAAAAGCGAGCGCGACATGCGCCGCGCGCACTCGAGATACTCGCCCAGTCACACTACGATTAGCCCTCATCTCCAGGAATCTCGGGTAGCCGTCCGGAAGCCGGCAAGCCTCCTACTCGATGCTTACTCTTACTGCCGCGCTAAGGCGTGGGGGTAGGCCAGGGAGTCAGCACCGGCGTTGCTGCAGTGTAGATCGCTACCGGTGTATAGGGTGCCGAAGTCGGAGGTTGCTCACCATCCACTGCGAACGCAGGTGTATCCATGGGCGTTGCGGTAGGCTCGAATGTTGGAGTGTTGGTAGGTTCGTCTGCCTGACTCACACCCGGACTGCCGACGCCCACATTCAGCATCAGCGCCGCAATCAGTCCAGCCAATACTACTACTACTACTACGCCCCAGCGATTCTCGCCGATACGAGTCACCGCGAACATAGTCACATCCTTCCTGTACGCTGTTGAAGCTTGTTCCGGTTTCAATTCCACCCCATACAAGCCGGCGTCGGTGTGCCAGCGGGGAACGTGGGGATGGGTGTTGGAGTCACCGCGACGTGGATACCCGAGTAGTTTTGATAATAGACTTGCCCGCCATATCCATTGGCCCCAGAGCTTCGGTGAATAGTATAGCGAGGGGGGTCCGTGACGATTCTCCGTACAGTTCCTCCAGTTGCGTGCGCATCCGAGTCCTCGACCCAGAGGTGCCGAATGACTCCGGGTGCTCCGCCAAAACCGTCATTCAGCCGAAACATAGGCGCGTGATGTCCAACTACCCCCATATCGCTCCATGTGAAGTAGTTCCGTCCCCCGACCAGCAACATGTGTGCTCCGGCTGTATCTATCGGCACACTAGCCCATTTCTCACCCGCGGAAGCCGAGCCGTCCTCTGTAAACACATTGCCCACGAAGTAAGGAATAATGCCCTGCTTGGCGAGAGCTAGTTTCAAGACGTATCTCTTTCCTGGTTCAGGAACCAATCCCTCGAACCAGTCGCCCGCAACCGCCGGATCCGGCATAATATCTATTCCTGCCCTGGGCGAGGTGACGTAATGGCCAGCAGTCATAAAGAACTTGCGGACCGTCGTGTTCGTGGAATAGTCACAGTACTTGGCCCAGCCCACAGCCGCGGGATAAGCGCTACGGTCATACCCGCCGACCAGCTGAATGAAGTACGTGGACATGTTCCATCCAGTCCACTCAAAGCCCGTGCATTCGTTGAGATGTGGTACAGCTATCGACACCATCTCTTGCGAGTCGAGAATGAGGTCACCACTATCATCGTCAACGTCATACTGCACGAGGGCATCGACTACATGAGAGTAGAGGTTGACTCCCCCCACCGGTGGTGGTTCAGTTGCAGGAGGGCAACCATGCTGTGCGTAGATCTGCGGGGGACCGCCAACACCACTAACACTAGCAAGTATCCCGAGCAAGAGAATGGCGGCCACAAGAACACGACGTGCTGACCTGTGGGGCTCTGGGCCTATTGAGATCTCGCTCATGGTTATCTCGCCTCCGCATAATCGCGTCTCGGCCAGCGGGACCTGCCGTCATTCTCTAGCGTCAATCTCGCATGTCCGTGACCTGAACCACACAGAATCCCGTGCTGCAAGGGAACACCCTATCTCTATTGATTATACCATCCGGGTCAAGGGCTTTTGATCGCCGTGGCGATCATATATTTATGAAGTGTGGCCTGCGGTCTGACGGCTGTTTCTCGTCACCGAAAAGTCCCCCACCCTCGTCAACGAAAATGGGGCCACCCAGCAGGGCGTAGTCTACACGACCAGGGGCCCCGCAGCCATCCGGAGCCTGGAAGGACAAACGACGGCAGCCGGCGGTGGGTGGAGGTGCGCGAGCCCGACGGCACATGCAAGCACCGATGTGCGGTCCGTCAGCATCTAGCACTACAGTTGTATCGTGCTATAATGACCACCCGAAAGAGGAGGGTGGTCG
>CAYYVH010000338.1:0-4433 GCA_964475075.1 uncultured Anaerolineales bacterium | reverse complement strand
TGCCGGCGCATCGGCGCCCTCGGTTGCACGGTCTTATTTGTTGACACGCCCCAAGCACCTCCGACGTATTCGAGTGCAGGAGTCCAGTTAGGAGGGAACCCGAGTGGAACCGCACGCTCCGCCCCCGGGCGGCGTTTGGTTCGGGATCAGCGGCGCGCCGGAGAGCACGACACGCTCCGGTAGCGCTCATGCCGTTGCCCGGTGTCGCGAGTTGGGCATCGACGCCCTGGAGATGGCGTGGGTCCACCGCGTGACGATCACCGAGCAGGGGGCCGCCAAGGTGCGGCAGGCCGCTCGCGAGCACGGTGTGCGCTTGTCCGTCCACGCGCCCTACTACATCAACCTCAACAGCCGAGATCCGAAGAAGCTGGCCGCCGGAAAAGAGCGTATCGTCGCCGCCGGCCGGGCGGCGGCGTGGTGCGGTGCACTCAATGTGGCCTTGCACTTGTCGTTCTACCACGACGATCCACCCCAGGTGGTCTTCGATCGTGTCGCCGAAGGACTGGCGGAGTGCACGGAACGGTTGGCTGAGGACGGGGCGGCCGTGACGCTGCGGCCGGAGACCATGGGCAAGCTCAGCCAGTTCGGCTCGCTGGATGAGGCGCTGCGGTTGTGCCAGGTGGTGCCGGGTACGGCACCGTGTATCGACATCGCTCACTTGCGGGCTCGCACGGACGCATGCAACACCGCCGCCGAGTTCGAGGAACTGTGGGACAGCGTTGCCGACGCTTTGGGACCGGACGCCCTCGATAATGTCCACGTGCACATCTCCGGGATCGAGTACGGAGCGCGAGGGGAGACCCGCCATCTCGCGTTAGAGGACTCCGACCTGGATTATAGGACCTTCCTGGCAGTAATGCGCGAGCGCCGGGTCCGGGGCCTGGTCGTTGTCGAGAGCCCGGCGCGCGAGGACGACGTGCTGCTGCTCAAGGAGGTGTGGGGGGAGATCCCGGCTGGCTGAACACGCAACCGCTCGGTCCCCGCGACCGAACCTCCCCGGACCGATCTAGCCCTGTTCCCTACCGTGGCCGAGAACCGCGTCGCGGGCGGCGGCGATGTTCGCCGGCGGCGTCGTGGTGAGCGTCACGCAGCCGACACCGACGATCAACCGCTGCCCCCCCGTTTGTTCGATAGCGTCCCGTGCCTGGGCCGCAACCCCCTCCCGGGTTCCGTCGACCAGGTCGGTGCGCAGCAGTCCACCCAGCGCGGCTCCCTTGCGGAACCGTGCCAGACCCTCGGCCAGGCTGGGGGAGGTCTCGCGGTCATGCCAGTTCACGACCTCGACGCCATACTCGTTCGCCAGCTCGAACATGGGATTCGTGCCATGTAGATGGAGGAGAATCAGGTCGGTGTGCGGGCGCATCGTGTCCACGACGGGCATGTCGAAGGGCACGCCGAACCGCCGGTATTCCTCGTCAGTCAGCCGGTCACGGCTGGCGAACTGGGTGGCGAAGAAGATCGCATCCGCGCCGTGTTCCAGGCAAGCCAGTGAGAAGCGTGCGGCGAAGTCGCGGATGGTCCCGAGACCCACCTCCAGGTCGTCGGGATGGTGCCGTAGGTGATCGAGGAGAGCCTCGTCACCGGCCAGCTGCTTGGCGATCGTCAGCGGATTGAAGATCGTGGGAAGGACGTGGACATCCGCGCCCAACTCCTGGCGGATGAGTTCCAGGGCGTGCAGCTCGCGTGCCAGGACGCCCCGATCGAACTCCAGCGGCTCCAGGGAGTGCCAGTCGCCCGGACCGGTCACACGCCGCTTCAGGTAGTGCCGCGTCCCCTCCTCGTTGTCGGCGTGCTCGAGCTCGGCACCCCAGGCCTCGGCCGGGTAGCCGGAGGTGTGCGTTACCTTCACTAGGTCGAAGTCGTACGCCTCCTGGAAGTCGATGACGGCTCGGGCGAGGCCCTCGGCCGTCTGGTCGACGTATGGGAAGTGCCGCCACAGGGCGATTGGGATCCGGTCAGGCCTCTCGCCGCGAACGGCGGCCTCGATACGCTGGCGGTGGGTCATGGTCACGGTCACGGTGCTGGGCCTCCACTGGGTGTTTTCCACGCGGCAGAAGTATATGCCTCCGTCGCGGGCGCGCAATGTTCGGGTGCCCGGGGCATGCTATAATCAGCGCCTGTGCGATTTCGCTCGCACCCTTCGGTATTTGGGTTCCGTTCAGCCCGTGTGAGGCAATCCCACCATGCAACTCGTCCTCGAGGTCATCACCGTCCCCCCGTTCGGCGTTAACACGTACCTGTTGGGTGACGCGGACGGCGGGGAGGCGGTCGTCGTGGATCCCGGGGGGCGGGCAGCCGACATCGTCCGCGTGGCCGGGCAGCGCGGCGTGCAGATCCAGGCCATATTGACCACTCACGCTCACATCGACCACGTCGCCGGCGTGGCGGCACTGCAGGAGCTCACGGAGGCGCCGTTCTGGCTGCACGCCGAGGCAGAGCCGCTGCTCCAGTCCGTGACGCAGCAAGCCCTCATGTTCGGCCTGCCGCCGGCGAGGGTGCCGCAAGCAGACCAGACGTTCAACGGGGGCCGCGTGATCGACGTGGGCGCCTTGCAGCTGACGGTGCGCGAGACTCCGGGTCACGCACCGGGTCACGTTACGCTGGTCGGCCCGGAGGTGGAGCTGGATGGGCAACGGGCGCCGTTTGCGCTGTGCGGGGACGTGATCTTCATGGGGTCCATCGGGCGCACGGATCTGCCGGGCGGGGACTACGAGACGCTCATGCGCTCCATCGAGCGTCATATCCTCGCCCTGCCCAATGAGACGGTGCTCCTGTCCGGCCACGGGCCGGCTACCACCGTGGGCCGGGAGCGACAGTACAACCCATTCGTGCGGGAATGGCTCGCACGCCGGACGGCGGACGAGCATGCAGAGGGAGGCATATATGCAGGTCAACGTTGAGCGGGGTCAGATCCAGGGCTTCGACGCCGATGCCGCCGTCGTCAACCTCTTCCAGGGGGTCACCTCCCCCGGCGGCGCCACGGGCGCCGTGGACCAGGCGCTTGGCGGGCAGATCAGTCAGGTCATTGGCGGCGGCGACTTCAAGGGCAAGCTGGGTGAGACATTGGTGCTATACGGCGGGGAAGGTCTCGCGGCCCCACGCGTTGTCCTGGTTGGCCTGGGTAAGCCGGAGAAGTTTGGCCTCGATGAGGTGCGCCGTGTGGCCGCCAGCGCGGCGAAGGCGGCGCGCGAGCGCGGTGTGAAGCACCTGGCGACGATTGTGCACGGTGCCGGCATCGGGGGCCTGGATGCCTCGGCGGCCGCACAGGCCACGGTGGAGGGTACGCTCCTGGGGCTGTACCGATTCACGGTGTACAAGTCGGACCGGGAGGCCGAGGATCGGCAGAACGAGATCCAGGAGCTGACGCTCGTCGAGCTCGATGAGGAGCAGCTGGGAGCCGTGCGCTCAGGGGCGGCGGCGGGGGAGGCCGTGGCGGCGGGTGTGGCGCTGGCACGGGATCTGGCCAACCACCCCAGCAGCACCGCCACGCCGACGCACCTGGCAGAACAAGCCGGTGTGATCGCCGCACGGCACGGCATGCGCCTCGAGGTGTGGGATCGAGAGCGCATCCAGAGCGAGGGCATGGGAGCGCTGGCCAGCGTGGCCGCCGGCACCGAGGAGCCGCCACGCTTCATCAAGGTCGAGCATACACCGGACGGCACGTCGGATCGGGCGCCCCACGTGCTGGTGGGCAAGGGGATCACCTTCGATTCGGGCGGCATCTCCCTGAAGCCCGGGCCGAGAATGGGCAACATGAAGTACGACATGTGCGGTGCTGCCGCTGTGCTGGGCGCGCTCGAGACCATCGGTCGGCTCGACTTGCCGCTCCACGTCTACGGTCTCGTGGCGGCCACCGAGAACATGCCCAGTGGGAAAGCCACCAAGCCGGGCGACGTCGTAGTTGCACTCAACGGTACGACGATCGAGATCCTGAACACGGATGCCGAGGGGCGGTTGATCCTGGCTGACGCCCTGAGCTACGCCCAGCGCCTCGAGCCGGCGGCGGTGGTGGATATGGCTACGCTCACCGGGGCCATTCTGTCGGCCCTGGGCCGCCATGCGGCGGGGCTCTTCGCCAACGACGACGACTTTGCTGCGGGCCTAGTCGCGGCCGGCGGACTCAGTCGCGACCAGTGTGCGCGGCCGTCGCCACTCTCGATCTGCCAGCGCCCGCCAGTAAACTCGCAGCGCCTGATTTCCTTGCCGTACTGGATCGACTTCTCGACGTCGGAACGGCGGGCAACCTCTTCGAAGTAGGCCAGGATCTCCGTGACGCAGTGAATGATCGTGTCGCGCCCGCCGGCAAACGCGAGGTTGGCAAAGCCGAGCATCTGCTCACGCGTCAGCGGTGCCCCGCGGAACGCCGCCCGGGTCAGCGCCGAGAAAAAATCACCGCCCGGATCGGCCAAGGCCTGATCCAATCGGCGATGGAG
>CAYYVH010000337.1:0-4438 GCA_964475075.1 uncultured Anaerolineales bacterium | reverse complement strand
TAGGGTCGGCGCCCAGAACGGTACCCACCATTGTATCACGACCAGCTGCGGCCGTCGGGTCGCAGCGCGCCGGGCGGTGCGCCACCATGTCCACGGCTGGAGCGGCGCGAGCACAAGCTCCGCCTCAGTGGCCACAACGTGGTCCGACGGATCACGATCGGTGCGACCGGGGAACAAGACTGGCGGGTATTGACCCACGAAGGACAACAGCGTGACCTCGTGCCGGTCCGCCAGGTGCTGGGCCAGCAGCGTCGTGTAGTGGGCGATACCGCCCCGGAAAGGGTACGTCGGCCCCAGGATGACGACCCTCATCGCGGGCCCAACGTCGAATCAGGGACTGTCGAGACGGAAGCCGTAGCCACGCACCGTAACGATATACGCGTGATCCGGATCGGCCTCGCTCAGACGATGCCTCAGGCGGCGGATCAGCGCATCGATCGCGTCCTCGCTGACCCCCTCCGCATCCACGTCCGGCCATACGTTGCGCACGATGTCGTCGCGTGCCACGAGCGTCCCGCCCGCTCGGTAGAGCAGCAGCAGCAGCTCGTATTGGGGGCCCGACAACGGGGGATCGAGCAGCTCCCCGTTGACATAGACCGCCATCGTATCCGGGTCGACCCTCAGGCCACGTCCCTCGAACACGAGTGGCGCCGTGGCCTCGGCATCCACGAAATACAGTTTGTAGCGTGCGGCAACGCTCACCTCGTCCCCGTCGGACAACCGGGTCGGGCTGCCGACAGGGATACCGTTGACCCACGTACCGTTCCTGCTACCGGCGTCCTCCAGCTCGTAACCGTCCGGCGTCCTACGCACCATGGCGTGCCGCCGCGAGACCTGACGGTCAGGCAGACAGATATCGCAGGCCGGATCACGGCCGATCGCCAAGCAGTCACCGAGGTTCCACTCTTGCGTTTCCGGCGCTCCCTCGGCGCCTCGCATAATCAGGAGCGCACCCTCCTTTACCACTGGGATCCCCCCATGAACCAGCTGCCGTCCAGGCTGCGCTTGACACCACCGTGCGCGCAAACTACCGTTCGTGCCGTGGACATATCCCTCGAGCCCGGCACCGTCATGCACGACCGCTACAAGATCGTCGGGCTTGTCGGCCAGGGCGGTGCCGGAGCCGTGTACTGCGCCGAGGACGTGCGCCTCGCCGGACGAGTGACGGCCGTCAAGGCGATCCACCCGGACCCCATTGCCAGCCCAACCGCACGGGCGGAGGCTCAGGAGCAGTTCCGGCGAGAGGCAAGCACCCTGGCACAGCTCGACCACCCTGTCCTGCCGAAAGTTTCCGACTACTTCGTTGTGGACGGTGTAGACTTCCTCATTATGGATTTTGTGTCGGGCCCCGATCTGCGTCAAGTAGTGGAAGAGGTCAGGTCCGCCGGGGCATTCCTGCCCGAGGGACGTGTGCTGGGTTGGGCGGAGCAACTGCTGGACGCCCTCGGCTACCTCCACGGCCGAGATCCGCCGGTGATCCACCGCGACATCAAGCCCGAGAACATCAAGCTGGTGGAGGGTGATCGAGTGAAGCTGGTCGACTTCGGCCTCGTCAAGCCGCTTGACCCCGCTGATCCCCGAACGCTGACGACTGCCCGCGGCATCGGCTCCCTGCCCTACACCCCACTGGAGCAATATGCCGGCGACACCGGCCACACCGACGTTCGAAGCGACGTGTACGCCCTGGGCGCCACACTGTACCACCTCATTACGGGCCGTCCACCCGCCACGGCCCAGGAGCGCTTCCTGCTGCCCAACGCCCTCGTGCGGCCACGCCAGATCAACCCCGACATGTCGCCGCACGTGGAGTTGGCCATCTTGACGGCCATGGCTCTGCATCCGGAGCCCCGCCCCCCGGATGTCGCCGCATTTCGCGACCGCCTCACCGGAGCCGTGGCGCCCGACGCGGTACCGGAGATCGGGACGGCCTCGGCTGCCTGGCAGGCCGGAATGTGGGACAACGCCGGTCTCCTCGCCCTTGTTGGGCTCCTGCTCCTGCTAGCGGTCCTCGCCACCTGGCAGGCCGAGCGTGCCGGTGCCACCCGCGGCGCGGGGAGTCTGCAGGGGGGCACGGCTGTACCGACCGTCATTACTAATCCGGTGTCGGGGGAGCCTGAGTACCGGTGACCGACCGCCAGTGTCGGGCCAACGCCCTCGCCAGCAGCGGCACGACCGGCAGCAGCGCCAGGACGAAGCTCGCAAGCGGGGCTTGGTAGACTACGTTCCAGTCATCCGGCCATAGCCTCGCACCGCCGGGGAACGCCGCGAGCTGCAGCCCTCCGGCTGCCACGAGCAGGTACCCGGCCAACCCCCAGGCCAAGCTCAACAAGAAGAGTCGCAGCAATCGGGTCGGTGAGCGCGCGGCGTCAGCATCGACCATGTAAACCGTGGCACCGGCCAGAATAATCGTGCCCAGGCTCAGGAGTAGGATCCCCCAATCCACCGGCACACGAGGCCGGACCACAGCCGCCGGGAGCGGCACCCGCGGCAAGGCAAGATCACCGATAGCCGCACCGCTGCTCTCGATTCGGACGACCAGCTCCTCGCTCCGGAGGCCGTTGTCCAGACCGGCGGTGATTGCCAACTCACCGCTACGTTCGGCGCGCATCGCCGCCGGAGCACGCCCGCCCACGGTCTTGGCCGGCACGTTGGGCAGATAGACACCCTCATCCCGGTCGTACCTTTGAAAGGTCACGCGTGTTCCGTCGGGAACCACATGTCCGTTGGCGTCGCGGATCAGGCTCGTGCGCACGCGGAAGGTGCTGCCCATGGCAAGGGCCCGCTCGGGGTCACGCCCCACCAACTGGACGATCACCGATTGGTCGAGAGCAGGCTCCAACCGAGCCGCCAGGTCGTACCCGGCACCGGGTATCGTCACCGGGCTGGCGCCCGTGGCCGGCTCGTCCCCGAAGAGGGCGCGGACTGCGACGTCGACGAACGGGTCCGTACGGGAGTAGACGGCGTAGTAGGCGGTCAGCTTGGCTATCTCAGTGGTGTCCAGGTAGTACGGTGCCCCAAATGCGATCGCCACGAGGCGTCGGTTCGCCGCCACCGGCAGGCTGGCCTTCAGGAAGAGCTTCAAGGCATCCGAGCCCGGGGCTTCCGCCGGACGCAGGTCGCTCATGGCAAACACGATCCAATCGGCCCGACCGACGAGGCTCCCCACAGTTGAGAGCCGCTCAGCGGCAAGCGGTGCCACCAGCGCCGGTGTGTCCTCGGCCGCCACGGCGCCCTGGGCCTGCAGCCAAGCTTTCAGCTCACGGAAGGTAACCGTCGCCACGTCGCTGTCCTGGCGAATGCGTCCCGTGCCCTCCGGGCCATATGCCCTCCGGACCCCGGCCAATATGCGCTCCGGATCCAACAACACATAGGCCGAGCAGGTTTCGCACTCGCGCACTGCGCGGGCGTCGACGACGAGGAGGATCCGTTGCCCCGCTTCGGGCGACGTGCCCCCGTGTCCACCCGGGGCAGCACCCGCAGCCGTGACGAGCGTCAGGGCCTCCCGGGCTACTCGGGCCGTCTCCTCCCCACCCAGGCCAACTTGTGCGGCGGCAGCTTCGGCATCGACCGATACGTGAGCCACATCCGCCGACCCGTACAACCTGCGTTTGAGCGTCAGGACCCGGCGCAATGCAGCGTTGACCATCTCGCGGACGGTCTCGTCCTCTTCGTAGGCGCCGGTGAGCCACTGTATGCTGGCCTCGATCTCCGCCATCTGGCCCTCCGGATCGTCCTCCGGCCCGAAGCCGGTCGTGGTCAACACATCGTTGCCCGCCGCCAGTGCCTCGCCGATCACGCGCCGCGTGTTGAAGCTGGACAGGTCAGGATCGGTGTAGCGCCGCACGGCCGGCAGCCCGAGCCCGGCGCTGACCAACACCCCCCCGCCCTCGTTCCGCCACGAGCTGAGCTCCGGAATCTGGGCCCAGAGGTAGCGCAGTCCACCGCTGTCGAGCGACAGCGGCCGGTCGGTCTGCTGCTGTACACCGCGGTACCGAACGTGACTGACGACGAAGGCATCACTGACCGCCTCGGCCCGGCTCCCACCATCGGCCGCGGCCACGAATGGGACCAGCTCGACCGCCGCCAGCTGCTCGAGGGTGCTCTCGACGACCGGTAGCTCCTCGGCCAGGCTGCGATCCGCACCACCGATTCCGGGGAAGTCGCCGGCCGCCGTGGCCACACGACCTCCGCTGCCCCGGTGCACGCCCTCGATGTAGGCCCGGCCGAACAACGCCACCCAGGGAGGGGTGCCACCGAAGGACCGAACGCCCAGATCGCCGGAGCTCCCCGGGCGGGGGACATTCAACACGTCGAGGCTGGGCCCCAGGAGCAGGTTCACACCCACCGCCGCCAGCTCGCGCCCGACCACCTCCCCGACTTGCTCGGCGTACTCCGTCTGCCAAGTCGCCCCCAGCGCCAGTTGGCTGAGCGTGGGGCA
>CAYYVH010000336.1:0-4471 GCA_964475075.1 uncultured Anaerolineales bacterium | reverse complement strand
TAGACCGGTGGGTGCACTCCGCCAGGTCGCGCGCGGTTCGAGGCACGTCCGGAGCGATCATCGCGGGCCTGGCGGCCGGCCCCCCGGTCGTCTTTCCGGCGCTGAGCCCGCTGGCCGACAACCCGGTGCCGTTCGTTGCCTGGTTGCTCTTCGTCGACCGCATCCTCTTCGCCATCGTGGCCGCGGTTGCCGTGCTGTTCGCACCACTGACCGATTTCGCCAAGAACCGCACCATCCGTGCCGCCGTCAGTCAGCGGCAGCAGATGCCGGAGTTGAAGGTCATCGGCATCACGGGCAGTGTCGGCAAGAGCACGACGAAGGAGTACTTGACCTCGATTCTCGCCAGGCGATTCGCCACGGCAAAGACTCCCGGGAACACGAACACCGCCATTGGCGTCGCCCGCGTCTTTCGCGACACCATCCGGCCGGAGCATGCCGTCTTCGTGGCTGAGATGGGCGCCTATCGCCTGGGGGAGATCGACGCGATCTGCAAGATCGTCCGACCGGATATCGCCGTCATCACCGCCATCGAGGACCAGCACCTGGCCCTCTTCGGCTCCGTCGACAACATCGTACGGGCCAAGATGGAGCTGCTCGACAACCTGCCGCCGGACGGCTGCGCCGTGCTCAACCTGGACAGCAGCGGCATCGCGGCGAACCTGCACCTCGTTCGGCAGCGCTGCCGGACGTATTCGGTGGGGCAGCAGGCGGATTTCGTTGCGGGCGACGTCCTGGTGGAGCCTGACGCGCTTCGCTTCACCGTCGTCAGTGACGGCGCGGCGCAGGATTTCCATACGCACCTGGTAGGCGCCCAGAACGTGCCCAGCCTCCTGGCGGCCACCGCGGTCGCGACGGAGCTGGGCATGTCGCTCGAGGATATCGCGGCAGCCGTCGAGGAGCTGCGGCCGATCGAAGGGACGATGTGCCCCCTGCGGCACGCCACGGGTGCCCTACTGATCGACGACACCTACAGCGCGAGCACCGGCTCCGTGATGGCCGTGCTCGACTATCTGGCGAGCCTGGACGGCAAGCGCAAGGTCCTCGTCCTGTCCGAGATCCTGGAGTTGGGCCCACGGTCGGCTGAGGCTCATCGCGCGGTCGGAGCCCGTATTGCCGAGGTGTGCGATCGGGCGATCATCACCAGCCGGAACTACGCCCAGGAGCTGCTCGAGGGGGGAGGCGACACCGGCGCCGCCGAGGCCCTCCTCCTGGTGGAAGAGGACCCGCGCCGGGCGGCGCTGCGGATCGAGGCCGAGTTGCGCCCAGAGACGGTGGTCGTCTTCGAGGGGCGCGGACCGGACCATGCGCTGAAGCTGCTCCGGCCGGGGCCGTTTCACCGGGTGCCCTCGTGAGCCGCAAACCGGTCATGATCGCCCTGTCGCCCAACGCATCGGCGGCCGATGTCGGCCTGGCCGCATCGTACCTGGCCCGGCCTTGGAGCTGGCGAACGGGACCGCTGCCGGCGCGGGTGGAGCAGTGGTTCCGGGCGCACCTGCCGGCAGCCGAAGCGGTGGCATTCGACAGCGGACGCTCCGGCATGTACGCCATCCTGAAGGCACTTGGGGTCGGCGAGGGCGACGAGGTGCTGCTCCAGGCGTACACGTGCGTGGTCGTGCCCAACGCCGTTCTCTGGTGCGGCGCGCGGCCCCGCTATGTGGATGTCGCCCCCACTGGCTTCAACATGGACGTGGCGGATCTGGAAAAGAAGATCGGCGAGCGGACGAAGGCCGTGCTAGTCCAGCACACGTTCGGCCACGCCGTGGATATCGAGCGCATCCTGGCTCTGGCCCGCACGCACGGGCTGGCCGTGATCGAGGACTGCGCGCACGCGCTCGGGGCGAGGTACCGCGGACGTGCGCTCGGCACCTTCGGCGACGCGGCCTTCTTCAGCCTGGGTCGGGACAAGGTCGTCTCCTCCGTGTTCGGGGGCGTCGCCACGACCGATGATCCCGATCTCGCCCAGGCCCTGCGGCGCTTCCAGGCCGACCTGGTATACCCCCCGCGTTGGTGGATCGCCCAACAGCTGCTCCATCCGATCGGTCTGTCGGTGGTCACGCCCACATACTACCGCTTCGCGTTGGGGAAGATCCTGCTGGTGGCGATGCAGCAGCTGCGGTTGCTGTCGCTAGCCGTCGATCCGGAGGAGCGGCGTGGCGGCCGACCTGCGATCCGTCCGTCCAGGTTCCCCAATGCGCTGGCGGCTCTGGCGCTCGGCCAGCTGGAAATGCTCGACAAACTGAACACGCACCGCCGGGCGATCAGCCGGGTGTACGACACCGTGCTGGACGGTGCGGGTCTCGAGCTGCCGGCGAGGGATGACGGTGGCGCCATCGATCTCAGGTATACGCTGCAGGTCCCCGATCCCGTGCGTCTGCGCTTAGCGGCGCGGCGGCACGACATAATGCTTGGTGACTGGTACAATGTGCCTATCGCGCCGGGAGCCACGGATCTGGGGGCGATCGGCTACACCCCGGGAGAGTGCCCGCGAGCCGAGGAGCTTGCCCGGCACTCGGTGAACCTGCCGACCCATCGGCACGTCACCGAGCCCGACGCCGCGTTCATTGCGAATCTGGTCCTGGAGGAGCTGAGATAAGGCGATGACGTACACAATTCGTGAGGTTGAAAGCAAGGCCGAGTGGGAGCGGTTCGTGCTCTCCCGGGAACCGAACACGTTCCTGCAGTCCTGGAACTGGGGCGTATGCAGCGCATCACTCGGGGAGGAGGTGTATCGCCGCGGCTTATACGAGGCCGATGCGCTCGTGGGTGCGGCCCTCCTCACCAGGACCCCGGCCAAGCGAGGCCCTTTCCTGGCGTGCCCGGGGGGGCCGCTCCTCGACTGGAACCGGCCCGACATGCTGGCGGAGCTGGTGGTACACGTGCGCGACCTGGCCCGACGCGAAGGGGCGTGGTTTGTTCGGATGCGCCCTTTTCTGCACGAGACGGAGGAGAGCTACGAACGCTTCCGCCGTCTGGGTTTCCGCAACGCCCCCACCCACATGCACGCCGAGACGACGCTGGAGCTGGACATCCGGCCTGACGAGCAAGACCTCCTGGCCGGCATGAGGAAGAACACCCGCTATTCCGTCCGGCGGGCGGAGCGGGACGGCGTGGTGGTCCGCGCCAGCACCTCTCCCGAAGCCGTCGACGTCCTCTACCGGCTTCAGGAACAGACGGTCGCGCGGCACAAGTTCGTGCCGTTCCCGCTCGACTACCTGCGGGCGGAGTTCGAAGCCTTCGCGGCCGACGAAGGCGCCGTGGTGCTCCTGGGGGAGTACGAGGATCAAGTGGTGGCCGCGGCGATGATCATCTTGTGCGGCGACACGGCCGTCTACCACTACGGTGCCTCGTCGAACGAATTCCCGAAGGTGCCGGCCTCACACCTCGTGCAGTGGGCAGCGATCAAGGAGGCCAAGCGGCGCGGCTACCGCACCTACAACTTCTGGGGCATCGCCAAGGACGAGCGGCCGGATCACCCGTGGGCCGGGCTGACGCTATTCAAGCGCGGCTTCGGGGGCGACCGCGTCGACTACGTCCACGCCCAGGACCTGCCGACGAGCCCCCTCTACCGGATCACGTACGCCTTCGAGACGATCCGGCGCAGGCGGCGCGGGTTGTAGGGCCGGTCGAGGTGGGCCCGTCAGGGACACGTTCATGCAGTGCTGCCCCCCACATATGCGGGGCAGTTTCGGCCGACGTTTGACAAGCAGCGCCCTGCAACAAGAGAGTCACGGCTGTCATGGTCTAGGCTCCTTTACCGAGCATTAGCCCATCCGCACACCGAATTGCCTGTGCCCTGTCTCCGCGTCGACGGGTGAGACCCCTTCGGCCGCGGATGCCCCAGCAGCCTTGCGCCGCTCACCGCGCGTCCGGATTGGCATAGAAGCCGTATGGGCGGTTCGCGAAGCGCCCATACTACGTGGCCCTTGTCCGTCACAGGGTCGTCGCGGGTGCCGCGTCCGGCGGGATGCGGAACAAATCGCGCCACGTGCCGCCTTCCGCCAGCTCCGCCAGCGGCACGACCTCCGTTCGCTCGCCAAGGGAGTAACGTCGCCGCCCCGGATAGATGACCACCAGCCGATCGAGGGCCAGATCCTGAACGGCCACCCGCATCGAGGTCGTCATCCTCGGTGCGTCGGCACGCTTGCACTCCACTCCGATGCGCCAGGCATCCTTCAGCATCAGGAGGTCCAGCTCAGCGCCGCCATGGGTGGCCCAGAAGTAGGCCTCGGCTGGCTCGACGGCTTTCAGGGCCTCCTCGATCACGTAGCCCTCCCACGAGGCGCCGTTCTTCGGATGCTCCAGCAGCTGCTTGGGCGTACGGATTCCCAGCAGCGTGTGCAGCAGGCCCGAGTCGCGCAAGTACACCTTGGGGGACTTGACCTGCCGTTTCTTCAAGTTGGCGTGCCACGGCTGGAGGTGACGGGCGATGAAGGCGGCGTCGAGGGTGTGGATGTCGCGCCTCACGTGGGGC
>CAYYVH010000335.1:0-4491 GCA_964475075.1 uncultured Anaerolineales bacterium | reverse complement strand
CATAGCTGACCGCGCCGTCGCAACCCCACCCTCGCCCCCCCAACACGGACAGTCAAGGACTCAAGGGGCCGGGTCAGGGCCAGCGAACCGAGCGAGTCGCCCCGGCGGGCGCCCACGCGCCGCAGCCCATGGGCTTCGCCTCCGACAACGAGGGCCAGCGGGCCGGCGAGGTCGCAGGCGGAGTACTCCAGATCGGCCGCCCCATCCAATCCCACGACCTGGACGCCGCGCCCCCGCAGGGCATCCAGCGCCTGAAGGAGATCGACACGCGCCACAGCGGCATGGGCAACGGCACCGGCCGAAGCCTTGCGCACGGCCGCGCTGATCCCGGCCGCCCGGCGCTCCGGAATGAGCACGCCGTGCACACCCACTGCCACGGCCGTTCTGATTAGGCTGCCCAGATTCTGCACGTCCTGAATCTGATCCAGGGCCAGGATGAACGGCGCTTCGTCGCGACGCACGGACACCGCCAGGATCTCGGCCAGGTCGCGGTAGGCGAAGGCCGAGGTGAGCGCAACGACGCCCTGGTGGTTGCGGCTCCCGGCGCCCGCGACGGCGCGGTCCAGGGCAACGCGTGGCACCCACTTCACCGGAACATGGGCCTCCGCGGCGAGCCTCACGATCTGCGCCAGCGTACCACGCCGCGCCGAACCCTCAGCGACGTGTATCTCGCCGAGGTTCTCACCCGCGCGAAGCGCCTCGAGGACGGGGTGGCGGCCGAAGATGACGTCAGGCAGTGGTCAGTGACTCGATTCTTTGGTGTGGGGGGGCGGGACGGTGAGCAGTGGGTCGGTTCTTTGGTGCGGGGGAGGCGGCGGTGGTCATGGGACGGTCCCTCATCACGGGCTATCAGCTATCAGCTATCAGCTATCAGTCTTTGGGTCCGTGACAATGCTCTGCGAACTGGCGGGGCATCAGGTGCCAATGAACACCGGCATTGACCCGCGTCGGCCGATGGCCGCGAGAACCAACGTTGTCGCACAAGCCGGCACCTGCCCAGATCCTGACTCAGCGGAACTCAGTCCCGGACCCACGGACTGATAGCTGATAGCTGATAGCCCGTCAACATGCATCGGCTCGCGACACAGTAGTCTCAACCGCAGCACCGCCCCGAGCCACTGACTACCGTCCCGCCCCCTTGCGCCACTCCGTCCCACCTGCGCTGTCTTCCAGCACCACGCCGAGATCAGCCAACCGGTCGCGGATGCGGTCGGCGAGGGGCCAGTTCTGCTCGGCCCGTGCTTCGTTGCGGAGGGTGATTAGGAGGTCGATGAATGGTTCGGCCTCGACGCCGGCGCCGATTCCGGACTCGTAGCCCTCACGCAGGCGGAAGCCGAGTACGCCGGACAGCGCTTCGAGCGTCCGCTGGGCGGTCTGGAATGCTCCGCCGCTGGCGCCGGCTTCCCGGGCGGTGTTGATCGCGGTCACCAGATCGAACAGTGCGGCCAGCGCACCGGGCGTTCCGAAGTCGTCGTCCATGTGCGCATGGAAGTCGGCGTCGGCCTTCTCCGCTGCCGCCCGGAGCGCGGTTGCCGCCTCCGATGACGCTGCACCGGCCACCGGGCGGGCTGGGCGGAGGGCGCCGCGGAGGCGCGCCAGTCCCTGCTCCGCCGCGGCGATGGACTCGTCGCTCAAGGTCACCGGCCGGCGGTAGTGCCCGGAGAGCACGAACAGGCGGAAGGCCTCGGGCTCGTGCTCGTTCAGAAACTGGCTCACCGGGACGATGTTGCCCAGGCTCTTGGACATCTTCTCTTCGCCCAGTTGGAGCAGACCGTTGTGCACCCAATAACGGGCGAAGGGCGCGCAGTCGCACGCCGCCTCGCTCTGCGCGATCTCGTTCTCATGGTGGGGGAAGATGAGGTCCGTGCCCCCGCCGTGGATGTCGATCTGGTCACCCAGGTGGCGCTGGCTCATGACCGAGCATTCGATGTGCCAGCCCGGCCGGCCGGGTCCCCAAGGACTGTCCCAGGCCGGCTCACCCGGCTTGGCGCTCTTCCACACCGCGAAGTCGAGCGGGTCGCGCTTGTGCTCCGAGGGCTCCTCCTGGCTCTCGGCCTCCTCGAAGGACCGGCGCGACAGCTTGCCGTAGTCCGGGAAGCTGCGCACCGCGAAGTAGACATCGCCGTTGGGCGCCGCATAGGCGTGCCCCCTCTCCACGAGCTTCTGGACGGTGGCGATAATAGCCGGCATCTCGCTGGACACGCGCGGATAGATGTCCGCCGGCTTGATGCCCAGCCGCTCCTGCTCGATAAGAAACTCCCGAGCGTAGCGATCGGCCACCTCGAAGGCCGACAGGCCCTCCTCGTTGGCCCGCCGGATGACCTTGTCGTCCACATCCGTGAAGTTCTGCACGTAGCGCACCTTATACCCCCGGTGCTCCAGGTAGCGCCGAATCGCATCGAACACCAAGCTGCTCATGGCATGCCCGACGTGGGCGCTATCGTAGACCGTCACGCCGCACACGTACATGCGCACGACGCCCGGCTCGAGGGTGTCGAGGGGTTCCTTTTTTCTTGTGAGGGTGTTGAAAAGTGTGATGGTCATATCAGTTTCCGGGCTGACTGTGATGAACTGACTGTGATGAGGGGGTCGTGAGGTTATTGTGGTTGAGACTACTGTGTTGGGGGGCGATGCATGTTGACGGGCTATCAGCTATCAGCTATCAGTCTTTGGATCCGTGGCAATGCTCTGCAAACTGGCGGGGCATCAGGTGCCGATGCACACCGGCATTGACCCGGGTCGGACCATGGCCGCGAGAACCATCGGTTTCGCTCCCGCCGGCACCTGCCCTGATCCTGACTCGGCGGAACTCAATACCGGACCCACGGACTGATAGCTGATAGCTGATAGCTGATAGCCTGTCCTGAGCGACCGACCCATGACTACCACCGCCCAACCCCCACAGCCCCGACCCCCTGATCACAATATCACAGTGGCGCGTATCTTACCACACTTGACCTGGCGCCACATACCGGCACCTGGTGTCCAGCCGCCCGGTAGGGGCGACCCGGCGGGTCGCCCCTACAACCGTCGGTCCCTCATGATAACGCCCAACCACTCCCCATCCTGCCGGGCGAGCTCGAGGTGCGCGGCCGAAGGCCAGGGGCTGGGCTCACCCGTCCCGCGCCGGTCGGGTGGCGCGGGCGGTCGGTTCAGTTGGCCAGGGGGGCAGGGATCGACGCCGGCCTCGAGATGGCCGTCGGCGGCCAGGATGAGGGCCGCCGCATGAGCGGGGCTGCGCGCGATCAGGTACGGCGGCGCGGCATCATCCGGCAGGGACTGGCTGCCGATGTCTACGAGGACGGAACGGGCGCCGGCCGATTCGCCGGCCGCGACGTCGGCCAGGGTGTCGCCGATCATCCAGGAGCGCGAGAGGTCCAGGTGGAGCTCGCCGGCGGCGCGGGCCAGCAGCGCCGGCTCGGGCTTCCGGCAGTCGCAACGGACCGCGAGCTCGGGAATACTGCCTTCGGGGTGGTGCGGACATAGAAAATAGCCCGCCAGGCGGACGCCGGCGGGTTCGAGGAGTGCCGCCAGGCGGCGGGCCATGGCCCGCGCCTCCCCGAGGGTGAATAGCCCCCGTGCGACACCCGACTGGTTGGTGACCACCACCAGGCGGTAACCGAACGCCGCGAAGGCGCCAAGGGCCTCGGCCACCCCGGGCAGGAGCGCCATCGCCGCCGGATCGGCCCCATGGCGCACATCCCGCACCAGGCAACCGTCGCGGTCGAGGAAGACGGCAGAGGCGGCCGTGTTGTTGGGCACAGCGGACTTCAGTTTCCCGTCCGCCAGAAAGGGTAGACCGTACGCACCGTCAACCGCTCTCGACGGACGAAATCAACGGGCGAAGCTTGGCTAGGAGCTGCTCGCAACGAATCATCTGGGCTTCAACGTACTCTCGGTCGAAAGCGACCAGGGCCAGGTAGTCACGACGAGCGGAAGCGAGGCTGTCCTCCGCCTTGGACCACCAATACCGCGCGACCTCCGCTCGTTGTTCCTCGCGGCTCAAAGCGGTATCCCATCCCTGATGACTTCGCCACGGAGCGGCAGCACGGATATGACACCCACCTCCCAGGAGTGGCAATCCACGACCAGTGTGCTGAAGTTGGTGTCATACGCGAGGTTGACATCGAAGACCAGATCAGTGATCTTGTGCCGCATAGAGCGCGTCATTCTCCGCGAAGTGATGATCAACAGATCGAGATCTGACTCCTCATCGGCATCCCCGCGAGCGACTGATCCGTACAACACCAACTCCTCAACGTCGAACTCCGCCAACAACGTCCGCTTGAGTTCATCGAGAGCCTGCCGCTGATTCGGCGCAAGCGCCACCTCAGCCAGTAGATTCATGACGCGTTCCTCTGGTGTTGACTTGCCCCCTTCGCCTCACTCCACCATCAACCGGCCGATCCAACGGCGACGTGATGCGTGGTCGCCACCTCTAAGGAGCCTCAGCACAATAACCTGGCGGAGTTCCTGCGCGCGCCACTGGTG
>CAYYVH010000334.1:0-4506 GCA_964475075.1 uncultured Anaerolineales bacterium | reverse complement strand
CACCGCCGAACACCGGAACCGCTGACCGCCTGCGGGCGCACCACCAGGCGCGACGGGCAGGATGGGCTATAGTCAGGGCGTGCACCCCGCCATGGTGCCCCAGTGCTACCGTGTCGCGACCCGCGCGCTCCTTGCGCTCGGGCTGTCGATGGCCGGCGCCTCCTGCCAACCGGCGCATGGTCCGCCGACGACCACCGGCACCGTCACCGCGGCAGCCTCGAGCCCCGCTGCCGCCCCGAGGGCGCAACCACCCCCCGGCTGGTTGGCTCCCCCCGCGATCCCGGGGCAGAGCACAGAGATCCCGGCCGTGGCAACCCGAAGGGCCCGCCTCGAGGCCGCTGCCAGCCAGGAACCCCCGATTCTGCTCCTCGACGAAGAGCTGGACGCTGACCAGCGCCTCGCGCAAGACCTCGCGGTCCATGACCCCCGCGTCAGCACCTGGGCCCGGGATGTCGCCACGGGCCAGCCCCTGCGGACGGAGGTTCTGGGCATCTATCCAACCCACCCCAGTGATTTCCCGCCTGGGAAAGACCCATGCGCCAAGGCAACCTGCTATCGCGTGGAGCTATACAACCACGCCCGCGCCGCGGCCGTGGTCGCCATCATCGACGTTACCAACCAGAACTTGCTGGACGTGAATGAGTTTCCAGGGCTTCAACCTGACATTCCCCCCGGCCTGCGCCGCTTGGCACAGGAGATTGCCGTAAGCGCTCCCGAGATCTCCCAGGCCCTGGGGTACACGCCAAAGCTATCGGACGCCACGATGGCCGCCAGCAAGACCGCTCTCAACGAAACGAGCTGCGAGCGGGCGCGCCATCTGTGCGTGGCGCCTACGTTTCTGAAGGGCGACCGGGCACTGTGGGCCATCGTCGATCTCACCGACGGCGTGCTGGTGGGCACCCGCTGGACATCTCTGGGGAAGACCAGCGGGCCCGCCGTGGTCACCGAGAGGCAGTTGGCGGACGAGGTGGTAACCGCCCTCTACTGCGAGCGGCAGACGGACCTGCAACGCGGCGACTGGAGCATGAGCTACGTCCTAACGAGCTCCGACGGCCTCCTCCTGTCGGACGTCACGTACAAAGACAAGCCGGTGCTGGATAGCGCGAAGCTGGTGGATTGGCACGTCAGCTATTCCGGCCGCGATGCCTTCGGCTACAGCGACGCCGTTGGCTGCCCCACCTTCAGTCAGGCCGCCGTGGTGGCGCACCGGGGGCCAGTGGTCGACGACATCGTTGCCGGCGGCAACAAGGTGGGCTTTTCCTTGACCCAGGACTTCGTGAGTGAATTCTGGCCAGCGCCGTGCCAGTACTATTACCGGCAGCGTTTCGATTTCTACCGCGACGGGCGCTTTCGCATCGTGGCCGGCAACCTGGGTCGCGGCTGCGGCAATCAGGGCACGTATCGACCCGTCCTGCGAATCGCCATCGCAGGTGACCGAAACACAGTGTCAAGCTGGAATGGACGCGACTGGGCCCCATGGTCGAGGGAGGGCTATCGGCAACAGGATGAGGCGCCGACCTCGCCCGAGGGCTTTCAGCTCAAGGTCGTCAACCCCGCTGGTGAGGGCTACCACGTAGAGCCGGGCCGGGGGCAGTTTGGCGACGGAGGCCGTGGTGACCATGCGTTCATCTATGTCACCCTGAACAAGCCCAACACCGATGAAGGCCAGTCCGACTTGATCACCATCGGTCCATGCTGCAACGCCGACTACAGGCAGGGCCCCGAGCGGTTTATCGACTCGCCGCCGGACTCCATCGCTGGCAAGCACATTGTCCTGTGGTACGTTCCACAGATGAAGAATGACGATCGGGCTGGCCAAGAGTACTGCTGGGCCGACACCGTGCTGGAGCACGGCCTCTTTGTTCCCAAGAGCTATCCCTGCTTCGCCGGCCCCATGTTCCTACCCTTCGCCGAGTGAGACGAGACGCGGCCCCCCCGCCGCGAGAGGAACCGGTGGCCCGCGGTCAACCCGCACCCGGTACCGGCGGCATTGTCCCGGCAGCACGACCGTCGGCGCGGATTTGGTTCGCCCTCGCGGCGATCGCGCTAGTCGTGATACTGGCTCTGTCGATGCGGACCGACCGTCGCGGCGATGGCAACAACGGCCCGGAATCGGCGGCTTCAGGCGCCCGGTATGGAGGTGCCCTCGCTTGCCGCGATGCCCCGCACTTCGTGGCCGATCTGGGTTTCCCGAGCCGGTCTTCCCTGAGTACTGGAGAGCCCCGCAAGGGACTCGTGTTGCTGGACCTCGACGACCTGGGGCATTCCTACCAGCACCCTACCTGGTCCGAGCATGGCTACCTCGGCCCCTTCACCTATGACCGGGCGGGTAACGTCTACGTGGCGCCCATGCCCCGAAGGAGCCTGCTTGACAATCCACCTGACGAGCGGAACACGATCTACAAGGTTGACACGAACTCTGGTGTGATGGCCGAGTTCTTGACGGTGCCACCACGGGTCCCGCCGTCGCCACAGAATCCTTTCGGTATCATGGGCCTGACGTACGATTGCGATTCGGGGAGTCTGTACGTGAGCTCCGTCGCCGGCTCGACGCGGCACGAGGAGCTTGGGCAACTGCTGCGCATCGATCTTGCCGGGGGCGAGATTGCCGACCGCCTGGTCGATATCGACGCCCTGGGTCTAGCGGTCCACAACGGAGCGCGCGGAAAGCGCCTCTACTTCGGCTCCGCGCGACGATCCGAGGTGCTTTCCGTGGGCCTCACGGCCCATGGCGACTTTGACGGCCCGGCCCGCGTTGCCTTCCGCACGCCCGGCGCCATCGAGAGGGCAACCGACGTCGCCTTCGACGCCGACGGCGCCATGGCCGTTTCCGCAGCGCCCTTCGAGTTCACCCTCGTGGCGGCTCCGACCCAGAGCTCCCTGTACTACTACTCCTATCATCCGGGAAGCGACGCGTGGATCCTCGAGGGTACGCCATAGCCCGCGTGGCGCAGGCCGGGCGAGCGCCCTGCCGCTACCGGCCGCCCCAGAAGGATGAGGGCGGGCAGCCCAGGGTATAGGCGATCTGCCTATAGATGCCGGCCAGCTCCTCCGCGTCGAGGGTCTGGAAGAACATGCTCGGCTCGGTTGCCATTGCCCGCAGGAGGGCGGCGTTGATCCGGTACGCCGGATCCGCTGCATCCTGCTGGCCCACACCAATGGTGTACACCCGCACGCCAGCAGCTCGGGCCAGAGCCGCCTTGGCCAGGACCGTGTCCTCCTGGGTGCCGCCAGGCATGGTGGGCACGCCGTTGGGTAGGCCGTCGGTCAACAGGATCACCACGGGCGTGTTCGATGCCATGCGCGCGGGGGTCTCCAGCCCCTGCATGCCGACCACGACGGCAAGGTCCAATCGCGTTCCCGCCGACAGACGGCTGGAAAGCTCGTCGATGGAGGCGCGAAGTGCCGGCGCGTCGGTGTCCAGCGGCCGCACCATCCACGCCGTGCTGTTGAATGCCGCCACGGCTACCTGATCGTGGCCACCGTCGGTTCCGAAGTCCATCAAGTCAATGAACACGCGGGCGGCGTCCTGAACCGCCTCGACCTTGGAGCGGCCATCGCGCGTCGGGCTCCGCATGCTGGTGGATACATCGATGACGAGGACCACATCGGCGTGCACGTTGCGCTTGTCGCATGCTTCGTTGAGGGTCACCGGTAGGTAGATCGGCTCGGGCACGGGCGTTGGTGTCGCCGTGGAGGTGGCCGTGTTTGTCGCGCTCGGCGTGACCGTCGGGCTGGGCGTCGGCGTGACCGTCGGCACGTACTTCCTGCAGAGAGACTCTACATCGCCCAGGATCTCATAATTGCTCAGGGTGATGAGGCTAGGAGGTTTCCTGGGATCGTGGGAAGGAACCCACATCGTGCGCGTCGTCCGGGAGGCCAAGGTGCGGCGAGACAGAATGTCGCCCGATCGGTTGTCGTACCAGATAGCCCCGAAGTCGAGACCCTTCCGCCCAAGTCCTGATCCGGTGGACACGACTCGGTCGGCGTCGGCGAAACTGGCCAAGGCGCCCGTGACCGTTGTGTTGCCGAGGTCGTAACGCTCGCGGGCGAGGTCGGGCACCCACGCATCGCGTCTCACTTGGGCTGGAACCAGATCCCCCGTCGCGGCGACGGTGCCATCCCGCAACCCGATGATGGGCTGCCCATTCGGCCGGAACTCAATGTCGGCGACCATAGCCGACGCATGGGATCCGTCCTGGCCCAACCGTCGATAATTGAGCTTGAAGCGCGCCACTTCCATCAGTTCGGTGCCATCGGGACGAGACCGATAGATGACCGCCGGCCGGTTGGGCATGGGCCGGTTCGGGTCGGGCACAACGCCCTGATAGAGCCAACCTTCATGAAAGCCCACGGCGAAGGGGTACGCGTCGGCAGCCCAGGGCTCCGCGGACGCCCCATTTGGGATGATTCCCAGCAGAGTGCCGTCAGGAAGCGCGAGGCGGTAGATCGCTCTATCCCAGAGGCTGACGGCGAATAGCTGACTGTCAGCACAGGCGGCCCCGT
>CAYYVH010000333.1:0-4577 GCA_964475075.1 uncultured Anaerolineales bacterium | reverse complement strand
CGGGGGTGGTGGGGACGGGCGAGGGGTGGAACGACGAGGGGCCGACTCGCGGCCGGCCCCCGTATCCGTTGCGGTCCCCAGCGCGTCACGCGCCGCTGAGCTGGTCGATGATCGCGGTGGCGGCGTCGATGAGGGGCTGACCGTCTGCCGGCGACAGCGTTCCAGAGTTGATCAGCGCCCCCGTTTGGTTGATGAAGGCCTGTAGGAGGTTAGATGCTGCCTTTGTGTTGCCCGAGTCGAGCTTCTTGAGCGCCGCGTCCAGCTTGGCGGTGAGCGCCTGCCCGTGACCCTGACTGAGTACCCCACTGGCGACGAGGTCGGCCAAGACGTTCGTCAGGTTCTGAATGGCCTCGTCGGGCGGAGGCATGGGAATGGGTACGGTCCACAGCGTCGCGTACCAGTTCCCGTCCGGGGCGTAGGTCCAGCCGACTGCCTGCCCCTGGTTGTTGATTGCGTAGGCTTCCCCTTGCAGCCCCTCTCCAAGTGTAGGTAGGACCGTCATCACGCCGTCTTGCCAGAGGAACGGTGTTTCCTGCATGTCTTCTGTTTCAAGAGCACCCACGACTTGGCCCAGGTTGTTGAGTGCCCACGGGTCCATGTAACCCCAGTACGTGGCGTCAAGGTCTGTCATCACTCCGTTCTCCCAGAAGAAGGCGTGCCGCCACCAGTCGACGTTCTTGCTTCTGCCGACTACCTGGCCCACGTCGTTTATGTGGTACGCTCGGCTTTGGCTTGGCTGGCCACCTTCGAGGATTCCCAGATCGGTCATCACGCCCTCTTGCCAGAGGAACGCATCGCCGACGCCGTTCGGGGTGGTGCAGTAGCCGACAACCTGACTGAGGTTGTTGACGTTGAAGGCGTCACAGTTGCTGCCGCCCAGTGTGCCGAGGTCGATCATCACCCCGTTCTGCCAAAGGAATGGGTGTACTTCGCCGCCGGCGGTTGCGCTGACCCCAACAACTTGGCCGACGTCGTTCAATGCTCTGGCCTCGCTACTGCTTCCACCGAGGGTGCCCAGGTTAATGAACACGCCATCTTCCCACAGGTACGCAGTGCGCACCCGGCCAGGCGACAGGACGCCGTTTACGATGATTTGTCCAGATTCGTTGATCGCCTGCTTTGCGCGGTTCATTTGGTTCCCGGCCGGTGTTACCTGTCCTAGATCGATGATCGTACCGTTCTCCCAGATGACAGTGTGGTTCCGTTCGATGAAGCAACGATCGGGCCACCCGGGGGGTACGGTTGGACATACAACAGCGTCGCTCGACCCGAGTACCATGCCGCTCTCGTTGATGGCAAACGCCACTGTATAATCGCCACCGAGACTCGGTAGCTCCGTCATGACGCTGTCCTGCCAATGAAATGCCACGCAGCTACCGGAGCCGCTGCAATGCGCGCCGACGACCTGGCCAAGGTCGTTGATATCGGAGGCGAAGCTATTTATGCCGGGCTCGCCGAGGTTTGTGATCGTTATGGCTCCTTGAGCCGCAGTGTGCGGGGTACTCACAATCGTGCCGCAGGCGATGAACAACGTCGCGATCAGGAGGCGCCGAGATTCGATCGAGATCTGCATGAATTCCTCCATAGCCTTAAGATTCGGGGTCGCTGTCTCTGACGGCGATTCAGCGTTTCGAAGGGTCAGTGACCAGGTGGCTCGTCGCGTATCGGATTCCCGTGGGGTGGCGCAATCGCCCCACCATCCGCTACCCGTTCGGATCCCACCCCGGATTCCAGTTGGGCTCAGACTCGTCCTTCCGGTTGGAGTCCGTCAGATTCGTCGGCGTGCCGCCCGTAACTCCAACCTTCATCAGTTCCTTACTGGTCTTGTTCTTCACGGTCACCGTGCTGACGTAGCTGAGGAACTGGTCATCGGGCGACCAAGTGGGCTGGTCTTCATTACGCTGGGAGAAGACGCCCAGAGAGTAGGAGTTCGAACCGTCGGCGTCCATGACCATCAGCTCGTGGCCGGGTCCGGGGTAGCCCGTATCTAGCAGGTAGGCGATCCTGGTGCCGTCGCTTGACCACGAGGGCGACTTCTCCGGCCGCGAGTCGCTGGTAAGCCTGGAAATATCGCCAGTTGCCACGTCGATGACGTGAATGTCCTCGCCTGGGAATGGTCCACCGGTCCAACCGACGTATCCTTGGAACGCGATCTGGGCTCCGTCCGGCGACCAAGACAATCCAATTATGCGGTCCTCGAAATCGGGACCGTCGCCGGGCGTCAAGTCGGTCAGGGTGTGCGGCGTGGCCGCCAGGTCGAGCACGTAGATGTTGGGGCTGTATGTGCCGTAATTCGAGACGAAGGCCATCTGTGTGCCGTCCGAGGACCAGTCCCAGCCGTATTCGGAACCCGGAAACGGTGCTTCGGGAGTCGAACAGAAGTCGTGCAGCAGCGTGAGTCCGGTACCGTCGGAGCCGATCTCATACAAGTCGGCACACTGCGATTCCTCGTTAAGGTGCCGCAGGAACCCGATCGTCGATCCGCCCGACCGCCAGATCGGAAGGTGGTCCCCCGCCGAGCCGCTCGTTAGCTCCTGCTTGCTCGACCCGTCGGCTGTCATCAGAAACAGGGAGCCCCGCTCGGCATACGCCAGTGCCGGGTTGCTGATCGGACCTCCGCCGCCAGGCTTGCCGCCACCGCCGCCGCCAGGCTTGCCGCCACCGCCGCCCTTTCCGGCGTGGATCACCGGAGTGGCGATCAACGTAAGAAGCCCACACCATGCGACTGCAACCACGAGTCGTGACTTGGCCATTTCGTGCCTCCTTCAGAGTAATCACCTGAAACGCCCGTGAACCAACGCCCCTCGGGCCCGTGCATATGACTCTATCGGCCGGTGTGCCGCATGTCTACCTTGTTCCGCCAGAAAACTGCCACTATACTGCCAGATGCCAATGAGTGTAGGGGAATAGGTGTCCTCCGGCATCGGCAACGTGCGAAGGGGAGAGAACGGTATGAGGTTGGACTCCATCACAGCGACGCCTGTGCGCCACGCCCTGCGTGCGATCCGCTACGGCAAGCCATTGGGCGATTCGCCTCTGCTAAACATGCGCATCGTAGCCACGCGCCTGCGCAGGGAGGGCATGGAGTCCAACGCTCAGAGTAGGGCGTGGGCTCTCGGTGGCTGCCTGCAGGAGATCATCTGGCAGCATCTCGAATGCCTTCGCGGTGCGTCCACCACGGTTGGACGCAATGAGCTCACGCCCGAGAGCGAGTTGGCGCTCATTCGGGCCGACTTCCGGGCCGACAGTATCGAGCGTGAGGCTTGGAGCCTACTGGACTTCCGCTACTTCTCGAAAGGCCGGCGCCCCGTGCGCGTGGTGGCGGAGGCTCTCGGTGTGCCGGAGCGCACGCTGCACCGGCGTGTTGAGCGTGGACATGCGGCCTTGGCTGAGGCTTTGCGCGAACTGGAGCACGGCAAGGTCGAGGAGTCTTCCGCACGCCACAATCTGCCACACGCATTGACGCGCTTCATCGGTCGTGAGCGCGAGATTGGCGAGGTCCGCGGCCTGCTTGGGGAGCATCGGCTCGTCACACTGACGGGACCCGGTGGCATCGGCAAGTCCCGGTTGTCTGTCGAGGTAGCGCTTGCGGTGTCAGAGGCCTACGGGGATGGTGTGTGGCTCGCGCAGTTAGGGCAGCTGGACGACAGCCAGCACATCGTCCGTTCAGTGGCGGCGGTTCTGGGCGTCGGAGAGGAGCCACGCACGGAGCTGCTAGAGACGGTGTTGGCACACCTGCGGCCAAAGCGAATGTTGTTGCTGCTCGACAACTGTGAGCACCTCGCGGAGGCGTGTGCCCGATTTGCCGGAGCCCTCCTGACGAACTGCCGAAATGTGCAGGTTCTGGCGACCAGCCGGACGGTACTGGGGGCTGAGGGAGAGGCGGCTTGGCAGGTGCCAGCGATGGCAGTCCCGAAGGCGGGCCGGGAGCAGCCAGCGGTTGGAATCATGCACTTCGATGCGGTACGACTATTTGCGGATCGGGCGGCAGCGGCAGCACCGGGATTCGCGTTGACCGACGAGAACTTGGTCCGGGTGGCGAATATCTGCCGGCAACTGGATGGATGGCCGCTCGCCATCGAGCTAGCGTGCCCCCGGCTGCGGGCGCTGTCGTTGGCGCAGCTTGAGGAGCGGCTGGTGGACCGGTTGGGCATGCTGCGAGACGGGCGGCGCCCGACGCGGCCGCAGCATGAGTCAATGCGCGCGTCGTTGGACTGGAGCCACGAAGCGCTGTCGGACGCGGAGAAGCAGATGCTCGGCCGGTTGTCGGTGTTCCGTAGTGGCTGGACGTTGGAGGCCGCCGAGGCAGTGTGTCCAGGCGACGGCATCGATGAAAGCGCCGTGCAGCAACTAGTGGAGCAACTGGTCGCGAAGTCGATGGTCAGCGTGCAGCGAGGCGGCGACGGACTGAGGTTTCTGATGCTGGCGATGGTGCGGCAGTACGCGACGACGAAGCTGGAAGCGGGCGGTCGGGCTGAGCTCGTGCGTGACCGGCACCTGGAGTGGTTCCTGGCGATGGCCGAGGAGGCGGAGCCGGAGGTGCTTGGCCCGCACGCAAGGGCGCGCGTGGCCTTCTC
>CAYYVH010000332.1:0-4582 GCA_964475075.1 uncultured Anaerolineales bacterium | reverse complement strand
ATCACCAAACTGTCGGTGTCCCAGGTCGCCGGTATGATGATGGGGGTGTGGTTTTTAGCCTCGGCTGCGGCCAACTATATCGCCAGTTTTATTGCCGGTTTTACCGGTACCGAAACGGTCCAGGGCGTTGTTGTCGACCAGGCCCAGGCGACAGCTACGGCTCTGGAAGTTTATAGCAATGTTGGTTGGCTGGCGGTCGCAGTGCTGCGATGGTGTCAGTCGCCGGAGACGAGCGGGAGAGGCGGCAACGGGCCGCTACTCCCGGAGCCGGTCGACAACTCCCGCCGACATGTACCAGTTGTCCTTACCGATGAATGCGGTGATAATAGCGGTGCTCGGTCGGTGAGACCGTCGGCGGAGTTGGATTGCACGGTAGTTGAGAAGCGGTGGCCGGAGGGACTGCTGAGTATGAGCGCAAGAAAGGGACCCGTGGCGGTCGCAGCCATGCTGTGCTTGGGTGTCGTCTCAGGAGTGATCACCGTGCCCCGCCCCGACGGATCCGCCATGCGGCCGGCGGCGCCAGCGAACGCGCAGCCAGCCACCGGTGGGGAGATCGCATCCGCGTGCGGCACGACGAGCCCGTACTTCGCCGTTAGCATCATGGCACGCGTGACCGACGCCGGCGATCCGGCGGACGTACCAGCAGTCATCGCGTTCCGAAATACGGTACCCGGATACCCCAGGACACACGTCACGCTTGCCACGCATGCGGACGTGGGCGATGTCTACGGCCTGGCGTTCGATCACACACGCCAACACGTGTACGCAGCGGCCTACTACCGCAACGGCGGCGGGTTCGGCCCCGGAGGTCCGGGCCAGGTCTATCGTATTGACCTGACGACCGGCGCAGTCGAGCTGTGGGCGAGCTTGGACGTAGGGCCCGAACCCAGTGAGGCTAGCGGCGATCTCCGCCCCCGTGATGCTGGCGGCGGGCCCAGCCAGGACGAAGCCCTGGCAGACCTGGTCGGCAAGATTGGCCTGGGCGATATCGACATCGCGCCGGACGGCTCCGAGCTGTACGTGGCTAATCTATACGACCGCCGCTTTTATAGATTGTCCCTGCCCGACGGGGAGGTTGTCGGCTCGTTCGCTCACGGTGCGGCGCGCGCGTCGTACCGCGCCCACGCGCGGCCGTTCGGGCTCGGCTGGCACGACGGTTGGCTGTATCACGGGGTCGTGAACGCACGCGAGACGGACGACGCGCCGATGCCGCTCAAGGCCGAGGTGTACCGCACCCGGCCGGACGGGAGCGACAGGGAATACGTGCTCACGGTCGGCCTGCCGTATGGGCGTCGCGTGGCTTGGGCCCCCTGGCGCCCGATCAGCGACGGGCGGTCGAACGACTCGGCGATCCTGGCAGACATCGCCTTCCGTCCATCCGGAGCCCTCATCCTCGGCCTGCGGGATCGCCAGGCGGACATGCATCCGGACTGCGTGTGGGATTCGACGTGCGCCGCCGGGCCGAGCGTCGGCGACCTGCTCCCGACGGTCCCGTACGTGGGCGGCGGTTGGACCGTCGTCCGGACACCGCCCTGGTACCGCGACACCGGCCCGGATGAGTATGACCTGACGTGGGGATCCTTGGCGCGACTGCCGGGGATGGACATCGTCGTCGCGCCGGCACGCTCGGCCGACGGAGTTGCCGCCGCTACCGCGAACCGCCTGCACACCTATTGGTTCGACAACGGGTCCGGTGCCAGGCTGCGCGGCGAGTCGATCATCGTCGCCCCGGACCCAACGGCGGGATCGGTGCCGTCCTTCGACCGCCTGGCTGCAGGTGATATCGAGGCGCTCTGCGCGCCCGACGCGGGCATTGACCCGAAGCTCGGTGCGACGGCAACGATCGAGGCGGGAGTAATCGCCACGGCTACCGCCGAGGAAGCCGGGCGCCGCCGCGCTACAGACCGGGCGGTGCGGGAGACCGCCCATATCCCCACCGCCATCGCGCGAGAGACGGCGGTGGTGGGTACGGCGACCTCCATGGCGCCCACGTTGGCGGCCGCTGCGCCAAGGCGCACCGCGGCCGCGACAGAGAGGGCCGCGACGGCGAGCGCCGTCGAGCCCGTGTTGACCGCCAACGCGCCCACCGCTGTCGCGATCGCAACGGAAGCGGCACGCGAGGTCCAGGTGCCGCCGGCCACCGCCACTGCCGCGTCGATCACCTACGATACGATCAAGTTCACGTGCGGTGGGCACAATCCGTTCCTGATCACCACGTGCCTCGTGCCGGCAACAGACGGCGTCGGTCGACGGTACAGCCAGAACTGGTTGTCCGGCCAACCGGTTGTGGTGGCATTCAACGATACCGCGAGCGACGACCGGTCGAAGCACTTCGGGGTTGCCTTCCAACCGGAGGTCGGCGCTGTGTTCGGCATGGCGCACGACCTGGGCCGGGACCAGGTCTACGTGGCGGCCTACGTCAAGCGACTCGCCGAGCTCGGCCCACTGGGCACAGGTGGGATCTACCAGATCGATCTGCCCACCGGGGTTGTGCAGCCGTGGGCGTCGCTGGCCGCGGGGGTCGATCCCCACGAGGTGTCGAGCAACTTCGACAGACGGGCGGCCGATTCCGTGGGACGCGTTGGCCTCGGTGACATCGAGATCTCCGAGGACGGCACTGAGCTGTACGTGGTAAACCTCTTCGATCGACTCATCTACCGGCTGTCGGTGCCGGACGCGACCGTTCTCGGGGCGTTCCCGCACGGCGCCGTCGGCGAGCCGTGGGCGGAGGACGCGCGACCGTTCGCCCTGGCGGTGCGCGACGGCTGGTTGTATCACGGTGTCACGGACTCGCGCGCACACGACGAGGACAACCAGCGTGAGTTGGCGGCGTACGTGTACCGCTCACGTGGGAACGGAGCCCAGCTGCAGGAAGTGGCTCGCCTGAGGTTGGGCTACGCCCGGAATCCCCGCTGGCAGTCCTGGGCGGCACGGCACGACGATGGGAGCAGGCGCAACGAGCCGATGCTCGTGGACATCGAGTTCCGTGAGGACGGCGATCTGGTGCTCGGCCTTCGTGACCGGCGGGGCGACGCGCGCATCCTCACGGCGGGTAGCGGCGACATCGTGCTCACGGGCAGGCTAGGCGACCGCTGGTACCCGCTGCCGGCGCCGGAGCTGTATCGCGACAACATCCGCCACGACGAATCGTCCTGGGGGTCGCTCGCCGCACTGCCATGGCTGGACGAGGTGGTGTCGACCGTCATCGACCCCATCCAGATCTGGAGCGGTGGGATCGCCTGGTTCGAGAACGTCAGCGGCACGGTTACGCGGAAGGAGACGATCTACGCCGGGGCGAACGTGACGTTCGGCAAGTCCTCGGGGCTCGGGGACCTGGAGGCCCTCTGTGCGGCACTGACACCCACCCCGAGCTCGACACCGACGCGGACGCGGACGGCCACGCCGTCAGCCATGCCGTCGGTGACGGCGACGCCGACCCGGTCGGTGTGGCCGATATACCTGCCCATCACGGTATGGCTTCCGTGCGTCGGCGAAAATTACTATTCAGATGTGGTCCTCGTCCTCGACATCTCCACGAGCATGAACCGGCTCACTCGCGCCAACCGCACCAAGCTGGCGGCCTCGCTCGACCAGGCCAAGCGTTTCGTCAAGCAGATGAGCTTCGTGCCCGACCGGAGCGGCCGGCACGACCAGGTCGCCGTCGTCGGCTTCAACCGAAAGGCCTGGATCCAGCAGTCCCTCACCAACAACGGGACCGCCATCCGGGCAGCGATCGACAAGCTGCCCGAGGGTCAGGAGGAGTTCACACGCCTCGACCTGGCGCTCAGGGTCGGCGCTCTGGCGCTCAGGGCGCCGACGCGCAGGCCCGAGAACACGAAGGTGATCATCCTCCTGACGGACGGTTTGCCCAATCAGGTGCCCTACGCTGAGGACGGCACGATGGAGACCACCGTGCTCCGCGCGGCAAAGGCCGCCAAGCTCGAAGGCGTTCGCGTCTACACCATCGGCATTGGGGCGCCACACGATATCTCCCCGGAGTTGCTGAAGAACGTCGCTACCCACGCCACGCTGTATTACTACGAACCTGATCCCGAGGACCTTGGCCGGGTTTACTCGGAGATCGTGGGCACTTTTGGCTGCCCCCGAAGCCGCTTCGAGTGGGACCGAGCGTGGCCGGGCAGCCCGTAGGCTAATCCGGGCAGCACCGCGTTACCTGTGCATCGGCCCACGCCGTCGAGGCCTTTTTATGGAAACTTGACGCCCCCTCCCGACACCATATAATGGGCTGCGAATATCGGGGTGGCTCCGCGGTCAACCCCGTGCCTGTGATGCGGCGAACGGTCCCGATCTAGTATCCAAGTAAGGAGGATGTCTTGACTACAAAGCGGATCTTCATTATGGCCGCTCTCCTGCTGGTTGCCCTGCCGTTGGCGGCCTGCGCCGGCAAGGAGGCGCCAGCGGTGCCAGAGGAGCCCGAAGTGGTGGAGGCTCCAACGGCTGCCGAGGAGCCGGTGGAGAAGCCGGTGGAGGTGGCCCTGGCCGGGTGCGTCGGCTCCGCCTCGTGCGGGCAGCGGTCTTGAGCAATCATACACACACTCTACTATATGTAGTAGCCGGCGGA
>CAYYVH010000331.1:0-4588 GCA_964475075.1 uncultured Anaerolineales bacterium | reverse complement strand
ATCCGGCGCCCCGGCTGACCAACGTGGGCCGCAGCAGCCGGCAGGACACCCTCTACATCGAGGGGGAAACAAACTTGCCCGAGCGCACCCTGCAGATGGTTCTGTGGCAGGATGGCGGCAGCGTCCTCAGCCCTCGCGACGGCATCGAAATGCGCATCGAAGGCGACCAGGCGTACGGCCGGCAGATCGGCGACGCGTGGCAGGAAGTGGACGACTTCTCTGGGGCCTTCGCCCCTGGCCAGGACCTGATGGCCTATCTGGCCGGCGCGAAGAACGTGCGTCGAGTCAACGAATCGGCGAATCAGCGAATCGGCGAATCAGCGAATCAGCGAGAGCCTGGTTACGCATTACGTTTTACGCATTACGTTTTTGACGTAGACGGCCCCGCCTTCGGAGCCTACCTGCGCGACCAACTGGAACGCTACCTGATCGAGCAGGGTGAGCTGCCGGCCGGCCTGACGCTGGACGTGTCCAACGAGTACCGCAGCGTTATCGGCGACGGCGAGGTGTGGATAGACGAGGCCGGCCTGCCCTTGCGCCTGAAGGTGCATCTGGAATACCCGCAGCAGCCCAACGGCGAGCGCATCACGGCTGATATCAAAACCGACTTCTCGGACTTCGACCGCGGGCGCTTAGTTGCCAGTAATCAGTCATCAGTAACCAGTGATCAGTATTCAGTGAACCGTGGACAGTCATCACTGATCACTGATAACTGGTCACTGATAACTGGTCACTGGTCACTGTTCACGGAGACCGCGCTGTGGGCCGGCCTGCTCGCGTTCGCCCTGCTGCTCGTCATCTACCGCAGATCGGAGAAAGTGTACGCTGCGCTCGTTCTGGCCATCGTCGCTTCGATGCTCATCACCCCCTTGCTTCAGAGCCATCAGGCCGCTGCCTTCTTCGACCGCCAGGCGGGCCGGCAGGCCGAGCAGGAGCAGGCACAGAAGGAGCAGACGGCGGCCCGCGAATGGCAGGAATCGCTGCTCACGTCCGACTGGGACCCGCACCGTGATCCGCTGGAACTCGTAGGAACTGAGGGAACTACGGGAACTTGGGGAACTCAGAGGAACTCAGGGGAGCTTGAGGGAACTCAGGAAACTCAGTTTAGTTCCCTTAGTTCCCTCAGTTCCTTTAGTTCCCTTGCCACCACGCCTGCCGCGGACTCTGACGCCGACTCCGACGGCCTGACTTACCTCCAGGAGACCCGCCTGGGCACCGACCCGAACAACGCCGACAGCGACGGCGACTTTCTGCGCGACGACCTGGAGGTGAAAGGCTTCGACCTGGGCGGCCAGCATTGGTACAGCGACCCGCTCAGTACCGACACCAACAACGACGGCCGGCTGGACAGCATGGAGTGCTGGGGGACAGCCAAGACCAGCGTTTCCAACACTCCTTGCAATCTGGACACCGACCAGGATGGCACGCCCGACCTCTTCGATCGCGACAACGACAACGACGGCGTCTCCGACCGGATCGATCTGGCGCCCAACAAAAAGCTGGAGGGCTTCAGCCAGTCCAACCCCCTCAAGCTCGTAGTGGACAACCTGCAAAAGGACTATCTGGCCAAGGGCTACCCCGTTT
This sequence comes from uncultured Anaerolineales bacterium, assembly GCA_964475075.1. GTDB lineage: Bacteria > Chloroflexota > Anaerolineae > Epilineales > Epilineaceae > CAYYVH01. Next base: position 3,004 of record CAYYVH010000331.1, on the reverse strand, counting down.
TCGTGGATTTTCAACTGCGCCCCAAAAACCCGGAGCACCTGGCCTATGCCATGAACGTGCTCGACTGGCCCACCGGCGACGACAAAGGCCAGGTGCAGCGCACCAAAAACACCACCTTTGCCGATTTCATGAACCCCAAGCCGCCCAGCGATAACGCCAACTGGAACGGCGACATGCGCCTGGTACCGATGCTGGAAATCAAAATTCCGGCTACCGGCAGTAGAATCCCCCCGTTGCCGCTGACGAACCCGACCCACAGCCTGCAATGGCAAGGTGTGATGTCCAATACCACCTGGATCAGCGCCACGGTGAACCTGAAACAGCAGGGGAGTAACATCTGGGTTGACTTTCGGTTTGAAAACATCACCAGCGGTATCACGGTTGAATTCTACCGTGGCGCCTGCCCGGCAACCAATGCTACGCGAGAGTACAGGCTGGAAAACATCTCCAGCGGCGAATCCTGGAACCTCAACGGCCGCAACTTGCTCAAGCTGGTGGACGGCGGCCACTCCATTGTGCTGCGCAAGGGCGACAAATCCACCTGCGCCAACCTGGGCGACATCCCCAACGGGCCATACACCGACAAGATGATTGACCAGGAGAAGCTGCAAACCCATGGCATCGCCGTGCGCGACGCGGATGACAAAGGGAACATGGTGGCTTATGTTCCCCTGAACCTGGTCAAGGATGAGACCGGCGGGGGCAAGGCTGCTTTCGCCGCCCGTATGCTCTACTGGCCCGACGACGTCAGCACCTGGGGCAAGGCCCACGAGGTGCGCCTGGTCTGGCTGGTGCAGGTGCTCAACGATGCCGGCCAGACTCAGGTTGTCCACACCTACCCTGAGGAATGGACCCTGACCGGCCTGAGCGTACGCGAGGACCACGGCATGGACATCGCCGTGGCTTTCGAAGACCCCAACACGGACAATGACAAGACGGACGACAGTCGCCTGTGGAAACTGGCTCACGGTCTACAGAGCACTTTCACCTCTCCCCGTGACCAGAACGGCAACGGCATTCGCGACATCGGTATCGTTACCACCAGAGAAGGTAGAGCCGTCGCCGATGAGACCATCAAGAGCCGCTTCGATAACCAGAGCAACGGCAGCATCCCGGATGGAGACGCCCGGCTCTGGGGCATCCCCCGCAATGCCTTGCGCGTGCTGAACTTCTCCTACGCGCATCAGGACTACCTGGCCAAGATTCCCTCGGAGATCACCCCCAACATCCTCAAGACCTACTTCACCAGTGGCGGCAGCCCCCGCACCGACGCGCCCACCCTGCTTTTTGCTCGCGAGGAGCACTACCGCACCGCCGCCTTGGACATGAAGGGTGGCGTCATAGCTGTCTCCGGCAGCCAGGTCACGGTGAATATGGACAGAAGGAACGCCTCCCTGGACACCCTGGCCAGCATGAACTGGGGGCCTTATCGCTATCGTAACGGCCAGTGGGAAGCATACCCCCTGGATGCATACTGGGATAAGATGGCGGTGCGCTACAAGAAGATTTTCCAGGAGAACCCGCCGAAGGACGAGAATGGAAACCGGATTACCGACCCCGACGCCCTGGAGGGCCTGGTGGTCGCCGCCCAGTCCTTCTACCTGGCCGGAGTCCCGGGCGTCAACAGGGTGGTGGAATCTAAATACGTCGCCTTGATCACGGCCAAGGTCAGTGGCAGTGTTACCGATGGCAGCCTGGCCGAAGCAAGCGTCACCAGCGTCGGGGCCGGGATTGAATTCATAGCGGACCTGGTGGCCGAAGACTTCTTCAAAACGTACCAGGAAGAGATGGAGCGTATCAAAGATACTGCTAGGCGAATCGGTCGCACCAAGGAGCAGCGACTAAAAGTGCTTGCCAGATTGAAGAGACAAAAGATGTATCAGAGCAGGGTGAAGAACCTCCGTATAGCGAAGAATTTTCGTGAGGCAGGGGGGAAAGCGGGTCTGGCTGTGGTGGCCCTGGGCCTTGCCATTGCGGCCAGCTTCAGCGGAGACCCGGTCGTCAAGAACATCACCTTCGGCCTGGCGGTGATCTCCGCAGTCGTTGATCTGACCGTCACGATTCAGGAGATTGCCAAGGCGACCAGGGGTGTGGTCGGCTTTGCCAACAAAATGGCCGTCGCGGGCAGAGAGATCAGTGACTCTGCGAAGAAGGCCGGTGCCGTCCTGATGGTGATCGCCATCGGGGTGACGATAGGGTTGTTTGTCGCCCAGTGGGCCACGGGCGCGATCGGCGCCGCTAACAGCCTGCGGTTCAGCGCCGCGCTGGCCGGGATGATCGCCACCATCATCGCCACCGTGATCATGTTTGCCATCAGCCTCATTCCCATCGTGGGGCAGATCTTCGCCGCCGTTGTCGCCCTGACCGATGCCGTTATCAACCTGATTTGCGGCATCACCGACTCCAAAGCAGACATCTGTAAAGGAATCTCTGGCTATCTCACCCAGGCCATCCAGTGGACCATCTGGAGCCAGACCACGCTGGTCGGCAACCTAAAAGACAATGACCGCATGTCTGTGAAAGACTTCAAACCGGCGCTGGTCGATGTCGGGCGGGGCTACTCGGTCGGCAGCCAGGTCTGGTACGGCGCCAAAGTGGGGACTGCTATCACCCTGGCCGATGTGCCCGTTGACTGGAAAGCGGCCGTCTACGCCTGGCAGTACAACTACGCCAACCTGGACTCGGCCACCTTCAAGTACGCTCTCCAGGCGAAAAAGAAGGACATCAAGGGGGTGGAGCGGGACCAGATGGAAGAGGATTGGAAACTGCCCGATGGACGACGCCCCGGCACTTTTGAAAACCTTCCCGACGACAACGACAAGTTGTATATGACGCCCATGCCGGTGTCCGCAGTGATCACCCTGGACGAAGCCGGCATCAACCGTCCGGTGACGCTCTACCTGGCCGAACAGTACGCCGTCCCCACCCAGGAGTGCTGGGCCGTCCCCATTCCTCCCTTCATACCTCCGGTGCCATTAGTCACGCTGATTCCGGTCTGCTACCT
>CAYYVH010000330.1:0-4591 GCA_964475075.1 uncultured Anaerolineales bacterium | reverse complement strand
CTGGGCTCTGCGGCGTAGGCGCGCCCACGAGAGCTGAAGCCTCCTGCCTCGTACCGCTCCAGCTCCTTGGGCGCGATGACGCCGGACGGCGGCAGAGTGTGGGTGTAGATCAGGAAGTGGTCGGCGCGGATGGGTGGCAGCGGTGAGATCCTCTGATAGGAGTCTAGGGATCTGGCCAATGCCTGGCGCATGAACGGGCCGTCGTAGAACACGAAGTAGTAATACAACGGGTAAGCGTCCTCGATCCAGTACATTCGCACCTCGGCCACATAGGTGCTGCTGGGGAAGCGCATTAGGATCCACTGCGGGTTTGCTTCGGGATCCTGCGGATCGCGGGGCAGCGACGCCCAGGATGTTTCGTAGTTCCCGTCGTTGGCGTGGTGTCCCGGGTGACCGACCTGGGCGCTGCTGACCGATACCTCGCCTCCCAGCGCCTGATTGACGGTCTCGCGGCCGTAAATCTCCCATTCGCGCAGTGCGAAGCCTCCGCCCGGATCGCTCGACTGGACCACATACAGTAGCACGTGCCGCGCGTAGATCCGCGGCAGGTTGATCTCCTCGCTGCCGCTGTGGGTGCTGCCGAGGGTTTGGTAGATTCCGTTCCACTCACCGTTTTGCCAGATGTAGAGAGCGTACTGGACCGCGTAGGGCGTGTCCCAGTGCAGGACCACCTGATTGAACGTGCGGCTCACGTTCAACCCGTGACCCAAGTCCAGGTAGATCCAGGCGGCGTCCAGGTCCGTCCGCCAGGACGTTCCCAGGTCTCCGTCGTTTACGTATTGAGATGGGAATCCCGGCTTCTCGTTCTCGACGGGGAACGTCACCGGTGCCCCCAACGCCAGGTTCTCCGCCTCGCGGGTCGGCGGTGGCGGAGGCGGCGTCGGTTGTCCACCGCAGCCTTCGGGCAGGACCTGGATGTTCGACAACTCCTCTACATACGAGCCACCACCAGCCTCGCATTGTTTCAGGATACCCTTGATCTCGACGTCGTAGCCGATAAACGGCGAGATGTCCATGTCGTGGCGCACCCTGAACACCTCGCCAGTGAAGCACTGTCGTAACAGTGCGTCGTGTGCGCACGCATCGCTTGGGTCGGCTTCCAACAACCGTCCCTTCAGCACGACCGAGGCGGGTGTGGGCTCTGGCGTGGGCGAAGGCTGGGTAGGCGTCGGCTCGAGCGTGGGCGTGGGTTCTGCGGTGGCAATTGTGTCGGATGCTGTGACCACCACCGTGCCCTGGAAGGCCACGTTGTCGGCGAAGAATAGGTCGAAGTACGAGAATTCACCCGGCTTCAGAAAAGCGAAGCTGAACTCGCCACCGTTTGGCTCTACGCTCCATGAGTTCCAAAGCGGTTCCGCCTGGCCCGGTGGTGTGCGATGCACCGTGCTGTGCGTGACGCTCGTCTGGTTGATCCATCGCACGGTTGCACTCACCGGCACGGTGATGGTGACCGGCTTCAAGCCCTCGTCCGTGAACAGCACGTCGTAGCTCTCGGCCGCCATGGCGTGACCCGGCTGGGTCCCGGCGGAAGGTATGACCGTCGGGATGCCGAAGACGATGCTGGCGATGGCTGGGCCAGCCAAGTAGGCGAAAGGTCTTCCGATGCGCATCTTCTTCCTCCGCGGCCACGACCCCGGCACGTACGTGCCTAGGGGTCGCGCCCCCACACTTCCGCACCCATAGGCCAATCCAAAGGCACGACGTAGACGAACGTGTCCTTCTTCACTTCGTTGCCGTCCGCGTCGCGCACCGTGACATGAATGGAAACGCCCACCTTCACGCCCCCCATGCCAAAACTGGCCAGATAGGTAGCTTTCGGCTTGTCGTTGTCCAGTAGCTCGCCTAAGTCCGCCGTCCACTCATAGGTCAGATCGTCGCCGTCTGGGTCCGTGGCGACGACTTCACAGAGCGACTCGCCGTAGATCTTCACGGTCTGGGGAATGCAGGCCACTGACTCGATAACCGGTGGTCCCTCCACCGGCATCTCCGTCGGTGTGGGGGAAACCGCGGGGGGAGGCGTCGGTGTCGGGCTCGGTCCATCGGATCCGGTGGCCGTCGGCGTCGGCGGCTCTATCGTGGGCGAGGGCTCGGGCGTGTCGGTAGGGTCAGGTTCGTCGGTGGGGCTCGGCTCGTCCGTTGGCTCCTTGGTCGGGGGGGCCTCGGAGCCACGCGGCGGAACCACGGCCGGTCGGCGGGTGGGGCTCGGGACCGGTGTGGCGGTCGGGGCGGGTACGACCCGCGCGGCGCTCTGGTCCAGCACCGGGGCAGCCACCGCCGCTCCCGGGTCTGAGACGCCGGGCACGCCGGCATCCTGGTTGTCGTTCAACGAGCGGATCGGCCATGGCAGACGACCCACGTCCGACCGCCACGGCATCGTCGCGTCGCTGCGCCGGCGGAGCACCGCACGGGCGTCGGCCAGGCGCGGGACCGCCGCGGAAGACAGGGCTCGTTCGGAGTGCAGCGCGGCGATGGCCTCGTCCACCAGCGCCAGCGCGGCCCGCCACGCCGTGGGCGGCAGGCCGGGCCGTGCGGCCACCAATCGGCCGCGGGCTCCCAGCAGCCATTCCAGCAACGGGTCCACTATCTGCGCCTGCGGTGCGCCGTCGGCAAGGGCGAAGTCAGCCTCCGCCAGGGCAAACGTCACCTCCCGGCTGAACTCAGCCAGGAGCTCGCCCGATCGGTCCGGTACGAGGAGGGCCTCCGCCAGGCGGCGGTCGGCATAGTCAAGGTGCATCCACAGGCGCTCTCCCGTGGACAGCCTCAGCCGGGCGCTCTCGACGCTCCGCTTCACGGGGTACAGGGCGTCCCCGGGCAGCGCGTCAGCCGAAGCGTAGACGGCGCCGCCAAGCAGAAAGACAACGACCGCCGTGGCGGCGGCAGCGGAGACGGCCGTGCTGCGCCACAGCCGGCGCAAGACCTGCAGGCCGCTGCCGGTCGGAACTTCTTCGCGCAGCGCCCGCGGCGGCGGGGCCGCTGCCAGCTGGGCGGCCAACTGCTTGTGGAAGGCCACGGTGGGTTGGGGGATGGGTGGCAGGTGCTCCAACTCGCCGGCCTGCCGCAAGATGGGCTGGAGCTCGTCGGCGAGTGCAGGGAAGCGCGACGCGGCCGTTTCGGCGTCTACGCCGTCGGCTCGCATCCGCTCCAGACAGGCATCGAGGGCCTGTGCCAGGTCGCCGGTCGATGTCATATCAGCTCGTCCTGTTCCCGGTGCAGCAGATCGCGCAGCGCCGAGAGGGCCCGGAACTGAAGCCCCCGGATTGCGCCGCGGCGCTTGCCCATGATGTCGGCCACCTCACCGGTCGATAGCCCTTCAAAGAATCGCAGAATGAGCACCTGCTGCTGCTCCTCGGTCAAGCGCCCGATGGCCTGCCTCACCCGCTCCGTCGCGATCAGCTCGGCCAACATCCGCTCCGGGCGGATGTCGTCCTGGCTCGCCTTGTGCTCGAGCTGCGGCGATGCATCGTCCAGCGTTACGTAGTCCCGCCGCGCTCGATGGTAGTCCACCACCAGGTTGTGCGCGATCCGGAACAACCAGGCCCCGAACGGGTGATTGCGCCACTCGTAGTCCCCGATGGCGTCCCACGCCTTCAAGAACGTCTGGCTCGCCAGATCCTCCGCCTCGGCGCGCTGGCCTACCTTGAAGTAGATGTAGCGGTAGATCTTGTCGACGTACCGCTCATAGAGCTCGCCGAACGCACGGCGGTCGCCCTGCGAGGCGCGCGAAGCGAGCAGGCGCTCAGCATCCAACCCGTCGCTCTCGGACGCTTCCTTTGTTGTGGGCTTTATAACGCGCGAATGTACCGCGCTGTTACGGGCCTGTTCGGCGCGGTTCAACGGCTGTTTATCCCGCTGGCGGGGCGTTGAGGCGCAACCACGCCCCCCACCTTTCGCGCGCTGCAGGCACCGCGGGGACTCGACTCACCCATCTGGCTCTTCCTCGGCTGTGCAGGATAGCTCGAGTAGACGTGTAGTACGATAGCAGTGATTCAGACGTGGCACAACGTGGGCGGGATATGGCGGCGATGGGCGCCCCGCGGAGTATTACCATAACGGGGACCAGGACGGTTGAAGCCGCTATTTGCCAGCGGCCTTCCGTCGGCAGTACCATCTGGGGCCATGATCATTGTTTCGCCGATGGCGTGGACGGGGCATCTGTGCGGACCGACCGTTCGTAGGGGCGGTTCGCGAATCGCCCCTACTGTCTACTGCGCGCGCACATGATGTCTGGGGGGAGGACGGTGAGCGAACCAAGGGAGCTGGCGCCCGCATCGCCGGGCCGCGAGCGCCTGCCCGAGATCTTCCGTCGCCTGCAGGTGGCCCATCCCGATGCCCGCTGCGCGCTCGACCACAGAAACCACCTGCAGCTCCTGGTGGCGGTAATCCTCTCCGCGCAGTGCACGGACACGCGGGTCAACCAGGTCACGCCCGCGCTCTTCGAGCGCTATACCAGCGCCGCAGAGCTGTCACCCGCGCACACGCGCACGGCGGGGAGCTTCAACAGCCTGGCGCCGCTCTCCCGTCCGCAGGGCCGCTCCGCGGAGGCCGAGCCGCTCTACAAGCGCGCCCTCGCGATTACGGAGAAGGCGCTCGG
>CAYYVH010000329.1:0-4622 GCA_964475075.1 uncultured Anaerolineales bacterium | reverse complement strand
TCAACAAAACGTCAAAGCCCCCACGGCCTGCAACCATGATACGGTAAACATGTACCTCCTGTTGATGGGAGGTCCTGGTGGCATTGCCGCCCTTGGCGGGAACGCGTTAAAGCATTGGAGCCACCTTCCGCCAGTGCAAGGACGATGAGCACTTGGCTGTCCGCCCGCAGGACCACTGGACCGATCAGAAGATCCAGGTGCATGCCTTCATCTGCCTGCTGGCGCTGCTGCTAGCACGGGTGGTCGAGCGCGAGGCACGCCAATTGGGCCACCGCGAGAGCCTGTCCGGATTGCTGGACCTGCTGGCGACGATCCGCTTGGCGCTGGTGCTGCGGTCTCCCGGCAAGAAGGCCGAACGGCCACGAGCCAAGTGGCAACTCGAGGAAATGGACGACGAGGTTGCCCAGCTGTTCCGCCACCTCGTCCCCGATTCACCCCTGTTTGTGTATACGGGCCAATCGGCCTAGAACCCTTGCGTGGCGCGGCTTCTGGGACACTCCGTCGTCCGTTTGTAGGAAACTCGCGCCAGCTTTCCCAGTGCTGGATGGACCAGACTGATAGCTGATCGCCCACGATAGAACAGGCGGACGATCTCTGAAGAGCTGTACTAGCTCCGAGCTCCCGGTTCCCGCGTCGGCAGGTCTCCGTACGCCCGACCGCGCAGGGCGGCGCGCAGGGCATCGCGGTCGTCCCAGGGGTACTCGGTCTCCCCGAAGCACATGCTCTGCTCGTGGCCCTTGCCGCATACGATGACCACGTCGGCGGGACCCGCAACCTCGCAGGCCCGCAGAATGGCCTCGCCCCGATCGGGCACTCGCCAGAAGGTTGTTCCCTTGCGGGCACCGGTTTCGCGAAGGCCGACCTCCACCCCGCCGATGATCACGTCCAGGTCCTCCGTCCGCGGGTCCTCGGCCGTCACGAAGGTCAGATCCGCCAACTCGCCAGCCAGTCGTCCCATCGCCCGGCGCTTGCCGGGATCACGCATTCCCGCGCACCCGAAAACTGCGATGACTCGGCCGGCTGGCCCAACCAGCTCGTGGGCCGTGGCGAGGGCACTCATGAGCGCGTTCGGGGTGTGCGCGAAATCCACGATGGCCAGGAACGGCTGACCCTCGTCGATGACCTCCATGCGGCCCGGGATTCCCTCGACGGCCGCCACGCCGGAGCACCAGGCGTCGGGCCCAACGCCCAACGCGCTGGTTGCAGCCATGGCAGCCAGGATATTGGCGACGTTGTAGGCGCCGAGTAGAGGAGAGCGAACCGCCAGACGCCCCGCCGGTGTCACCGCGGTGAACTGGAGCCCGGCGGGTGTGTGTTCGATGTCTTCGGCCCCGTAGTCGGCTGGCCCGGTAAGGCTGTAGGTAACCTGGCGTGGCACCGGGATAGCCCGAAAACGCTCAAAGGATGGATCCGCGGCGTTGAGTACGGCCGTCCTGGCCACGCCGGCCCGCTCGGGGCTCTCGAGCAGGGCGTGAAAGAGCGAGGCCTTGGCTTCGTTGTAGGCCTCGAAGGTGCCGTGGTACTCCAGAGCCTCGTTATGAGTGATGTTGGTCAGGACGGCCACGTCGAAGGCTACCGCAGCCAGGCGGTGCTGGTGCAGCCCGTGCGAGGTCGCCTCGATGACGGCAACGGTGACGCCCTCTTCGTGCATGGTTGCCAGGAAGGCCTGGAGGTCTTCAGGTTCCGGCGTCGTGGTGTGGAGGCCGGTTTCCACCATCTGCTGGCCGTATTGAGCGGCGACGGTGCTCACGAGCCCGGCCCGCCGGCCGGCTGCCCTCAGCATGGCGTGAGTCAGGGTGGTGGTGGTGGTCTTACCGTCGGTGCCGGTGACGCCGATGACGTCCATCTCCCGCGACGGGTGCCCGTACAGCGCAGCCGCCAAGTGCCCCCGCGCCAGCCGAGAGTCCAGGACCTCAACGATCGTGGCGCCGGCCGCCAGGCCGGGGTATTCGTCGCGCAGCCTTGCGATTGGCATTTCCACGAGCACGGCTGCGGCCCCGCGGTTCAGTGCGTCGGGGATGTAGCGGTGTACGTCCTGGTAGACGCCCTCGTACGCTATGAACAGCCACCCGGGCTGTACCCGGCGCGAGTCGTGTGTCAGGCCCCGAATGAGGACATCGGGATCGCCGTCGAGTGCGACATAGGTGATCTCCGGGAGAAGCTCCTGCAAGCGGCGCGGCTCGGGTTGCATGGCATGGCAGCTTAGCAGAAGCGGACCGTGTCCGGCAAGCAGCGGGGCGGCCGTTCGGCCTTCGCGGTACTTTGCGCCAGCCGTGCCCGTTCCTTTATACTTGCCCGCCGTGAGTGCTCACCCCCTGCTGCGTTCTGATTTCCCACCGGTGCTTATCGCAAGTGGATGCGACGGCGCCACGCAGCGCTACCGCTGCTTCCACCACGAGGAACAGCTCCGGGTGCGGGGAATCCCGGTACGCGTAGTCATGCAGTGGCATCCCGACCTCCTGGCTGCCGGCCTCGGCTGCGGCTTGGTCGTGCTGCATCGCGTGGCAATGGACCCGGCCGTGGAGGCACTGATCGTCCAAACCCACGACAGTGGCGGTGTGGTGCTGTTCGACATCGACGACCTGGTCTTCGACCCCGAGGCGACGGGCTGGCACCGCGGTGTGGCGCACCTGCCGCCCGAGGAGCAGGTACGCTATCACGATGGGGTACGCCGCTATCGCGAGACGTTGCTGGCCAGCGACGGTGCCCTGGTGCCCACGGACTTTCTGGCGGAGCGGGTGCGAGCGCTGGGCAAACCCGTCTGGCTGAGCCCCAACTGCCTGGATCTGGAGCTCGTGCGTCTATCGGAGCGGGCTATCGCCGCGTGTGCTCGGCCCGACCCGGACCGGGTGGTCTTGGGCTACGCCAGCGGCAGCCGCACTCACGACGAAGATTTCGCGGAGGCGGCCGGGCCGGCGCTGCGGCGGCTGATGAGCCGCCATCCTGAGGTGGTGCTGCGGACCGTTGGGCCTCTGGAGCTCGGCCCCGAGTGGGCGCCCCTTTCCGATCGGATCGAGTCGCTGGCGGAGGTGGACTGGCGGGAGCTGCCCGGCGTGCTCGCGACCTTTGACATCAGCCTGGCCCCGCTGGAGATCGCGAATCCCTTCTGCCAGGCCAAGAGCGAGCTGAAGTGGCTCGAGGCGTCGGTGTGCCGGGTAGCAACGGTGGCAACGGCGACTCGGGCGTTCGCCGCGGCAATCGAGGAAGGCGTGACCGGCCTGTTGGCCGGCAGCGCGGACGATTGGGAGGCGGCGCTCGAGCTGCTGGTCACAGATACCGTGCGGCGGGAAGCCATTGCGACGGAAGGCTACGAGACGGTGCGGGCCCGGCGCACGACGGCCGCACAGGCAGCCAGCTATGAGGGCACGCTCAGAGCCGCCTTCAGCAGCCTTGTGCCGCGGAGCGTTCCGCCGCCCCCGCCCGCGGAGCCCGACGGGAGCCTGCGCGTGAATATTCTCTTGCCCGAACCGGTGCGCGGCTCGGGCGGGCACATGTCCATCATGCGCATGGTGGCCGGGCTCGCGGAGGCAGGGCACCAGGTCACCGTTCACGTGGACCGCGGACCGCTCTTCCAGGAAGCGACGGACGAGGAGCTGGCCCGCTTCTTCGGCCGTCATTTTCCCCGTGCCGATGCAAGCTTCCGGCTCGGGCGCGAGTTCACACCGGCGGATGTAGCCGTCGCCACCGGCTGGACCACTGCGAGTGCGGTCGCATTCGCCAGCAACGCTCGGGCGAAGCTCTACTTCGTACAGGACTTCGAGCCCTACTTCCAGCCAATGGGGCCAGCATACGTGGCGGCGGAATCCACCTATCGGCTCGGGTTGGGGCACATCACGCTCGGGCCTTGGCTCGCGGGGCTTCTGTGCGAGCGCTACGGAGCCGAGGCCGTTCCGATCGACTTCGGCGTTGAGCACGACATCTACTACTCCGCGGGCACGCCGCGACGACCGCAAGTTGTCTTCTACGGGCGGGGCACCACGCCGCGGCGCGGCACCGAGCTGGGCCTGGAGGCCCTGCGGCTCGTGAAGGCCTCACGTCCAGATGTGGAGGTCGTCCTGTACGGTGGACAACAATGCGGCCGTTCTCCGGAGGGCTTCGTCCAGGCAGGAGTGCTGACACGCGATGCCCTCGCGGCCCTCTTCCGCGAGTCCGTAGCTGGGTTGGCTCTGTCCTACACCAATATGTCGTTCGTGCCGCTGGAGATGATGGCCTGCGGCTGCGCCGTGGTCGCAGTGGACGCTCCTCCCGTACGCTGGTTCTTGGCGGATGGGGAGAATGCGGTGGTCACGGAGTCGACCGCAGAGGCACTGGCGGACGGTGTGGTGAGGGCACTGGGCGGCGAGCCCCTGGGCCGCAGCGCTCGCGCCCGGCCGGGCGGGCGTTCGGACCCACCATATTGTTCTGCTCGACGACAGCTATTCGATGTCGGACCGCTGGGCCGATACCAGCGCGTTCGATCAGGCCAAGCAAGTCATCCTCCAACTCGGCCGCGCGGCGGTCAACCGGGGTGAGCCGCAGTCGTTCACCCTGGTGCGGTTTTCCAAGGTGGGGCAGGCACTCGGCGCGCGGCCGCCCCTTGATTCGCCGGCACCCGGCCCGCTGGAGGCCGACTTGCTCGAGGT
>CAYYVH010000328.1:0-4622 GCA_964475075.1 uncultured Anaerolineales bacterium | reverse complement strand
CACGGCGTGGCTGAACTACACCCGCTCTGTAGGGGCGACCCGGCGGGTCGCCCCGAACCGGCGGACAACTCCCGCCGACATGTACTAGGTGTGTCGTCTTGGTCGAGCCAGACCGAATCGTCGACGCTGAAGCCGGCGTGTATCCAACCCAGCATGGACTCGGCCACCTCGGGCTCGAACAGCTCGCGAAACGGACCCGGGCGAAGCCGGCCTCCAGCACGCCGCAGTCGAAGAACCTGGCGCTGACCTCCTCGACCACGCCGCGCCAGCGGCTGTACTGGCGCTCGAAGTGGTCCTCGTAGCGACCGTGGAAGCGCTCGAAATGGTCGAGGAGCAGCCGGTAGAGAGGTGAGGCCATGGGCCGGCGGGGACGGTAGACGCCGGCCGGTTTGGCATCCTGAGCCAGGTTCTCCCTCCCAGATGGTGACACTGTCGTGATCACGTTTTGTCCCGGACGGAGGGATCGCTATGAACGTTCGGTATGACCGCACCGAGGACATCATTCTCATAGAGCTGGACCCGTCCGGGCCTATCGATCACGCCGAGCATACAGGACCCTTGATACTGCATCTGAGAGCCTGTGTGGGAACCCAGATTCTTGGCGAGCCCGAGGACGCGTGCGGGCTGGCAAGGACGGGCGGCGCAGGCGTGGCCTCTGCGTCACGGCGAGCCGCACGGACGCAGCCAGCACGTGCGCGGACCGGGCACAGCCGGATATGGGTTTCCACACAGGCTCTGAGCCCGGACGACCGCCCAGTGCTGCTGGAAATCCTCTCCGCAAGTGAGTTCGTGACGGGCCTCGTTAAGGCCTCGATGCAGGCCGAGGCAACGCCTGCGGCGCCAGGTAGTACGCCACGTCGCAAGTCTCCCTACCATGCGATGCGCGGTGCAGGCGCGCCAGATCGGGGAAACGGTGCTCAACGTAATCCCCGAGCGCTTTTTCGAGGAGGCCGAGGGATGAGTCTCTCGGCCAGCACAGCCGGGCTCAGGGCATTTCGAGGAGCCGCTCGGCCGACACGAGCAGGACACCCCGCGCCTTCGCCACCTCGCGCAGCTTCGGGCTGAAACCCGTGCGCGCGAACAAGGCATACACTACGCGTCGGTTCGGGAATTGGGCGACGAGTGGCTCCGCGGCACGCTCCAACTCGTCGAGCACGCTGACTCCGACCGGCCGAGCTGACCACTTGCATTCGCCGATTAGGATCGCGTCGCCGCCTACGGCGACGATGTCCACCTCCCGATCGCGAGCCCACCAGCTGCCAATGCGCTCCACGGCCACCGGCAGCGCGCCCGCGGCCGCCCGCTCGGCGACCCACGCGCGGCAGAGATCCTCGAACGCCGGTCCTGTGAACTGCGGCAGGGCTTCGGCTACCTGACGGGCCGCCGGCCCGGTGACGCCGGACTCGAGCACTGACCGGCACGGCCCGACGAAGCGGAACCAGAAGCGTAGGAACGGGTCGCTCAGGCGGTAGATGCCCTTGCGGCTCTTCTCGGGCTGCGTCTCAGTGATCGGTACGCGCCGCTCCACCAGCCGCAGGTCGCGCAACGTGGCGAGGTAGCGAGATGCGGCCGTGCGCTCCAGCCCGGTGATCTGGGCGATCTCGTTGAGTCGAGTCCGGCCGCCGGCGATTGCCTGGAGGATGCCGAAGTAGTTGCGCGGCTCGCGCAACTCCTCACGCAATAGGAACTCGGGCTCCGAGTGTAGATAGCCGTCCGGGTCCAGGATGTGCCGTTCGATGTTCTCTGTCAGCCGAACCCGGTCGTCGAACAGGCGAAGGTAGGCCGGGATGCCGCCGAGAACTCCGTATGCCGTGATCGCGTCGGTCGCCTCGTAGCGCGGCAGTAGCGCGGCCGCGGCTCGCACGGGAAGCGGGCCGAGGCGCAGCTGTCCGGTCCGGCGTCCGTAGAGCGGCGCGCGGTACTCGAGCGCCTCCCGTTCCATCATGCCGATCGATGAGCCACACAGCACGAGCATGAAGCGCGTGTGTTGCAGCTGCTCGTCCCAGACCTTTTGCAGGATCGATGACACGCCGGGTTGGGCTCCGGCGAGATACGGATACTCGTCGATCACCACGGCGTGACGCCCGCTCTGCGCCTGGTCGGCGAGCGAGCCCAGCGCGGCCACCCAATCGTCGTAAGTGAAGCCCGGCGCGGAGCCGTCCGGGTGGGCCGTTCGCCACAGCGCCTCGGTGAAGCTGCGCCGAAGCAACTCGTCGGCAGTCATGGTGGCGACCCAATAGGTGTGCGGGCGGTCGGCCAGGAAGTGGCGCAACAGCGTCGTCTTGCCCACCCGGCGCCGACCGTACACGATCAACAGCTCCGCGCGGCCCGATTCCCACGCCGCGCGTAGCCGCTCCAGTTCCCGCTCTCGATCTACGAACACACATAGCTCCTTGTATAATCGCGATTATTATACACACGATTATACATCATTGGAGGCGGCTTCGGCAACCAACCGGGGAGGCACTGCACACTCAACGGGGATAACGGCTGTATTCGAGCCAGCGGAGAAGTCCACGGCCACGCCATGACTCGAGCAGCCACGCCCCCTCCTGCCGGGCGGCATGCGCTGTCGTCCGGCCCGACGAGTAGAAGGCCGAGTCTCAACCCGGCGTGACCGCAGAGGCGTGCAGGTGCGCCACGGCGTGCCGCAGTGCGTTGGCAAGCGGCTCCACTTTCTGAAGTCCGTCCCGTAGCCGCGGACCCGCGCCAGCGTCAGTTGCGTCTGTCCCCCAAGGCTACGGTTGCCCGTCCCCGGCAATCCCAACCGATTGCCGCCGACCCACCTCGTTGCCTGATCACCCCGACTGATAGCTGATAGCCGATAGCCCAAGAAAGACCATCCGCACGACGTATCGGCATCCCCCCTACTTCCGCCCGAATCGCTCGAAGAACCTCGCCGCCATCGCGATCCCCTCGAAGTAGTCTGCCAGGCGGATGTTCTCGTTCGGAGCATGCACGTTCGCGCCGTGGTACCCGGTTCCGAACCCGACGCACGGGATGCCGTACTGGGTCGCCACCACGTACATCGGCCCGCTGCCGACCATGTGCGGCCAGAGCACCGGTTCCTTGCCGTACACATCGCGGGCGGTCGCCAGGGCCGCTTTCACGACCTCGCTCCCTATCTGCCCCGGGGCCGGATGCTCGCCCTCCAGGTCGATCACCTCCAGGTCGCCGAACCCGTGCCGCGCCAGGTGACGGTGCAGCAGGTCCTTCACCAGCTCCGGCGTCAGGTCCGGCACCAGTCGGAAGTCCAGCTTGGCGAAGCCTTTTCTCGGAAGCACGGTCTTCATCCCAGGCCCGGAATAGCCGCTCCCGATGCCGCAGATGGTGCAGGTGGGCTGGTACAGGTGGCGCAGCAGGGCCTCCTTGCCGGTCACGCCCGTGACAAACGTCTCCACACCGTGCGTAT
Source organism: uncultured Anaerolineales bacterium (assembly GCA_964475075.1). GTDB lineage: Bacteria > Chloroflexota > Anaerolineae > Epilineales > Epilineaceae > CAYYVH01. The sequence goes on along the minus strand of CAYYVH010000328.1, from coordinate 1,210 downwards.
CGCGCATCGCCGCGTCGTCGAAGGGGGTGTCGGCCAGGTGGCGGAGCTCGGCCTCCGAGGGCGGTGCGACGTGGTCAATCAGGCCCTCGACGAGGATCGTCTCGTCAGGTGCCTTCAGCGTCGCCAGGAGCCACACCAGCCGCCAGGCCGGATTGGGCAGGAGCGTGGCCAGCGCCGAGTGCTTGTCGGCATTGGCCCCCCGCGCCCTCAGCTCAAAGGCGGCGAGCCCCTTCAGACCGGAGTAGAGCCTCAGACGGCCCAGCTCATCCTTGTAGCCCGACTCCCACACGCAGCCGTCGGCGTCCGCCCAGCGCTTCCCGTGCGTTTCGCAGAAGGCGGTCAGGTGGGGGCTGCCGATCTCTTCCTCGCCCTCGAGGAGCCACTTGATCCGCAGGGGCAGCCGCCGCCGCGTGGCCTGCCAGGCCTCGACGGCATGCACGCGGCTGAGGAAGTTGGCCTTGTTGTCGGCGATGCCTCGGGCGAAGAACCGGTCGTCGCGAATGGCGGGCTCGAAGGGCGGGCTATCCCACAGGTCGAGGGGATCGACGGGCTGGACGTCGTAATGGTTGTAGATGAGCAGGGTCCGGGCGGCGTCGGTCGGTCCCAGTTCGCCTAAGACCGCGGGCGGGCCGCCGGGAACGTCTAGGATTTCGGTGGTGGCGCCGATTTCCTCCAGCCGGGCGGCCACCCACTCGGAGGTTTCGTCCAGACTCCGGCCCTCCGCCGATATGCTGGGGAGGCGGCAGAATTCGGTCAGCTCGTCCAGGAACCGCTGGCGATGCTCGTCGATGAAGGTCTGAAGGCTCATGTCGTATCAGTTCTCCGTTCGGTGACGTGCCTCGTGCCCGTATCCTAGACCACTTTGCACCTGTCCGTAAGTCGGGACATAGTTGTTATAACGTGTGGCACATTCTCATCAGCTGATGGCCTCGTGGGCTGCTCGGGTGTATCGAGAGCGTCCACTACCTCGGGAGGTTGCCCCATGAAGCAGGTCCTCACGTTTTGGTCCACTGCCCTCGGCCTCACGATGCTGTCCCTCGCACTGCTGGCGGTACCCTCGCCCGGACCGCCCGTTCCCGCGTACGCTGCCGGTCCGGCCGGGATCTGGCCTTCCGGTAGTAACGGTTCAGAAATGGCCGCTAAGGAAATCCTGGAAGATTCGGTTGCCGCAGGCCGGCCGCCCACTCTGCCGGCATCGCCCCAACGTCGA
>CAYYVH010000327.1:0-4634 GCA_964475075.1 uncultured Anaerolineales bacterium | reverse complement strand
GCGCGGCACCCACCACCGTGCAGTGGCCCCCCGGCCTGACGCGCGCCATGCCCTCCGAGGCCCCCCCGGCTTGTCTGGCCGATGACGAGATCGAATTCCTGTACCGGCGGCTCGTGAAGCTGGATGGGGACGAGTTCGTCCGCCTCAAGCCCGGTGAGCACGTGCGCATCACCGATGGCGCGTTCCGCGATTTTGAGGCCATCTTCCACAAGCACCTGAACGGCCGGGAGCGCGTGGCGGTGTTGCTTGATATTATGGGGCGGAAGACGCGGGTGGTGTTGCGGGTGGATGAGGTGGAGCGGACGGCGTAGGGCGCGGGGCGGTGGTGAGTGTTCGGTTGTGCGGTGGTTGCGTGGGGTGTGGGGCGCGGATGTACGGTAGGTCACTGGCTATCAGCTATCAGCTTGCGGTAGTCAGAATTGATGTATGATCTCTGTCACATCCACGTGCGTTGGCGTTCCTTCCGAGCATCGAGGTAGCGGATCCAGGGGTGGCCTGTGGCTGTGCTGAGCCGCGTTGAGGTGGCTGAACGGATGAGCTCGACGGAGTTCCTCCATTACGCGCCGGAGGACCAGACGGCTGAACTCATTGACGGAGTGCTCATCGTGCACTCGCCGCCGTTGACCGTTCACGAGAGGCTGTTCGTGTTCTTGTTCCGCCTTCTTGGCGCGTACGTTGAGGACCGTGAGCTCGGCGAGGTTCTCGGTTCCCGTACCCCGGTCGTGCTGGAAGAGGATCAGGCTTTTGAGCCCGACATCCTGTTCGTGGCGCACCAGCGCTTGAATATCGTGCAGGCCAAGGCGGTCATGGGTGCTCCCGATCTGGTCATCGAGATCCTCTCGGCGAGTACGGTCCAGTACGATCGCGGACCCAAGCTCAAGGCATACGAACGGGCCGGTGTCCAAGAGCTGTGGCTGGTCGATCCCTACGGGCCCGCGGGGACCGAGTTCTATCGCCGCGAGGGGGCGCACTTCGTCCCGGTCATGCCTGACGGAGATGGCATCCTCCCCGCCGCTGCCGTACCCGGCTTCGCAATTAACGTCGCCTGGCTCTGGCCAACCGACCGCTTCATACCCGTGCGCCAAGCCCTAGTACATGTCGGCGGGAGTTGTCCGCCGGTTCGGGGCGACCCACCGGGTCGCCCCTACAGCCCAACGGTGACTGTAAGACCGGTGCGTCACTTCCGCCCGGCGGTACTAGATCCGTCTCGGGGATTCGTCTCGGGCCGGGTGTGCTGCCAGTGTACCAGAAACCCGACCGCAGTTGTTGAGTCCGCGACAGCTCGTCGGTTGACTTTTGTCGTTGAGTTTCGACGCAGACCGGCGAGTTATTGACGCACGATCGGCGTTGTGATAGGATCATCGGTGGCCCGGCGTCGAGTTGTGTTGGGAGAAGGGTGGAGACGGCCATGCGAGCGGTGAGATTCATCTGGGGTGAGGAAGGTGCGGAGCCTGTCAAGTTCGCTCTGGAGACTGGCTCTGAGGCCGCTTTCGTGTCACAGGTCAAGTCAAGGGGGGTGGCGCCGGCCGCATACGTGGTGCGGAACGATGACCTGGACGTACTGCGCCAATTCGGGGGCGCGATCATCGATCGGGGCACCAAGCACAAGAGCAAGGCACTGGGCCACGTGTTGCTGGGATACGACGAGGTCCCGCTGATCGCCGGCAGTTACACCAAGGTGGGGCAGCTGATTCGCAGCGTTCGGACTCTGCTGGAGAACGCGCTGGAGGCGGGCGATCAGAATGCGTACTTGATCGGCGCCAGCAGCGCGGTGTTCGGCGATCTCTGGCGCAAGGCGGTGGAGGAGCCACAGGTGCCACTGCGTGGCGACGACACGATTCCGGGGCTCGTGGCGCTCCGCCTTTCGCCGGAGATCGAGCCCGACGGGTTGACAAGGCTGATCAGGGGCCAATCGGGCAAGGTCCGGTTGTTCCGACAGCTCATCCTGCGGGCCGGGCAGCGCGATGAGCCGGTGTTGATCCTGGGTGAGAACGGTGCAGGGAAGGGGCTGGCGGCCTCCGCGATCCACCAGTACGGTTGTCGGTCGGCACGGCCGTACAAGGTGTTCAACTGCGCCACCATGTCGCGTGAGCTGCTGGAACAGGAGCTGTTCGGTGTCGAGGGGTGTGAGGGCGAGGGCGCGGGAGCGGCGAAGCTGGGCATGTGGGAGATCGCGGACGAAGGGACCATGCTGCTGCACGGGATCGACGAGCTGACGCTGGACGATCAGCGGAAGATCCTCCGTGCCGTCGAGGACGGCATGATCCGGCGCGTGGGTGCGAGCGGCGACATCGAGGTGAGTGCCAGGGTGATCGCCGCTACGAGCCGCGATCTCCACGCGATGGTCGAATACGGGCAGTTCCGGCAGGACCTGTACTATCTGCTGCGGCGGTTCGTAATCCGGGTGCCCGCGCTACGGGACCGGCCGGAGGACATCCCCTTCCTGGCGCGGCAGTTCTGGCGGGCGAATGCGGGGCAGCAGGCCACGTTGTCCGAAGAGGTGATTGCGGAGCTCCAGTCGTATGGTTGGCCGGGCAATGTTGCGGAGCTGAAGTCAGTGCTCGCAAATTTGTACGCGCTCTTCGAGGATTCCGACCCCGGAGTGGATCAGCTCAGGTCGCTCCTCCTGCACCGAAGGGCATCCTTGGCCTCGACAGAGCTGTTGCTGCCGGAGCAGGAGGCCAAGCTGCACTGGATTCGCTGCCTGCAGCACTTGCGGAGGGTAGGTGACGTGATCGGCGTGTGCGAGCACGGTCTGCGGCAGTACATGGCGGGCCCGAAGATCGGCGCGCCCGGGGTGGAGGCCGATCTGGAGTCCATCGGGCGTCACCTCGTTGAGCTGGACGAGCTCTGCGACCAGCCGCTCCTGTTCCACAGTGAGGCTACCTTCCGGCTGGTGCACGAGTTCCAGGGCAAGCTGGCCTATCTGTACGGCCTTATCCGGACGAGCCGCCCGGCGTCGCGCGAGTACTGGGAGGAGACCGTGTTCGAGGGGTGCGGCCCGGTGCGGAAGGCGATCGAGCGGGAGCTCGAGCGCGCGGTGGGTGGGGGGTAACGTGGATGTACACCGTGCCGGCCGCCGCTGCATCCGCGCAGACGGCGCACCGACGTCCTCTGTGCAGGAACCTGTTTCTTTGCGGCTCCCAACGTCACCCGTCGACGCCGTACACCAGGGTGTCCGGGTAGAAGTCCTTCCAGCCGAACCAGAAGGCGCTCGTGGCGGGGACGCGCTGTAGCGTGCGACCGGCGTGGGGACCCTCGACGCCTGCGCCGTTCCAGGCCGTCCACTGACTGCCGGTTTCCTCGTCCACCAGGACGAACTGCGTTTCCTCGCCCGTGTCCCAGTGGAAGGTGAGCACCTTGCCGTCCACGGTTCGCTCGAACAGCAGGGTCGTGCTCGTCGCCGGATCGTGCACCACCAGGACGGGCGTGCCGGCGACGGTGTCGTTGGCCACGCGCTCGTCGGCCAGCACTGCCCACGGATAGACCACTGGTTGGCCGCCGATGACCGCTCCGGTCACCAGCGCCTTGCTTTCTAGCCGGTCGTCGCTCCGCGTCTCGCCGAGGATGCCCGCACTCCCACTCTCGTAGTAGCCGTCGTACGGATCGTATGCCATGCCCCCCGTGACGAGGGCAACGGTGTCCGGATGCAGATCGCGCCACTGCGCCCACGTCGTCATGATGGACGGTAGCGGCTGGAGCGCGGTGCCCTTCAGCGGACCATCCACGGCCCGGCCCAGGATCTGGCTCCACAACGAATCCGTCTGACGGTCGTACATGACCAGCGCGTTCATGATGAGCTTGCCGCTCACGCCGAAGTCGAGCAGCTGACCGTCGATCGTCGGTCGGGCATACACGATGCCCGTGAAGCACAGCGGTCACCAGGTGACCGAGATAGGCAGGCCGCCGACCGTGTCGTTGACGAGCTCGTGGGCGCTCAAGAAAGGCACCGAGTATGCCCGGTGGTCCCCGGCGAGCGACACGCCGATGACCAGGTCATCCGCCCGGTAGCGCTCATCGGCTTCCTCGGCCTCCCAGTAGCGCGGCTGGTCGATGGCCGGGATCCCATCCTTGGGCAGGATGCTGATGATCTCATAATCCGGCACGTCCACCGCTTCCGTCCCTTCACCGCTGCCGAGCTCTTCCCCGGAGTCTGTTGAGAGGTTCTCGGGCACTTGCGGGCCCGCGACCTCCGCCGGCTCGTCGTTCGCCGCCGGAGCGCAGGCCGCCAGACCGATCAGCAGCACGGGCAGCACCACTGCCACCGTACGCCGTGCCGCCATCGCGTGCCAACCTCGCCGATTCGCCATTGCATGCCGCTCCTTCCATCAGTCTACGTGATGCGTGTCGACGCCACAGGCGCCCACGTTGGGGTTCGGTGGTGTGCAAGTTCGAGGTGACCACCTCGCTGCGGCTTACGCGGCGCGTCAAGCTGGTTCATGTGTTGCGATAACTTGCCGTTTGTGGCATCCAATTGCCATGAGATTCGAGCGATTGCTGGGCGCAGTGGGATGACCTGAGAAACCGTGTAATGGCTGGCGCAGCCGTCCGGCCCGGGCGAGGCATGCCCGGAGTGAAGACCTCACCAGGAAGCGCCTTTCAATCGTCCCAAGCCTCTCATTTCAGTGCAGTGG
>CAYYVH010000326.1:0-4646 GCA_964475075.1 uncultured Anaerolineales bacterium | reverse complement strand
CCGACGGCCACCGCCACCCGCGCCCCCAACCGTTTTTTCTTCCGCGACCTGGTAGGAACGCACCAGCTGGCCAGCCTGTACGACTTTGAGAATCGGCGGGGGCTGTTCCCTGACGTGGACAGCCGCTACAAGTTCAGCCTGCTCACGCTGCGGGGCGCGGCGGAAGCGGCGGCGGATCAGGAAGGCCGGGCCGAGTTTGCCTTCTTCGCCCAGCAGGTGACCGACCTGGCCGACGAGGTGCGCCGGTTCGTGCTCACCAGTGGCGACTTTGCCCTGATCAACCCCAACACCCGCACCTGTCCGGTCTTTCGGACGCGCCCCGACGCCGAGCTGGCGCGGTAGATCTACCGAAGAGTGCCAGTGCTGGTGGACGAAGAGAAGGGCGACAACCCGTGGGGGGTCTCGTTCTTGCGCATGTTCGACATGTCGAACGACTCCCACCTCTTCCGCACCCGCGTGCAGCTGGAGAACCAGGGCTTCCGGCTGTTGGGCAACTGGTTCCTGTGCGGTGAGGAGGTATACCTGCCGCTCTACGAAGCGAAGATGATCTGGCACTACGATCACCGCTTCGGCACCTACGACGGGGTGACCAGCCGCCGGAGCACGCACCTGCCCAAGTTCGGCGACGAGGAGCACGCCGATCCGGCCCACCTGCCGCTGCCGTGGTATTGGGTGCCGGGGGGAGAGGTGATGGCGCGGGTGGAACGGAGGGAGCGGAGGTGGTTATTGGGGTTTCGCGACATCGCGCGAACGACCGACGAACGGACGCTGGTGTGGGCGGGGCTCCCGCTGGCTGGGGTCGGGAATAGCGCACCTCTGGCCAGCTGCGCCGCCACCGTCAGCTTCCCCATACTGGTTCCTGCCGCGGCAGACTCCTTGTGCTGCGATGCAATTGCCCGACAGAAACTTGGCGGCGTGCACGTCAACTTCTTCTACCTCAAACAATTCCCCATCCTCCCCCCAACTGCCTACAGCCCCGCCGACCTGCGCCTAATCATCCCCCGTGTGCTCGAGCTCACCTACACCGCCTGGGACCTGCAGCCGTTTGCCGATGACGTCTGGTCGGACGCCGACGAGGTTTTGCGCCAGGCGATGGCCGCCCAGTGGGAGGAGAATACCCGGGCCACCGGCGGCCACGGCGACGCTCGGCCGCCTGATTGGCTGGCTGTTCAGCGGGAGTTTCTGGGCCGCTGGGCTGAAGTGGACGCCAAGGGGGGCACGGAGGGCGCAAGCGCGGACAGCGCGGCGTCCGGTGGTGCTGGAGGGCCTCAGCGCAGGAGCGGAGGAAAGCGGGCGAGTTCTGGCTCGAGCGAGCCTTTCCCCTACCCGCCCTTCAAATGGGCCGCCGAACGGCGCGGGGTGCTGCAGGCGGAGCTGGACGCCATCTATGCCCGACTGTACGGCCTCACTGAACGCGAGCTGCGGTACGTCCTGGACCCAACGGATGTCTACGGCGAGGACTTCCCCGGGGAAACCTTCCGGGTGCTCAAGGAGAAGGAGATGAAGACTTACGGCGAGTACCGCACCAAACGACTGGTGCTGGAGGCCTGGGCCCGGCTCGGAGGTGCGCCGTGAGCACCCGGGCCGAAGTGGATGCGGCTGCCACGGCCGGCACCGGCCTGGATGTCTTCGCCCTCCATGCCGGCGTCCTGAAACAGTACACCACCTACGTCGAGAGCTTCGTCAACATCCGCGATCCGGCCATCCGCCAGACAGTCGAACGGGAGCTGGCCGCCGGCCGGCTCTGGCCGCCACCGCTCCTGCAGCTCAACCCCAACTACGTCCGCCGCCATACCGTGGCCGATCTGGTCGACGAAGGGCTCCTCCACCCCCTGTGTGCCCCCATCTTCAGCCGCGACGGGCAGCCATTCCGTCTTTACGCCCACCAGGAGGAGGGCGTTCGGATCGCCGCCCGCCGCGAGCCCTATGTCCTCACCTCCGGCACCGGCTCCGGTAAGAGCCTGGCCTACTGGATTCCCATCGTCGACCACTGCCTGAAGGCCGGAGACGCCGGCCCCCGGGTCCAGGCCTTGGTGGTCTACCCCATGAATGCGCTTATCAACTCCCAGCGGGAAAGCCTGGAGCGCCTGCTGGCCCAGGTGCCCGACTGCCCCGTGCGCGTCGCCCGCTACACCGGTCAGGAGACCACCGAGCAGAAGAATGAGCTCCAGGAAAAGCCGCCCCATATCCTCCTCACCAACTATGTCATGTTGGAGTACATCCTCACCCGCCCCCAGGAGCACGTCTTCGTCGACCACGCCACCAGCGACCTGCACTTCCTGGTCCTGGACGAGCTGCACACCTACACCGGCCGCCAGGGCGCCGATGTGGCCTGGCTCATCCGCCGCCTGCGGGTGCGCTCCGCCAGCCCGAACCTGGTCACCATCGGCACCAGTGCCACCATGGTCACCGGCTCCGCCGCGGAGGAACGCCAGACCGTGTCCCGCGTCGCCACTGCCCTCTTTGGCCAGACTGTTCCCGAGGAGAACGTCATCGGCGAGACCCTGGAGCCGGTCGCTCGGCTGGCGGGTGAGCCAACGCCAGAGGCCCTGCGCGCGGCCGTCGAGGGCGGCGTGGCCGATGAGCGAGCGGTTCCGGGAGAGCCGGAGCAGTTCCTGGCCCATCCCCTCACCGCCTGGATCGAGCGCACCTTTGGCCTGCGCGAGGAGGGCGGCCAGCTGCGCCGGGCCCGCCCGATCACTCTCGAGGAAGGCACCGCCCGCCTGGCTGATCTCACCGGCGCCTCGCCGGCGACTTGCGCCCAGGCGCTGCGGCGGTTCCTCCTCCGTGGCAGCGAGCTGGAGCTGCGCCCCGAGGAGCCGGTCTTCGCCTTCAAGCTCCACCAGTTCATCTCCCAGGGCGGGGCCGTCCATGCCAGCCTGGAGCCCCCCGGCCGCCGGCAGGTGACCCTGGGCGGCCAGCTTTATGCCCCGCCGAGCGGACCAGACGCCGCCGGCGAGTGGCTGCTGGTGCCGCTCAAGTTCTGCCGGAACTGCGGTCAGGAGTACTACCGGGTGATGTGGAACCGGCCCAAACAGCGCCTCGTGCCCTGGCGACTGGATACCCAGCTCGATGAGGAGGAGGCGGAGGAGGGCGACATCTGGCCGGGCTTCCTGGTGCTGGAAGACCCCGGCCGGCCGGTGTGGTCCTCCGGCCGGGAGGCGGAGCTGCCGGACAGCTGGTTCGAGCAGCGCAAGGGCGGCCGACGATTGAAGAAGAACTATCGGGAGCGGGTGCCAGTGCCGGTCACCGTCGCGCCCGACGGTTCGATTTGGCCGCGCCCCCCGGCGACCGGCCGGCGCCCAGAGGCGGCGGATGCTGCTGCCGGGGGCCAGGCGCCGGCCGGGAACGGAGCACCTGGTGGCCAGGCGAGCGAGGGCGCACCGGGGTGGTTCCTGCGCCATCCGCTGGCGCTGTGTCCCACCTGCCTGGAGACCTACACCCGCCGGGTGAGCGAGTACCGCAAGTTGACCTGGCTGTCCAACGAGGGCCGCAGTACCGCCACCACCGTGCTGGGCATTGCCACCGTCGGCGGTCTGCGCGGCGCCCGCGGCGTGGCGCGCGGGGCCTCGAAGCTGCTTAGCTTCACCGACAATGTCCAGGATGCCGCCCTCCAGGCCGGTCACTTCAATGACTTCGTCTTCGTCTCCCGCCTCCGTACCGCCATGACCCAGGCCTTGGCTGAGCAAGGTGCCCTGGAGTACGACCAGCTTGCCCCCGCCGTCGCCGACGCGCTGGCCATGGAGCAGGAGGAGTACGCCAAGGAAGCAGGGCCGCCGAGCTCGCGGCTGGCGCAGAAGAACCAGCAGCTGCTGGTGGCGGCGGTGCGGTTGCACCTCTTGGCCAACCTGGGCCGGGGCTGGCGAATCACCCAGCGCAACCTCGAGGAGTGCGGCCTGCTCGAGATCCAGTACCCCGGCCTGGCCGAGCTGTGTGCCCAGGAAGGGCCGTGGGTCGAGCACCCACTCCTGGCCACCGCCGCACCCGCGAATCGCCTGCGTGTGGCGCGGCATTTCCTCGACACCCTCCGGCGCAAGCTGGGGGTGGATGCGACCGTCCTGCGCCCGGACGAGCTGGAGAAGCTCGTAGTGCGCCTGCGTCAAGGTCTGAAGCCCCCCTGGGCGCCGCCCGGCAACGGTAGCCCCGGTGCGGGCGCGCTAGTGCCCCGGGCCACGCACTTCCGCTTCGACGCTCCGGCCAGGCGCGGCGAGCACAGCCTGCGCGCCCAGAGTGCCCTGGGCCGCTACCTGCGCAGCAAGGATACCTGGGACGAACCGGATGCCGGAGCGGACTGGCCGCTAGCCACCGAGGACTATGAGCCACTGCTCGCGGTCTGGCTGGAGGCCCTGCGCGGTGGCGGCTATGTCACCCTTGGTCAGGACGGCGGCACCGTGCAGCTGCGGGTGGACGCCCTGCGCTGGGCATCGGGACCGGCCCTGGCCGGCCGGACAGCAACCGAGGATCCAGGTGAGGGGCGGGGGGAGGCGGCCGCCTCAAGCGGCGAGGGTGGGGCCGTACAGAGACACGCGGGCCGTGAACAGGGCACCGACGCACGCCCAGCGCCAGACCGCGGGGCGGCTGACGCCCGCTGGGCGGGCGATCCGGGCCACCGGCAGCCGATCGGCCGACAGCAAGACGATCCGCGC
>CAYYVH010000325.1:0-4681 GCA_964475075.1 uncultured Anaerolineales bacterium | reverse complement strand
CGGGGCGCCACGCCCACACACAACCCCCCCGGCGCACGCGCACCCCCCCCACCCCCCACACTCCGCCCGCGGGAGGCGCGGCGGGAGCCTCGCCACCGCCACCGCCGCCAAAACCGACCAGAGGACCCACACCTGGATGTAGAACTTGAAGACCGTGTTCATCCGCCCGATATCGCCACTCAGGACGAAGTACTCGACGAACTGGGTCAGCGCCACACCGAGGACCAACAGCCACGCGCAGAACCTCTCGGGCGCACGCAGCCGCGGCCACAGCAGCCACATGATCCCCAGGGCCAGGAGCATCGCCGCCACCGCCGGGAGCCAGATGCCCGGACGCTCGGCCCCATCCGGCACGTTGGACGCCGAGTGCCACCACAGCGCGCCCATCACAGCCAACACGCCTGCCCACGCGCCAAGCAGCAGCCGTCGCACCGGCGGCGGCACACCCCCGCGCACCAGGAGCTGCCCCAGGCGCACCATCGCCCAGCTGACGATGGCGAACAGGAAGATCCCGTGCACCACGATGTAATCGGAGAGGGGTGTCTTGACCCGGGTCCACGCATCAAAGCTGCCGTAGGGCCGCACGTATGTCAGATGATACGGCGCGAAGAAGAGGAGGCTCAGGGCGAGCAGCGGCACACCGCGGCACAGCACGCTGGCCAGCCAGCCCAGGTCCAGCCGCAGGTGGCGATCCCACTGCGCCACGGCGATGGCGCCGGCCGCGACCAGACCGTACGTCGGGTAGTCCCAGGTGTTAGCTGGCCACAACGCACCGATCGCCAGCGCGGCAAGGACCAGCCGCACCAGATGCCAGACCCGCAGCGGCGCCGCGCGCCGCCTCTCCTCACGTGAAGGGAAGGCCCACGATAGCGCGGTTGCCAGAGCCAGGACGGTGATGGGCAGCGCCATCATGTGGGCGTGCAGGTCGGCATACAGGAACGTAAACAAGGGGAACTCGGTAATCGGCTGAACGTCTGTCCCCGCCGAGATGGCGCGCGACGCGTTCCAGTACCAGTGGTGCGTCGGCACGGCCAGGTGGGCCCGGCCCTGAGCCACCTCCAGCCACCCGGAGATGGCCCGCACCGCCGTCTGGACCCCCGGAAGCTCGCTCCTGAAATCCAGCGGCGCTACTTCGGACAGCTTGCGCGCGATGAACGGCACCTGGTACAGATTGCCCGAGGCTACCGCCAGGAGTGAGCCCAGCATTCCGGCCGTCCCCGCCAACAGCGGCGGTCGGTGGAAGCGGCGGGACCAGGAGTAGACGACTCCGAACACGCCCAGCCCGGTCATCGCCGCCAGCGAGGGTATGGCAAGGTTGTAGGCCACCCAAGGCACGATCCGCGTGAGCTCGACCAACGCCCCGATGAACACGAAGCCGTAGTAGTAGTAGTTCATCTGACCGCCGGCGAACCATGGATCGTACGGCGGGAAGGAGACCGTCCGCAGCACGGCATTCAAGTACGCGAAGTCCATCGGCTTCTCGCCGCCGAAGTACGGATGCCACAGGTCCGAGTTGCCCATCCGGATGGCCAGGAACAACACAAACAGTGCCGCGAACAAGATCTCTTCGGTTAGAATGAGGCGCCACCGGCGCCGCAGCCACTCCCAGAGCGCCACCCGCTCCCGCCACCCGAGCGCGCCGGCGACGAGGGCCACCACGACCGCGCAGGAGAGCACAAGCAGCGGGGTGTGGCGCGCGAGCTCCAGCGAGGACAGGAGCCACGCCAGCCAGCTCGTGGCCAGCAGGCCCACCACCCTGCTCACGGACCAACCGCGGTCCGCGAGGTTCCGTAGAGCCACCGCCGTCAGGGGGAAGGCGATCAGGCCCAAGGCGAAGAGGGCCAAGTACCACACCACAACGGCCAGGGCCGGAGAGCGGTTCACGGCGCTGTCGAGGTCGAAGATGCTCGACCACGTGCCGTCCACCGCCTGGGCCATCCGGCGCGCATCGGAGAGCATCACGTCTTCCACCGGGCGGTATGGCCCGGCCACGACGGCCGCCTCGGATGCGCCTCCCCAACCCAGGCGCTCCTTGAGGTCGCGCGCCAGCAGCACGAGCGGGTTCCGGTCCCTCGCCACCTCCTCGTTGAAACCACGCCAGGTGCGCACCTCGGGCGACGTGAGCGGTGCGAGCTGGGCGCGCAGGGCCTCCGGATCGAAGTCGTCCGTCTTGGCAAACACGTCGACCTTCGGGTGGTCGTATACGTGCCATGCCTCCTCGGCGGACTGGTCGTTCACCTCGAACGGTCCCAGGCTCGGATAGGAGTGGATGTCCGCCAGGTGCCGGAAGCCCATCTTCTCCCCGAACAGGAGGTCGTAGTATCGCAGCGTCATCGGGTAGCGCGTCGGAAGCTGGGCGATCGCACCGTAGACCCGATTGGACGTAATGACGATGTAGTCCACCCGGTTCAGGCTATCGACCAGGCGGTCCACCTTGGCCGGATCGTCCTCGCCGTACAGGCCGAGCTGCTCGGAGCCGTAGAACCCCTCACCCCACGGCGTGTCAGGCCGGTCGTAGGCCGCGTAACCAACCATGCCCAAGGGCAGGACATCATCCCACGGGGTCTCCATGGCCAGAATGGGAACCCGTCCGGCAACCGGCGCTCCCCGAACCTCCACCCAGACGTAGTACTCCCCCTGCGGCTGGAGGACCGTCTCCGGCAGGGCGACGCGCACCGCCCGCTCCTCAGCGGCCGTAAGTAGCTCGCTCGCCTCGCCTTCGGCGAGCACACCATTCAATGACCCGTCGGACGCCGGGAACGGATTGGTGGTGAGCCAGACGTGGAAGCTCTCCGGCGCCGGGTCTCCGGCTGGATCCGTCAGGTTGCTTAGGAGCACGCCGTCGACCGTCACCGGCTCGTGAGTCGGCACGAGCACGCGGGCCCCCTCGAGGCGATCGTCTTCGGCGACGGTGAAGGCATGACCCTCGAACGTGAGCCCGTTCGAGTTGCTCACCGGCATGTAGCGGCCGGGCCCCTCATCGCCCACTACTGTCAGCGACACGGCCGCCGGAACGTTGTGGTAGATCCAGCGGCTGGCGGCTACCCGCGAGTGGTCGCGGGTATAGATGCGGGAGAACATGAACCCCCAGACGGCCGTCCCACCGAGCACGAGCGCCGCGAGCGCCGCGACAAGCACCGGCGAGCGGAGGCGCCCCAGCCACGCGGCGCCCGCGGGCGCCACCTCAGACCGACGGCGCGCCCAGTCGTAGAGGCTCACCAGGCCCCAGGCCGCCAGGAGTATGAGGAGGGGGTAGATGGGCAGGAAGTTCCTCATCGTCTTGGACCATTGCATTCCCAGGTAGCCGAACGACACGGTCACCCAAAGCCAGGGCAAGAGGTGCCGCCTCCGCCCGTGAGCGAGTTGCCATCCGGCCGCCGCCCAACCCAACCAGGCGGCGAGACCCAGGGGGACGCCCATGCCCCAGAGGACGATGTTCTTCCACGGAAACCACCACGCCGTGCGCCCCCACCACTGGTGATTCGGCGGCCAATCCTGCCCGTGCCCGGAGACCATGCCGCGGATGCGCTGCATGTTCTCCGCCCAGCGCGGCTCCGGGAGGAGCAGCGGCTTCAGTTCCTCCGGCATTAGGGCGTCGACGGTGTGCCACCAGCTCGGGGCGCGACTGGTCACGTGGGCGTGTTGTTCCGGATTCGCCGCGACGTCCGCCCAACCCGGGCCGGCCCACATGTCCGGTTGCGTGACGCGCAGCGTCGCGAACGCCACGATCCCCAGCAACACCACCTCGATCGTCAGGCGCGGCCACTCCCGTGCCAGGTGCCGCCCGCGCCGCCGATCCGCCAGGATGAGCGCCAGAACCGCCAGCCCCACCAACGGCCAGACCGAGATCTTGCTCGCCAGGGCCATGCCGAGGGCGAGACCGGCGAACACGATGTCTTCCCAGCCGCCGTGGCGCACCATGCCCACCGCTGCGACGAAGAAGAGCAGGACGAAGAAGCTGACTGCGGTATCCACTGTAAAGAAGTGCGACTGCTGGATCGAGAATGCGGTGACCGCGGCCAGCGCCGCTGCCAACAGCCCAACCCGCCGATCGTAAAGACGCACCCCCAGCACGTACAGAAGCAGGATGGCCATCAGGTCGAACACCGCCATGAGCTTGCGCCCGACCAGATAGACGCGCGCGTAGTCCGTCCCGAACTGTAAGAACCAGGCGTCGACGTCCGCTTCGAGCCGGTCAGCCCCAGCCTGGAGGCGATTCCCCACCTCGAGGCGAGGGAAATCCGTCCGGCGCAGGCGGTCCGCCGTCAGGTAGACCAGCGTCATGGGCCACGTGCCGTAGACGTAGAACTCGTGGCCCTGGTTCCGTGGGTTCAGGGTCGAGGTCTGACTGTCGAGGTAGTGCCCGAAGTCCTCCGGCGTTTGGAGCGCCGAGGCCACCATCGTCAGGAACCGCTCGTCGGGATGGAGATGCTGGCCCGCATCCCAGTCCACACCGAGGAAGCGCAGGTGCGCCGCCACGGCCATGATCACCAGCAGCGCGAGAATCGTGAGGCCGTCCCCCCTCGACAACCGGTGACGCCGGCCGCCGACCGCATCTCAGGCCGAGCGGGAATGCGGTGACGTAGGACCGAGCGATGCCGTCCCGCCGCCCGTTGCGAGGAAGGCGCCCGCCAGCCCGAGGCCGGGCTCGATGCGAAGGCTCTCGCCGTTGCGCCACGCC
>CAYYVH010000324.1:0-4707 GCA_964475075.1 uncultured Anaerolineales bacterium | reverse complement strand
CGCCGGGAAGAGCGCGCCGCGCTCGACGATTCGGCAGCAGCCGGCGCTTCTGCTATCCCGTCAGCCGGCCGGGTTGATTTGCCGTCGCAGCGTGTTAATGGTGCTCGAGACCCACGTCTCCGGGGTGGCTCGGGGTTCGAGTGGCGAATGTGCTTCACTGGCCACGAGGTTTAGGGCAAGAGACAGACGAGGTTCCTGTCGGGGACGGGAGATCACTGCTACGATGTCGCGACCAGCGTGAGGAGGTCCTGACGCAGATGGACATCAGCAACAAGACGAACCGACCGATCAGCGTGCCGTTACCCCGCGGCAAGAAGCTCTTCCTGGGACCCGGCAAGGCCGGGCAGGTCACTGCCAAGGCGGCCGCGTACCCACCCTTGTTGAAACTCGTCGAAGCGGGTGATCTCGAGTTCGACGAGACCGGTGGCCGGCACAACCGCGCCTCCCGCTATGCGCCGTCGGCACGGATCGGGAGTCAGGCCAGCGGGCCGACGGGAAACATCCGTCGCACCGGCGATCGGTAGGCCGCTGGGCGGACGCCATGTTTGCCTTCTTGGGGTCGTCGGGATCGTTCTCGACCGACACTTCGGCACCCGACCCGGGGCGGTAGTCGCAGCACCAACCCCCCCTCCTGGCGCTCGCTCATGGCGGCTCCGGCCAATGTGCCACCGCACGTGCGGCGCACGGTAACGGGGCTGAACGGCGCGGCCGCTTCCGCCGGCTGGCTGGCGGCGGGAGGACTTGCCGGCTTCGGCCCATTGATCGTCGTACTGACGATCCTGGGTGCGGTCCTGGCCTTGACCGCTCCGGGACACGGAGGAGAGCATTGCGCATGAAACAAGCGTTCGAGCTAACCGTCAATGGCGAAGCGAGGCGTGTCGAGGCCGAGCCCGCCCTGCCCCTGCTCTATGTGCTGCGCAACGAGCTGGGTCTTCGGGGCACGCGCTATGGCTGCGGGTTGGAGCAATGCGGCTGCTGCATGGTCCTGATCGATAATGAACCCAGCTATGCCTGTACCAGGGCGATAGACTCCGTTGCCGGCAAGTCGGTGTTAACGGTCGAGGGCCTGGGGACACAAGCCAATCCCCATGCCCTGCAGCAAGCCTTTCTTGACGAGCAGGCGGGGCAGTGCGGTTATTGCCTCTCGGGCATATTGATCAGCGCCAAGGCTTTACTGGACAACAATTCCAATCCCAGCCGTGCGGACATTGTCGCTGCCCTGGACGGGCATTTGTGCCGCTGCGGTGCCCATGGCCGCATCATCCGGGCTGTGCACCGCGCCGCCGCAATACTGCGGGGGGAGGAGCGGGCATGAGCAACGACAATGCTGATCTGCCGGCTAACCTGGTCATCAATCCACGGTTTGACCGCTGGTTGACGTTTCAAGAAGACGAAACCGTGCGCGTCGCCACCGGCAAGGTGGAGTTCGGTCAAGGTGTCGTCACCGCCCTGGCACAAATCGCCGCGGAGGAATTGGATCTGTCATTGGAGCAAATCGTCATGCTGTCCGGCGATACGGATGAGGCTCCCGATGAACGCTATACCGTCTCCAGCCTGTCCATCATGGATTCCGGTGCCGCGATCCGCGCTGTTTGTGCCGAAGCAAGGGGCTTGTTGCTGCAACGGGCGGTCCTGCGCCTGAATTGCAACGTTGACCAATTGGCGGTGCGGAACGGTATTTTTCTTGTCGATGGCAGGTCCAGCGAAATTTCATACTGGAGCGTGGCATCTGAAATCGACTGGTCCCAGCCGCCCACCGGCGCCATCGCGCCAAAACCGGCCAGCGATTACCGGATTGTCGGCAAGAATGCCCCGCGCCGGGATTTGCCCGCGAAATTGTTCGGTGGCGCCTATATTCATGATTGGCTGCCTGACGATGTACTACATGCCCGCACCCTGCGCCAGCCGGGACGCGAGGCTGCATTGCGGACTTTGGATGAGGCGGCGATCCGCAGCGCCGCGAAAGCGGAAATCGCGTTCCTGCGCCTGAAAAATTTCGTGGCCATTCTGGGTGATGACGAGGCGGCGGTGGAAGCGGCGGCGGCAGCGGCCGCCACCATCCCGGGGTATGCCAGGTGGGACAATGCCCCGGATATCGCGCCGGCCCAGCAGGAAGCCGCCTGGCTGCGGGGCAAGCCATCAATCGATTTCAGTTACGGCGCGCCGGAAAACGCGCCTGAAGACTCTGCAACGATGGGTGATGTGGTGGAGGCGATTTTCTCCCGCCCCTATATCGCCCACGCCTCCGTGGCGCCGTCCTGCGCCTTGGCGCGAT
The DNA here is from genome assembly GCA_964475075.1 of uncultured Anaerolineales bacterium. Lineage (GTDB taxonomy): Bacteria > Chloroflexota > Anaerolineae > Epilineales > Epilineaceae > CAYYVH01. The sequence continues at coordinate 2,432 of CAYYVH010000324.1, read as the reverse complement.
TCGTGGACGGGCATCTGACTATCTGCTCCCATGGCCAGGGCATGCATCCCCTGGCCAAGAATATTGCCGATGTGTTGGACCTGCCGGAGGATTCGGTCACTGCCAAGCACTTGCAAGGGGCCGGCTGCTACGGTCATAACGGCGCCGACGATGCCACGCTGGATGCCGCCATCATTGCCGTGAACAAGCCGGGGCGTTGGATCCGTCTGCAATGGCGGCGGCAGGAGGAGTTTGGCTTTGAACCCTTTGGCCCTGCGATGCTGACGAACCTGCGAGTTCGAGTTGATGAGGCCGGCCTACCCAGCGATTGGACGGCCGAGATTTGGAGCTCAACGCACGCGCAGCGACCTATGACTGGTGCCGGGCGCCTGCTGGCATCCGACGCCTTGCCCGAACCGCGTCCCGTCTTGCCGCCAACGGACCCTGGTGAGGAACGGGGTGGTGGCGGCACCCGCAATGCCAAGCCTTACTATGACATCCCCAGCACACGCATTGTGCATCATCTGACCACGACGCCGCCCGTGCGCACCTCGGCCCTGCGCACCCTGGGCGCCTTGACAAACGTCTTCGCCTTGGAGGCCATGATCGATGATTTGGCCATCAAGGCTGGGGAAGATCCCCTGGACTATCGTCTCGCCCTGCTGCCCGATGCGCGCGCCCGCGCCGTGCTCGAGACGGTTGCCGAGCGAGCCGGTTGGACACGGCGCGGGAAGGGAGGCGATGGACGCGGACTGGGCCTGGCCTTTGCCCGTTATAAGAACACGGCCGCCTATGCCGCCGTCGCCGTCGCCTTGAGCGTGGACGAGGAAGTGCGCCTGGAGCACATTTGGGTGGTGGCCGATGCCGGCCTGGTGATCAACCCCAATGGGGTGTGCAACCAGCTCGAGGGCGGTGCGGTCCAGGGCGCCTCCTGGACCTTGAAGGAGCAAGTGACCATGGCGGGCCCGGGGGTGACGTCCCTGGATTGGGACAGCTACCCCATCCTGCGTTTCAGCGAAATTCCTGAAATCGAGGCAGACGTGCTGGATCAACCGGATCAGCCCTCGCTGGGCGTTGGTGAGTGTTCCGTCGCACCCACGGCGGCAGCCATTGGCAATGGTGTGGCCCATGCTCTTGGCAGCCGTGTCCGCGACATGCCCCTTTCTCGTGACAGGATCATGGCCGCGTTGTTGGCCTAACCTCGAGGCCGGCTACGTGCTCGCGTGCCGGGTTCGGCAGTCTATTCTAGATGACGGCAGGCCAATGGGGGAAATCTCACCATGATGGATCCAGAAAAGCTCGCACGCATACGTGAGCTCGCCAATCGCCCGTATGTCGACGAGCTTGAAGACGAATGGCTCAAGACCTACATGAGCGCGGAAACCGATGATGACGACGTCTGGGATTCCCGCCCGTTCGCTGGTCTACCGAGCTTCTTCAGAAGCGGGGTCAACCGCCGGCTCGACACTCTCGATATTGCCTTGATCGGTGTCCCGTTTGACCTCGGTGTCACCAACCGAGCGGGCGCACGTCATGGTCCCAAGCAGATGCGCGAGTTCTCCTCCATCACCGACGGCCCCATGCATCATCACAGCGGGATCATCCCGAAAAAGCTGGTTCGATTTGCCGATTATGGCGACGTGCCTTTCAATCTCTATGGTTTAGACGCCGCAATCGCTGAGATCGGAGCTTTTTACCACAAGATCCAGGATGCGGGGGTGGTCCCCCTGTCGGCCGGCGGAGACCACTCCATCACCTATCCGATCCTTAAAGCGATGGGACGTGACGAGCCGGTCGGTTTGGTACATGTGGATGCCCACTGTGACACCATGGGAGCCTATGCCGGTTCCAAATTCCATCACGGAGGACCCTTTCGGAATGCGGCGGTGGACGGTGTGCTTGACCCCGAGCGCACCATTCAAATCGGTATTCGTGGCCGTGCCGAGACCGAGTGGGCTTTCTCGTACGACACCGGCATGCGGGTGATCCATATCGAGGAGTTCCACGAGATGGGACTGGAGGCGGTGATCAAAGAGGTCCATCGCGTGTGCGGCGATGGTCCAACCTACATCTCGTTTGATGTGGATGGGCTCGACCCGGTCTATGCACCCGGCACTGGCACCCCGGAGATCGGCGGCCTCACCACTATCGAAGGTCAGGCCCTGATTCGAGGTTGCCGAGGATTGGACCTGGTGGGCGGTGATGTGGTGGAAGTCGCTCCGCCGTTCGATCCTTCAGGCAACACCGCCTTGGTGGGCGCCACGATGATGTGGGAAATCCTTTGTGTGGTGAGCGACGCGATTGCCGGGCGACGCTGACCGGCCAGGGAACATCCACCAATAATGGGGTCAGACCCCTTGATGTAGATTCTAAGGGGTCTGACCCCTTTTCTCTGGTGGAGGATTGGACCTGGTGGGCGGTGATGTGGTGGAAGTCGCTCCGCCGTTCGATCC